>NZ_JBSHIT010000003.1:0-403092 GCF_053619115.1 Arthrobacter sp. NPDC055585
CGGCCGCCGAAGCGGCAGTGCGGGCCTTTGAAGCAGCTGGGGTCAGCCGCGGAACGTCCTAGACGCCGTAGTAGAGCTCGAACTCGTAGGGGTTCGGGCGCAGGGAGAGCGGGAAGATTTCCTTCTCACGCTTGTAAGCGATCCAGGCCTCGATCATGTCCTGGGTGAACACGCCGCCTGCCTGCAGGAACTCATTGTCAGCTTCGAGGGCATCCAGGGCTTCCTCGAGGGAGCCCGGAGCCTTCTGGATGTCCTTGGCTTCCTCGGCCGGGAGCTCGTAGAGGTCCTTGTCGATCGGATCTGCCGGCTCGATGCGGTTCTTGATTCCGTCCAGGCCTGCCATCAGCTGTGCAGCGAATGCCAGGTACGGGTTGGAGGAGGGGTCCGGAGCGCGGAACTCGATGCGCTTGGCCTTCGGGTTGGAACCGGTGATCGGGATGCGGATACCGGCGGAGCGGTTGCCCTGCGAGTAGACCATGTTGACCGGGGCTTCGAAGCCCTTGACCAGGCGGCGGTAGGAGTTCACCGTCGGGTTGGTGAAGGCCAGGACAGCAGAGGCGTGCTTCAGCAGGCCGCCGATGTACCAGCGGGCAACGTCAGAGAGGCCGGCGTAGCCCTTCTCGTCGTAGAACAGCGGCTCGCCGCCGTTCCAGAGCGACTGGTGGCAGTGCATGCCCGAGCCGTTGTCGTTGAAGACCGGCTTCGGCATGAACGTGGCGGACTTGCCCCAGGCATCGGCAACGTTCTTGACGATGTACTTGAACTTCATCAGGTCGTCAGCCGCGTGGGTCAGCGTGGTGAACTTGTAGTTGATTTCAGCCTGGCCGGCACCGCCAACCTCGTGGTGGGAGCGCTCGACCTCAAGGCCGGCGTTGTCCAGCTCGACGCAGATGGCGTCGCGGAGGTCGGCCTGCTTGTCGACGGGAGCAACGGGGAAGTAGCCGCCCTTGAACGGGGTCTTGTTGCCCAGGTTGCCGCCTTCTTCTTCGCGGCCGCTGTTCCAGGGTGCCTCGATCGAGTCGACCTTGTAGAAGCTGCCCTGCGGGGCGGATTCGTACTGGACGTTGTCAAAGATGAAGAACTCGGCTTCGGGAGCGAAGAACGCGGTGTCGGCGATGCCGGTGGAAGCCAGGTAGGCCTCGGCACGCTCAGCCACGCCGCGGGGATCGCGGTGGTAGGGCTCGCCGGTGCGCGGGTTGACGATGGAAAAGTTCAGCGCCAGGGTCTTCTCGATGCGGAACGGGTCCAGGAACGCGGTGGTGACGTCGGGGATCAGCTGCATGTCGGACTCGGCGATTCCCTGGAAACCGCGGATGGAGGACCCGTCGAAGAGCTGGCCGTTGACGAAGAAGTCGGCGTCCACAGACTTGGCCGGCACATTGAAGTGCTGCTGCACGCCGGGAAGGTCGGTGAACCGGATGTCGACGAACTTCACATCTTCGTCAGCGATGAACTTGAGGACCTCGTCCGCATTCTTGAACATCGTGTCTATGCTCCTTATACATGTTTGGTTGGAAGGCCTCGGGCGGTGGCCTGTCCAGGCGCCAGTCGGTGATTCCCGCAGGATCCGGCAACTGAAAATAGTCTAGGAGCACCCCATTACCCGCCCGTGTCACCAATGTTTCGGCAACGTTACGTGCATCATGCTCCTGTGACCACCCTAGCCTGTGCGCGCTGTGACAGGCATAATTGGCCGCTTCACAGTCCGTCCGCAGGGCCGGCACAACCCGGTAGTCTTAAACGGTGGTTGACAGAAGAAGCTTAGGTTCATGGCTCGAAGGCCCCCCGTCAGATGAAAGCAACTGGCCGGGCCGCAGGCTGGGAAGGCCCCGCACCGGCCCCGGCTCCATTGCCCGGGTTGGCCCGCGGCTGGGTGCCCTGGTGGTCGACTGGGCCGTGGCATCCCTCATCGCCTACGCGTTCTTCGGCGGCACCGGAAACTCGATCCTGCTGGTGTTCGCGGCGGAGCAGATCCTGCTCGTTGGCCTGCTGGGCTACAGCATCGGCCACCGCGTCTTCAGCCTGCAGGTCCAGAAACTGGACGGCGGAGCAGCGGGCCCCCTCGCCGGCGTCGTACGCACTGTCCTGCTATGCCTGGTTATTCCGGCCCTGATATTCGACGCCGACCAGCGCGGCCTGCATGACCGGGCCATGAAAACAGTCCTGGTGAAGGTCAGGCACGGACGCTGATCCTCCCGTAAACGAAAGAACGCCCCCGGCATAATCTGCCGGGGGCGTTCTGTTTGGCTTCGTTTACCGGCCGCGTGCGGCCTTGCGGTCCGGGCGTGCCTTGTACGGGTCGATTCCCTTGGGAATCGGCAGGCGCTGGCCAATGGCCGAGAGCCGTTTGTTGACGGCCTGGACTTCCTGCTTCGTCAGGGACTTCTTGAGCTTCTTGACCTTCTTGGCCACCTGCTGCAGGGGAACCTGGCCCTCGCCGCGGCCGGTCTGGATGACGTGGACCGGAACGTTGGGAACAATACGGTTCATCTTGCGGCGTTCACCGTCAACCAGGGCCTTCACACGGTTGGACGGGCCTTCGGTCACCAGGACGATGCCGGGACGGCCGATGGCACGGAAGACAGCGTCCTGGGTGCGGGGGCTGACGGCCACGGGCTGTTCCTCAAGGATCCAGCCGCGGCGCAAAACCGAGAGAGCAGCGCCGGAGGCTCCGGGCTGGCCCTCGATCTGGGCAAAGGCGGCCCGCTCGGCGCGGCGGGAGAGAATAAACATGGCGGCCAGCAGACCAAGCGGGATCGCGATGATGAGCATCGTGACCCAGTTGTCGATCAGGAACCCAATGATCAGGCCGATGGCGATGATGCCGAGGAAGGCACCAACCATCCGCCAGATAACGCTGGGATCGTTCCGCCGGGTCATTTTGAAGACATCGGCGATCTGTTTCATGCGGCCGGGCTGCTTGTTCTTCTTTTCCGCCTTCGGCTTGCGGGAGAAGAGGCCGCGGCGGGCGCCCTTGGATGCGTCGGAATCAGTGCTGTTGGCCATAATGCGTCAATTCTACGTGATGACGGCCCGGCGCAATCTCCCCGTGACACAGGGAGGCGCCGGGCCTGCTGAGACTGGTGGAAAGCTCCGCTTTACTGGCGGGCCAGCACGGCGGATGCCTCCTGTGCTGCAGTTCCGGAATCGGCAATATGAGCCAGGTTTGGCGGCAGGACACGGCCCTTTTTGCGCATGGCCCCTGCCCAGAGCCGGCCGGCACGGTAGGAGGAACGGACCAGCGGTCCGCTCATCACACCGAGGAAACCGAGCTCTTCGGCTTCGGCGCTCAGTTCAACGAATTCCTCCGGCTTTACCCACCGGTCCACCGGCAGGTGACGCTCACTGGGGCGCAGGTACTGGGTGATGGTCAGCAGGTCACAGCCGGCCTCGCGCAGGTCGCGCAGGGCTCCGGAGATTTCCTCCCGGGTTTCACCCATGCCGAGGATGAGGTTGGATTTGGTGACCATGCCCAGGGCCTGGCCCTGCGTGATCACGTCAAGTGAGCGCTCGTAGCGGAACGCCGGACGGATCCGCTTGAACAGGCGGGGCACCGTTTCCACGTTGTGGGCGAACACCTCAGGTGCGGCGTCGCAGATTGCCTGGATGTATTCGGGCTTGCCGGAGAAGTCAGGGATCAGGATTTCGACGCCGGTGCCCGGGTTCAGCGCATGGATCTGCCGGATGGTCTCCGCGTAGAGCCAGGTGCCTTCATCCTCCAGGTCATCGCGCGCGACGCCGGTGACGGTGGCGTAGCGCAGGTTCATGGACTGGACGGACCGCGCAACCTTGAGCGGCTCCATGCGGTCCAGGGGTGAGGGCTTGCCGGTATCGATCTGGCAGAAGTCACAGCGGCGTGTGCATTCCGAGCCGCCGATCAGGAACGTGGCCTCCTTGTCTTCCCAGCATTCGAAGATGTTGGGACAGCCTGCTTCTTCGCAGACGGTGTGAAGGCCTTCCTTTTTGACCTGGCCCTTCAGATGGACGTACTCCGGGCCGATGTTGACCTTGGCTTTGATCCAGTCGGGCTTGCGTTCCACTGGAACGGCGACGTTTCGCTGCTCGATGCGCAGCAGGCGGCGGCCTTCGGGGGCAAGTGTCACGTCATGGCTCCTTGTGCTTTTTCGGCTGTGGCGGTGCCCGCAGGCGCGGGTCCGGATGCTCCGGGGCGGTTCAGCAGGCTCCCGAGGGTGCGCTGCAGCTCTTCTTCCACCCGCTGGACGACGTCGGCGGGGGTCACCAGGGTGCCCGTTTCCTGGCTGAGGGAGGTTGTTCCGGCATCAGTGATGCCGCAGGCAATGATCTGCGCGTACGGTGCCAGGTCATTGCTGCAGTTTAGGGAGAAACCGTGCATGGTGACGCCGTGGTCCACCCGGATTCCGACGGCGGCTATCTTGCGGTCCTGCCCGCCGTCGCCTCCGGTGATCCAGACACCGGACCGGCCGTCTACACGCCGGCCGGAAACCCCGTAGTCAGCCAGCACGGCGATGATTGCATCTTCCAGCGCTGCCACGTAGTCCACTACCAGCACAGGATCAGGCAGCCGGAGGATCGGATAGCCCACCAGCTGGCCCGGGCCGTGCCAGGTGAGTTTGCCGCCGCGGTCTACGTTGACCACCTCAGTGCCGTCGAAGGGGCGTTCATGCGGTTCGGTGCGCCGTCCTGCGGTGTAGACGGGGGTGTGTTCCAGCAGGAAGACCGTATTCAGCCGGCTGCCGTCAAGGACGTCCCGGTGAGCCGTGCGCTGGAGCTCCCAGCCCTCCCGGTAATCCAGGTACTCCGGAGCAAGGCCAGCGCGCAGAAACTGCAAATCCATAGGGGCTACCCTAGCCGGGAATGGACCGGAAAGCAGATGTGTTTCCCGTCACGTTCTCTCCCTGCTGTGGATAACTTCTGCGCCTGTGTCCAGGACCGGCTAGAACTGTCGGCATGCAGATGAATCCAGCACGGCAGTCAGTTTCGGCAGGCGACGCCGGAACTCCGCCCGCGCCTGTGCTGCCCGAGGGCCAGTGGCGGGTGGGCCGGTGCCTGGGAACGGGAAGCAGCTCATCCGTGTGGCTGCTAGAGAATCCGGGGGAGGGCAGACGGTACGCCCTGAAGATGCCCCTGGAGCGGGACAGCCTCTCGGAGGACTTTGAACTGCGCCGTGAGCTGGCCATCCTCTCCAGATACCACCACGAGAACCTGCTGGGCGTGGAAGGGGTCCTTTCTACGGCATCCGGTCCGGGCCTGCTGCTGGAGTACGCCCCCGGAGACAGCCTGTCCCGGCTCATCGCTGCCCGCGGAACGCTGGGTGCAGGTGAAGCGGTTACCGTGCTGGTTGCCGTGGGAAGGGCGCTGGCCTGCCTGCATGCCGAGGGGGCAACACACGGGGACGTGGCCCCCGGCAATGTCCTCTTCAGCGCAAACGGGAAGCCCCTGCTGGCCGACTTTGGCACTGGAAGGCTCCTCGCGGAGCCGGCAAACCAGGCAACCGGGACTCCTGGTTTTATGCCGGCGGGCGCAGCGGATCCGCCGGCCGAGGAGGCCGGGCCGGCAGCCGACGTCTACGCGCTGGGTGCGCTGGGGTGGTTCATGCTGACCGGAAGGCCACTGGTGCCGGGCCTGCGCCCTCCGCTCAGCGTGCTGCTCCCTGAGCTTCCGGCGGCGCTGCGGGACCTGGTGGACTCCGCTCTCGAGGAAGATCCGGCACTGCGGCCGCAGGCGGGGGACTTCGCCGCACGCGTACTGAGGACCTGCCCGGCGGAACCGGTTGACCTGCTGCCCGCCGTACATCCTGCCGTCCGCCCGGAGCTGCGAACCCGCCGGTCTTCCGGGAGCACCAGGAACCCGCGGCGAAGGCAACGGCGGGGAAAGCGGAGATTCAAACCGCCCTGGGAGGAAGGTGGACGAAGGCGCGCCGGGGCCGCAGCCAGCAGAGCCTGGCTGACCGCGGCCACACTGCTGGTGGGCGCGACGGCGGTGCTTGCAGCTGTGGCGCTGGCAGCGCCCCAGCTGCTGAGGCCGGAGACTGCGGAGGTCATTCCTGCAGCCGGGGGAACACAGGCTCCGGCAGGAGCTTCGGACACCGCCGAGCCCCCGACTGCAGCTTCGTCCGCACCCGGAACCCCGGACGAACCATCCGCTGAGGAATTGGCGGTGCTGGCTGGTGAAGACCCTGCCGCGGCTGCCCACGTGCTCTCGGAACTTCGTGCCCGGGCGTTTGAACAGGGCAGTGTGCAGCTCCTGGACTGGGTCAACTCTCCCGGTTCGCCTGCCGGGTCAGCAGACCTGGAACAGGTTCGGGCACTGGCGGAACGCGGTGAGCGGCTGGCAGGACTGGACATTGAAGTCTTCCGGACCGCTGCCGTTGCGGAGCCGTCCGGAAGCCGTGCCCGCGTAGCTGTCTCAGCACGCCTCTCGGCGTGGGAGCAGGTGCGCGGCGACGGATCCACTGCCGCGCAGCCGGGCGGCCCGGTGCGGCAGGAAGTGCTCCTGGAACTGGAGCGGATCGGTGAGCAGTGGCGGATAACTGCTGTGCTTCCGGCGGCGGCAAGCCTTCAGGAGCGTGCAGGCACCGAAAGATAGGATCGGAGGTATGAGTTCAACTCCCTACCTTCGCTATCCTGACCTGCACGGCGACCGCGTGACCTTCGTTGCTGAGGACGACGTGTGGGTTGCTCCGGTCTCAGGTGGCCGGGCCTGGCGTGTTTCCTCGATGCAGCTGCCTGCCCGCAATCCGCGATTCTCTCCCGACGGTTCAAGAATCGCCTGGAGCGTTGCGCAGGGTGCCGCTCCTGAAGTTGTCACCGCTGATACCGACGGCGGGGACTTCCGCCAGCTCACGTTCTGGGGCAACCCCAACACCACTGTCCGCGGGTTCTCCCCATCGGGCGCCGTGATCGCAACGAGCCCCTTCGAATTCGAGGACCTTCGGCTCCGCTGGGCCTATGAGGTCCCCCTTGACGGCTCCGCTCCGTCCCGGCTGCCCTACGGTCCGCTGGATACCCTGGCCCATGGTCCGGCACTTGGCGACGAGCAGCCGCTGGTCATCGGATCGGTGCTCAGCCGGGAGCCCGCCCGCTGGAAGCGTTACCGCGGCGGTACAGCCGGAAAACTGTGGATCGACGCCGACGGCAACGGCGAGTTTGTCCGGCTGGTCCCGGAACTGGACGGCAACCTGGCCTACCCCATGTGGATTGACGGCCGGATCGCCTTCTTCTCCGACCATGAGGGCTACGGCAATATCTACTCCGTGACGCCGTCCGGTACCGACCTGCGTCGGCATACCGATTTCCAGGACTTCTACGTCCGCCATCCGTCCTCGGACGGCAGCCGGATCATCTTCGAATCCGCCGGTTCCCTGTGGCTCCTGCCCAGCCTCGACGCCGAGCCGGAACGCCTGGACATCACGCTGGGTTCCGCCGGGACCAGCCGCCGCCCGCGCCCGCTGAATGCCGCGCAGCACCTTAGGGCGGCCGTTCCGGACACCGCAGGTTCCTCCAGTGTGGTGGAAACCCACGGCACCCTTCACTGGCTGACCCACAAGGACGGTCCGTCCCGGGTCATCGAAGCAACTCCCGGTGTGCGTGCCCGGCTGGGACGGCCACTGCCCGGCGGCCGTGCGGTATTCGTCGCTGATCCGGACAACGAAGAAGCCCTGTTTATCAAGGACGTTTTCGCGTCCCTCCCCGCCGGCGAAGGCCCTCGCCCGGTTGCAGTGCCGGCGCCGGCCCCTGCCCAGTCCGGAAAGGGACAGGATGAGCCCGAGCTGCCCCGCCCGGTTTCAGCTCTCGGCCGCCCTGCTGCCGGCAGCACGGCCGTGCCGGCAGCTGCCCCTGCACCGGTTCAGCCCAGCGGCAGCGAGGACCAGGGGACGTCACAGGGCGCTTCCGAGGCGGTGCTCACGTCCCAGGAAAAGGCGGCGGGAACCGGCCTGGTCCGTGTCCCGTTCCCGGCGCCCACCCGCACCTCGCAGCTGGTCCCCAGCCCGGACGGCAAACTCGTGGCCGTCGCCACCGAGTTCGGCAAGGTCTACCTGCTCGACGTCGAATCCGCAGAACTTCTTGAGATAGCTGACAGCGGGCACGGGGCAGTAGAGGACCTGGCGTTCAGCCCTGATTCGCAGTGGCTGGCGTGGGCCGAACCGGTTACCGTCCACGGCGCGCGCAGCAGGATCCGGCTCCGGGAAGCGGCGGCAGACAAGACGGCAGTCACCGATGTGACCGACGGCAGGTTCCACGATCACAGTCCCTCCTTCACCCCGGACGGAAAGTTCCTGGCGTTCCTCTCCGAACGCAGCTTTGATCCGGTTTATGACACCCACGGATTCGATCTCGGGTTCCCGACGTCCACCAAGCCGTTCCTGATCGCCCTGTCAGCGGAGACGGCCTCTCCCTTTGGTCCCTCCGCCCACGTGGTGGAACCCGCAGCTGGGGACACCACAGAATCAGATGACCCCCGGGACGCTCCTGCACAGGCACCAGGGACGTCCGTAGATCTGGACCGCCTGGCAGAGCGCATCATCGCAGTCCCCGTTCCCCAGGGCAGCTACGCCAAGCTGCGCGCTGCGGAGGGTGCCTTGCTATGGCTGGCCGAAGACGTCTACGGCGTGACCGGAGACGGGCGGGCTTCCTCCTCCGACCGGGCTCCGGGCAAGCGCCTGGAGCGCTTTGACCTGACCAAAAAAGAAGTGTCCGTGCTGGTGCCTGCGCTGGATGACTACGAGCTCTCCGGGGACGCCTCCACCGTGGTGCTTCAGCATGAGCACCGCGTTCGCGCTGTGCCGGCCGGCGCCCGTGCAGATGAAGATTCACCCGAGAACGTAACCGTGGACCTGACCCGCATCCGTGTCCTGCTGGAGCCGCTGAAGGTCTGGGGACAGGCGTTCGACGAAGCCTGGCGGCTGCAGCGGGAGTTCTTCTGGACCCCGGACATGGGCGGCCTGGACTGGGACGCAGTGCACGCCCGCTACCGCCCGCTGGTAGAGAACCTGGGCTCGCATGATGACCTGGTGGACCTGCTGTGGGAACTGCACGGCGAGCTGGGCACTTCCCACGCCTACGTCACGGCTGCAGGCGCAGCGGAGCCCGGGGGAGGGGCACAGGGCTTCCTGGGTGCGGACCTCCGGCCGGGAACAGGCGGCTGGGAAATAGTTCGTATCCTGGACCCGGAATCCTCTGACCCCAAAGCCATTTCCCCGCTGAGCGCACCGGGCGCCGACGTGCGGCCCGGAGACATCATCGCGGCTGTGGACGGCCTGCCCGTCCCGGCGGACAAGGGCCCGGCTGCGCTGCTGGTCGGCGCAGGCGGACGGGTCGTGGAACTGACGGTGATCCGCAGCGGCGAGGACGGGTCTGCCCAGCGCCGCATCGCCGTCGTACCCCTGCGCAGTGAAGAACGCCTGCGCTACCAGAACTGGGTCAATGCGAACCGCCGCGCGGTGCGCGCTGCCTCTGACGGCTCGTTCGGCTACCTGCACATCCCGGACATGGTGGCCAGCGGCTGGGCGCAGCTGCACCGTGACCTGGACAGCGAGGCGGCGAAGAACGGGCTGATCATCGATGTCCGGCACAACCGCGGCGGACATACGTCCCAGCTGGTGGCTGAACTGATTGGCCGGAAGGTGACGGCGTGGATGCTTCCGCGCGGTGACCAGGCCGGAACCTACCCTGAGCAGTCTCCGCGCGGCCCCGTCGTGATCCTCACCGACGAGTTCGCCGGCTCGGACGGGGACATCGTGACCCAGGTGGCCAAGCTGCGGGGGATCGGACCCGTGGTTGGCACCCGGACGTGGGGCGGCGTCGTCGGCGTCGATGGACGCTTCGACCTGGCCGACGGCACCTCGGTGACCCAGCCGCGCTACGCGTTCTGGTTCACCCAGGGGGTGGGCTTCGGCGTGGAGAACCGCGGCGTGGAACCGGACATCGAGGTTCCCTACCCGCCGCACGCCTACGCGGCCGGGGAAGATCCGCAGCTGGAGCAGGGCGTGGCCATCCTTAAGGAAATGCTGGCGGAGATCCCCACCGACGAGCCGCCGGCCCGCGAAGGCTATCCCAGCCTGCGCCCGGCACCGCTGCCGCCGCGGCCGCAGGACACTGCTGCCCAAAACGGCTAGCCGGAACAACTCGGAGGGCCCCCTTTCCTCGCGGAAGGGGTCCCTCCGTCCGTTTTCCGCCGCTCTGCCCCGCCGCGGACCGCTTCATGATTGAAAGCCCTGAGCGGGCAGGAGTACCGTTCGAAGCTGGGCACATCGTCCTAGACCGCCCGCTTCTTCGAAGAGTTAGGCACCGAGTTGATCCGTGCATACCTAAATGCCGGCCGCTCCGTCTGCACCGAGCCGCCTGGCTGCCTGATGAATATTCCCCGGACGGGTTGGTGCGGGCCATGAGCGGCCGCCCGTCCTACCTGCGCGGGGCAGCGATCGCGCTCGTCTTCGTGGGCGGCGCCTTTGGTGCCGGCAGCCGCGAGGGCCTTTCGCGCGTCATCCCGAACCTCGGCGAGGTTCCCATCGCCATCCCGATCATCAATGTGGTTGGCGCCTTCCTGCTTGGCTACCTTTACGAAGCCGTCACCCGCCTGGACAAGGCGCGCCCAACCGGCGCGAACCTCAAGCTGCTGCTCGGCACCGGCTTCTGCGGCGGCTTCACCACCTACAGCTCACTGGCCACAGATACCGCGGTGCTCTTTCGTGACGGGCTGCCCGGATCTGCCGTGATCTACGCTCTGGCAACGGTGATCGTCGGCGCCTGCGCCACCTGGGCGGGCATCGCCATTGCGACCGCGGTCAATGACCGCGCCTCGACCCCGCGCAAGGATGAGCAGGAGGACGCTACATGACCCCCGGAATTTTCCTGCTGCTGGCCCTGGCCGGCGGGCTTGGCGCCACCGTGCGGTTTATGCTGGACGGATTCATCCGCGCCCACTCAAAGACCCGGTTCGCGTGGGCGACGACGATCATCAACGTCTCCGGTTCCCTTGTGCTCGGCTTTCTCACCGGGCTCACCGTTGAACGTTTTGTGCCCACCGATATCAGCATCGTCATCGGCACCGGGTTCCTCGGCGGTTACACCACCTTCAGCACGGCCAGCTATGAGACGGTGCAGCTCCTCAAAAAGGGACGCTACGGCGCATCTTTCATCAGCGGCATCGTGATGCTCGTGCTTTCCGTTGCCGCAGCCGTAACCGGCCTCTGGATTGGTACGTCGATCTAACCGCCTACGGACGCTTGGCCGCCGGAATGTAGTAGGCGATCACCAGGAATACCCAGGTGGTGAGGATGTACGGCCAGGTGTAGGTGGGAGCGTCCAGGCGGTGCATCACCACCGTGACGACGGCGGTCACCACAGTTCCAATCACGGCCAGTACCCAGGACACCGGGGTGCTGCGCAGAAACACCACGGCCAGCGCAATGGCGGTGAGTACACCGGAATACCCGGCCAGGCCGTTTGCGGTCTCAGTGAGGGCCTCTCCCATTGCCAGCGCGCACAGGCTCCCCACCACACTGCCGAGCACAGCGGCCAGGCCGACCTTCCAGCCCGCAACAAACAGGCCGAGCAGGATGAGCGCACCGGACCACTCGTTGTTGATAAGCACCACCTCGGAGACGTTCGTCAGCAGCGAGCGGACGAAGGCGACCGCCGGCGAATCGATGGTGGCCGATGCAGGCGCACTGACGTGCAGCGCCTGGGTGCTGAGCAGAATCCCGGTTGCCACGATGCAGAACGGCGCCGTCGTGGAGGGCAGCGCGTAGATCCTCAGCGGTGTCTTCGTGAACAGGGCCACAACCAGCCACGTCACCGGGGCACAAAGCAACCCGCCCACAAGGGCGATCGGGTAGGCGGCCCACTGGCCGCCGATGGCCGAGAAGGTCCCGGCACCAACCAGGGCGCCGCAAAAGCCCTGCATACCCGTTGTCACCGAGGTTGAGTCGGCCCTGAGGAGCTGCCCGCCCACCACGTTTCCCGCAGCGCCTATCAGCACGAGCAGTGCCATGCGCCAGTCCGCCACGGCGAAGGCAGCCAGAATCAGCAGTGCCGTGTATATGTTGCTCTGGAAGAAGATCTGGGAGAGTCCCTCGCACCAGCCCTTCAGCCAGCCGGTCCCTGAAACGGCGGGTCTCGGTGTGCTTGCCGCTGCGCTGCTCATGGCTTCTCCTCCCCGGCCGCGTTGTCCGGCGGCCGGGCCCACTTCTCTTCAACCCGGCCGAACCTCCAGTAAGCGGTGGAGATGATCCAGACCAGCACGAGCGTGCCGACGATGATGTAACCCACGTTCTCCAGGTCGATGCCGGCTATCCAATTGGTCAGCGGGTCGCGCAGCCCGAGCTTCTCATTCAGCAGCCCGACGAGCTCGATGCCGCCGATCATCACGGCGATCATCACGGAGAGCCCTGTGATGGTGAGGTTGTAGTAGACCTTGCGGATGGCGTTGACGCTCGCCCAGCCGTAGGCTCGCACCATCACCGACGAATCGAGGGTGTCGAACAGGCTCATGCCGGCAGCGAAGATGAGCGGCAGACAAAGGATGGCGTACCACGGCAGTCCCGTCGCGGCCCCCGTACCGGCCAGCACAAGGAGCGCGATTTCGCTGGCCGTATCGAAACCGAGTCCGAACAGGAAACCGACGGCGTACATCTTTCCCGGCCGGTCGATTGTCCGCATCAGCGGCTTGAGAATCCGCGTGATGAAGCCGCGCCCCTGCAGGTGCCGTTCAAGCTCCAGTTCGTCCATTTCGCCGTTGCGCGAGGCCCGCCACACCTTGAGGATTCCGATAAACGCCACGGCGTTGATCAGCCCGATCAGCAGCAGGAAGACACCGGAGACAACCGTCCCGAAGACGCCCAGTCCGTTGCGGACCTCATTGCCGTCATCACTCAGGCCCACGGCCCAGCTCACCCCGAGGGCCAGGAGCGCCGCCATCAGGAAAACGATGGTGGAGTGCCCCAGGGAGAAGAACAGGCCGACGCCGGCAGCCGGCCTGCGCAGGTCCACCAGTTTGCGGGTGGTGTTGTCGATAGCGGCAATGTGGTCGGCGTCGAAAGCGTGCCGGACGCCGAGTACGTACGCCACTACGGCAATTCCAACGCCGAAGACGGAGGAACCCAGCTGCAGGTGCAGCGGCTCCACCAGGAAAAAGAAGAGCCCAAATCCGGCGATGTGCAGCAGGACCACCGGAATAAAAGCCCGCACCACTTGTGCCCGGTAGGAGCGCTGCGGCCGTACCGCTTCCTCCTGCGGGTTAGTCTGTATCCGCACGGTCAGACCCCTTCCTAGGTTTTCCGAATGACGGGGGCCTGCTTCCCGGTCAGCAGCTCATGCACGGCGGCTGCCGCCGCTGTGTTTGCTGCTGCCACTGCCACGGTGTCGTTACCCACCAGGCGCATCCACACGCCGGTGTCACCCGGCAGAGTGCTCACACCGAAGATCAGGTCACCGCCGCTCCCCTGAACCGCGCGGGCCAGCGTGTCTGCCAGTTCAGCTGGGGGAGCGAGGGGCGTGAAGACATAGAGCATGGCGAGTACGTCGTGCCCGGCAAGCACGCCGAGGCCGTTCACTCCGTTGCCCCGGCTGTCCTCTCCGTTCTCTGCCTTGGGTGAGAGCCTCACCCGGTCCAGGGCGACCAGCCGGCCGTCGGGTCTGCGCACCTCGAGGTCCGAGGCATAGACGTCATAGGCGTGCCGTTCGCCGCGGGCCAGCCGGCCGGCATAGACGGTCTCACCGAGCAGCAGCGTCGCGGACGCGTCCAGCACCACCGAAGTGTGCTGGTAGAAGCGTGAATCCGCGAAGGGAACTACGGGGTCAGGCAGGTATTCAACGTAGGCGCCCTCTTCGGCCGCGAGGTTCACGACGGCGGTGGCGTACCCGGCGTCCATCCGGTAGATGCGTGTGTGCGCCTGTGTGGTCACATGCGCTGACGTTCCGGCGCCGAAACGCAGGTCGGTGCGCTGCCGGTCGCCCTGCAGGATGCCTCCGCCGGATGACATGAGGTAGGTGTACGCCATGTCGGGGCGCAGCTGGTTGAAGTACAGCGGGTGCATGATCTGCAGCGGAGACTTCTGATAGTGCTGCACCAGCTCGGTGCGGCCTCGGTTGCGGTCAAAGCCGAGCTGCAGGATGCCTACCTTTCCCGGGCTGCCGACCGGCAGGCCCACTGGATTCCCTGCATGGCGCAGCACTTCCTCCGGCACCCGGACCGGTTCGTAGTACGCCGGTTCCAGCCGGTAGCCGCCTGCGCTGGGCGGCCGTCCGCCCGTCCGGGCGGCCGCCGGTCCGGGGACAGCGGCGGCGCCGGGGCCGGGGAGCGGAGCGCTCTGCGGTTCCGCTGCCTTGACCGTCATCCGATGAGCTCGGTTCTGGCGCCGTTCCACTGCGTCATGATCTGCTCGTGCAGTTCATCGACGCCATGCCCGGTGAGTGAGTTGGTCAGCACCACCGGCCTGTCCTCGCGTACCCGGTGCGCATCGGATTCCATGACGTCCAGATCCGTGCGCACGTACTGGGCGATGTCGATTTTGTTGATCACCAGGATGTCGCTGTCCGTGATGCCCGGCCCGCGCTTGCGCGGCATTTTCTCCCCCTCGGCGGTGTCCAGCACAAACACAAAAACATCGGCCAGTGCAGGGGAGAAGGTCAGCGTCAGGTTGTCCCCACCCGACTCATAGATGAGCGTGTCGATCTCGGGGAACCGCTCCAGCATTTCCGCGCCGGCCGCCAGGTTCATGGTCGGGTCGTCCCGCACTGCCGTGTGCGGGCAGGATCCGGTTTCGACGCCAACCACGCGCTCCGGATCGAGTATGCCGTCCAGTTCCCTGCGGACGTGGTGGGCGTCCTCCTGGGTGTAGATGTCGTTCGTGATCACGCCCGGGGTCCGGCCGGCCGCGATGAGCCGGGGAACGAGGGCTTCCGTGAGCGCAGTCTTGCCGCTGCCTACGGGGCCGCCGATTCCGATCCTCAACACGTTCTCGCTCATAACTTCCTTCTTTCCGGTTTTTCAGCATCTTTGGTATCTGCGCACCTGCCGGTGCCGTCCCGTTTCATCCCCCTGCGCTGCCTCAGCTGGCGAAGAGCCGTGCCTCAGCTTTTTCATGCTGGGCGGACATGACGTCTGCCATTGGTGCGCAGCCGCCCAAGTCAGCGAGGTCCCGTTCGAGCGCTGCATCGGTCGCCTGCTCTATGACGCCGGCTGTTTCCAGCAGCATGGCCTGGGCGTGCCGGTGGTCCGTCAGCCGCAGCCGGAGCGCGGCTCCGACGAAACTTGCGGAGAAGGCGAACAGGTCCGAGGCCACGGCCTGCCGGGTCTGGACGCCGTTGGCCGCGTAAATCACTGCCGTGGCGACCGGCTGGCAGCCGGGTGTGGCCCGCCTGCGCACCCGGCCGCCGTATTCGGTGAGCAGCGGCTGACCGATCAGCTCCGCACCCAGATCGATCAGCTGGTGGCCGCTGCGTACGGAGGCCCTGCGCATTTCCGCGTTCAGTTTGGAAGCGAACAGGCGCTGGTCGACCTCCTGCACAAGCTCGACGTCGCCGTCGGCCGCCGCACGGTGCGCCGCGGCGAGGGCCGTAGCGTCCCCGGGACCGACGGAGTGCAGCAGAAGTTCGGCCAGGAGCGGCTGGACGTCACCGCGCGAGACGAGCCGGGCCTGGCTGTAGCCCTCCAGTCCGTGTGACATGGTGTAGAAGCCGCTCGGGAAGGCAGAGTCCGCGAACTGGAGGCTGGTCAGCAGCTGAGCTACATCTGACATGCTGCGCCCCTAGGCAAGGAAGAACAGCTGGGTCAGCGGCAGCGACTGTGCCGGCGGTATTTTCGCCAGCGTGCCGTTGTAGGTCACGTCGTACGTTTCCGGATCCACCGTGATGTCCGGGGTGGCGTTGTTGCGGACCATGTGTTCCTTCCCGATCCCGCGGCAGCGGTGCACCGGGAGAATCTGGCTCTCCAGCCCGAGTTGTTCCGGAACGCCCTTCTCGATGGCGGCCTTGGACATGAAGGTTGCCCGGGTGCTCTGCAGCGCCCTTCCCTGAGCACCGAACATGGGCCGGTAGAACACCGGCTGCGGGGTCGGCAGGGACGCATTCGGATCTCCCATAAGGGCCCAGTTGATCAGGCCACCCTTGACGATCAGCCGGGGCTTGGCCGCGAAGGACTGAACGGGCCAGAGCACAATGTCCGCCATCTTCCCCGCTTCAAGCGATCCGATGTAGTCGGATACACCCTGGGTGATTGCCGGGTTGATGGTGATCTTGGCGAGAAAGCGCAGCACTCGGAAGTTGTCGTTGTCCGGGCTGTCTTCCGGCAGCTTGCCGCGCTGGTCCTTGCAGTGGTGCGCTATCTGGAAGGTGCGCATAAAGGATTCACCGATACGCCCCATTGCCTGGGAATCGGAGGAGACCATGGAGATGATGCCCTCGTCATGGAAGACCGTCTCGGCGGAGATTGTCTCGGCGCGGACCCGGGAGTCCGCGAAGGCAACGTCTTCGGGGATGTCGTGGGAGAGGTGGTGGCAGACCATCACCATGTCCAGCAGTTCATCCACGGAGTTGGCCGTGTAAGGCAGCGTGGGGTTCGTTGAGGACGGCAGGACGTTGGGGTAGCCGGCCACCTTGATGATGTCCGGTGCGTGCCCGCCGCCGGCACCCTCGGTATGGAAGGTGTGGATGGTGCGGCCGTCGATCGCATCGATGGTGTTTTCCACGTAGCCGGCCTCATTGAGGCTGTCAGTGTGCACCGAGATCTGGACGTCATAGTCGTCGGCGACGGAGAGCGCCATGCTCAGCGCTGCCGGCGTCGTGCCGTAGTCCTCGTGTACCTTGAGCCCGGCTGCCCCGCCCTCAACCTGCTCAACGAGGGCCTCGGGCAGCGATCCGTTGCCCTTGCCGAGCACGCCCATGTTCACCGGCATGCCCTCGATCGACTGGAGTATCCTGCCGAGGTTCCAGACACCGGGCGTGGTGGTGACGCCGTTGGTGCCGTCGGTAGGGCCCGTGCCGCCGCCGAAGAGGGTGGTGATGCCGTTGGACAGGGCAGCCAGGGCCTGCTCCGGTGAAATGTAGTGCACGTGCGAATCGATGCCTCCGGCGGTGGCGATAAAGTGCTCGCCTGCCAGCAGTTCCGTCCCGGGGCCCACCACCAGGCGCGGGTCAACTCCGCTCTGGGTGTGCGGGTTCCCGGACTTGCCGACCCCGGCAATTTTGCCGTCACGGATGCCGATGTCACCCTTGACCACACCCAGGATGGGATCGAGGATGATGGCGTTGGTGATAACCAGGTCCAGCACCCCCTCGTCGGAGGTGGCCTGCGGATCGGCGGCCATGCCGTCGCGGGCGGTCTTTCCGCCGCCGTAGACGACCTCGTCGCCGTAGTGGCCCTCATTGAAATCCTTCTCAATCTCGATCACCAGGTTGGTGTCAGCCAGGCGCACCCGGTCGCCGGTGGTCGGACCGAAGAGGTCGGTGTACTGCTTGCGCGAGATCTTCGCCATCACTTCTTCCCCTCTTTTGCGGAGCCGGCTTTAGCCGCGCTGCCCTGGTTGTTCGCAGTGGGTTTGGCGGTCGGCTTGCCGTCCTGGAACCCGAGTTCCTTCATTCGTGCCATGGCGCGGATTTTGGTGTCCGTGGCGTCGAGGCTGCCGTCGACCAGGTTGTTGAAGCCGATGACCCGCCGGGAACCTGCGAAGGCAGTAAGCGTTACTTCACGCGTGTCGCCTGCCTCGATCCGGACGCCGGTGCCGGCGGGAAGGTCCAGATGCATTCCGTAGGCGAGTTCGCGTTCGAACAGCAGCGCCTTGTTGGTTTCGAAGAAATGGAAGTGCGAGCCGACCTGCACTGCCCGGTCTCCGGTGTTGCTTACCAGCAGCGTGACGCTTGGGCGGCCGGCGTTGATCTCAATGTCCTCTTGCTTGTGGTCATAAGTGGGGGTGCCCAGCATGATCTGTCCTTCCCTAGCGGTGCAGGTTGCTGCAGGTGGTGTTGGTGGGACCCGGTCAATTCCTGCCGATCGGGGCGGGGTGGCTGTGCGGATGGCCGGCGGCCGTACCGTGGCTGTGCGGATGGGAGTGTCCGGCGGCCTCTTCGAAGGCATGCGAATGGGCGTAACCGTGGCCGTGGTCGGCCTCCAGTCCCGCTTCCACTCCGGTCCGTCCGTGGCTGAGGGCGTGCAGGGCGTCGCGGATACGGTCACCGATGACCCGCAGCACTGCCCGCTCGCTCAGCAGCGGGCCGTAGAACTCGGCGTCGGAAAAACCTCCGGCACCGTAGGGCACAGCCTCTGAGCGCACGGTTGCCTCCCGCCGGAACCCGGCCGGAACTACGACTGTGCGGGTACTGCCAAGCATCCGGAGCCGCTCGACCGCTTCCAGCAGCGCGCCCGCACTGCCGACTGCTGCCGTCTCGACGGGGATGCCTGCTCCGTGCGTCCGCACCAGATGCGTGATGCGGTAGAGGTCGGCGTCGTCAAACGGGTTGGCAGCATCCGCGGCGATCAGCACTGCGGCGTCCGGTGCCCGCCGGCGCACTTCCGTGGCTGCGGTTCTCAGCCAGGCCGTGAGGTGGTCGGCCGTTCCAAAAGGATCAGCCAGGGCCAGTGCCGCAGCAGTGCCGCGGGCGGCCGCTTCCGAGCCGAGCCAGTGAAGCGTCTTCGCCGTATCGGCGATGAGAGTGGGGTTGCGGCCGAAGGTCATCGGAAGCACCACGACCGGGGGAGTGCCGGAAGCGGGAGCTTCCCGGTTCCGCCCAAGCAGCCGGGTGAGCAGATTATGCAGGGGACGGCCGGCCGGGGTCACAAGAGCGCCTGGCATTATCTCCGGCACGAATGAGAGATCCGCCCCGTTGCCGCTCTCGTGTCCTCCGACCAGCACCACCGCCGCACGCGGCTCGGTGGGCTGGGTCAACTCACACCCCGATGGGATCGTGGCAGGAAACCAGCTTGCTGCCGTCGACGAAGGTTGCTTCGATCTGCAGCAGCGGCAGCCGTTCGCGCACTCCGTCCATGCACTGGCTTTCGGAGACGATGGTCTTGCCGAGCTCCATCACCTCGGCAACCGTCCGGCCGTCCCGGGCACCTTCCAGGATTGCCTCGCAGATCAGGGCGGTGGCTTCGCTGACGTTGAGTTTGGTTCCCCGGTCCCGGCGTTTGCGGGCCAGATCAGCCACTTGGTACACGTAGAGTTTGTCGATTTCTTTCGGCGTGAGGTTCATATCTTCACCTTCAGACGCAGTTGCGATCGTGTCGAAACCGCTCCCTTGGCCCCCTGCCAAGCTCGCTTGTAAGCGAGAGTACGCGCCCACTGTGGCCCGGCAATACCCCAAAGGACCCCTCCCGGGCGGGAGAGGTCCTTTTTGCCTTGGAGGTGCCGGGGCGGCGCAGGGCCTAGGTTTCCAGTGCGGCATCCATGGTGATGCTGATGCCGGCCAGCGCCTGCGAGACGGGGCATCCGGTCTTCGCGGCCTCGGCGATGTCCGTGAACTCTTCGGCCGTCAGATCCGGCACCACGGCCTTGACCCTCAGGTGGCTGCCCGTAATTCCGGTACCCGGAACGAAGGTGACTTCGGCTGAGGTTTCAATGCGTTCTGCCGTTTTGCCTGCCTCTGCCAGGGCATTGCTGAAGGCCATGGAGAAGCAGGCCGAATGTGCGGCAGCGATCAGTTCCTCGGGACTGGTCCGTCCCTCAGCCTCCTCTGCGCGTGCCTTCCAGGTGACGTCGAACGTACCTAGCTGGGATGAATCGAGGGTGACCTCACCCTTGCCGTGGAACAGGTCCCCGTTCCAGATGGTGTGTGCTGAGCGGACCGTGGCCATGGAAGCTCCTTCGGGGAATGGGCGCCGGGGGCGGGACTGCCGGAGGCGCTGGCGCCCATCCTTGCAGGCACGGCAGTCAACTGCCAGACCCCTAAGGCACACCCGGGGTCCGGCGTCCCGGCACGGGCATAAAAAAGTCCCTCCCCTCCAAAGCGGAGGGGAGGGACTGTGCAGGCCGGCCGCGGATCAACCGCGTGCTGCTGTTTGGGGTTTGGTTACCACATGGTGGCCAGGGCCACGTTGACCACGGTCAGGATACCCACGCCGTTGGCCAGGCCGCCGGAGACAGGCTGGTCCTTCTTGTACTTGCGCTGGCCGATGAAGGCCATGACTGCGATCACCAGTGCGATGGTGAGCTTGACGGCAACCTTGATGTGGTTGACCTCGTTGTCGGCCATTTCGTTGACGCCGACCAGCAGGATGCCGGTGACCAGCTGCAGCAGTGCAGCGTGGAACTGGCCAGGCATCACGGTGGGGTTCTTGATCTTGGCCAGCCAGATGCCAACGATGACACCGGCTCCAAGGATGTGAAGGAAAACGAGGAAGCTGAGAAGGAAGTCCATGGTTTCGATCTTACCGACAGAGTGTCAGGGTGCGTAAATTTTCCGATAACTATTCTACAACGGGTAGAAAATTGCAGGCCGCAGGCCGGTTAACACACCGAAGGCGGGTGTTCCCAAGAGGACACCCGCCTTCGTGTGCTTTAGCGCTTAGAGGCCCAGATCGGCTTCGAAGCTGCCTTCTTCCAGCCGTGCCTTCAGGGTCTGCAGGAAGCGGCCTGCGTCGGCGCCGTCCACCAGGCGGTGATCGTACGTCAGCGACAGGTACATCATGGAGCGGATGGCAATGGTGTCATTGCCGTCCTCGTCCGTACGCACAACCGGGCGCTTGACGATCGCACCGGTACCCAGGATGCCTACCTGGGGCTGGTTGATGATCGGCGTATCGAAGAGGGCTCCGACGCTGCCGATGTTCGTGATCGTGAAGGTGCCGCCGGAGAGCTCATCCGGACCGATCTTGCCGCTGCGGGTGCGTGCACCGACGTCGGCAATGCGCTTGGCCAGGCCAGCGAGGTTCAGGTCGCCGGCGTCGTTGATGACCGGAACCAGCAGGCCCTTTTCGGTATCAACGGCGATCGCCAGGTGCTCGGCGTCGTGGTAGGTGATCTCCTGCGAGTCGCTGTCATAGGAAGCGTTGAGCTTCGGGTGCGCCTTCAGCGCCTCCACGACGGCCTTGGCAATGAACGGCAGGAACGTCAGGTTGGCACCGTTCTGTTCCTTGAAGCCGGCCTTGGCCTTCTGGCGCATCGTGGCGATGCGCGTCATGTCGACTTCCTGGACCTGGGTCAGCTGTGCCGAGGTGTCCAGGGACTCCTTCATGCGGCGGGCGATCGTCTGGCGGATCCGCGGTGCCTTGACCGTGGTGCCGCGCAGCTTGGCGCTCTCTTCGCTGATCTTGGACGGGGCAGCCTTGTCAGAGGAGGACGGCGCTGCGGCGGGTGCCGGTTCCTCAGCCTTGGCGGCTTCGGCGGCGTCCAGCACATCCTGCTTGCGGATGCGGCCGGCCACGCCGGAGCCCTTGACGGTGGAGAGGTCCACGCCGTGCTCGTTGGCCAGTTTGCGGACCAGCGGGGTGACGTAGGTGCCGGAGCCGGACTCTTCCTTCGCGGCTTCCTGCTGCTTGGGAGCTTCCTGCTTCGGAGCCTCTTCCTTCGGGGCTTCCTGCTTGGGAGCTTCTTCCTTCGGAGCCTCTTCCTTGGGCTCGGCTACCGGCTCGTCGCGCTCGGTGGACGGAGCGGCAGCAACGGGCTCGGCTTCCTTCGGCTCGGCCTTGGCCGGTGCGGCGGAACCGGAACCGATGACGGCCAGGACGGACCCAACCTCGGCGGTCTCGTCCTCGTTGACCTTGATCTCCAGCAGCTTGCCGGCCACGGGGGAGGGGATCTCGGTGTCAACCTTGTCAGTGGAGACCTCCAGGAGGGGCTCATCCACTGCCACGTCGTCGCCAACGGCCTTCAGCCACCGGGTGACGGTGCCTTCGGTGACGCTTTCGCCCAGGGCGGGCAGCGTAACGTCAGTGCTGTCACCGGAATCGGCGGAGCCGGAGTCCTCAGCAGGTGCTTCCTGGGCCGGAGCCTCTTCCTTGGCCTCAGGCTCGGCTGCCAGAGCTTCTTCAGCTTCCGGTGCTTCTTCCTCGGCGGGAGCGGAACCGGAGTCAGAGGAGCCGGAGCCGTCGCCGATGCGCACGAGCGCTTCGCCGACCTCTGCGGTTTCGTCCTCAGCCACGAGGATTTCCTCGATGACGCCTGCTACCGGAGAGGGGATTTCGGTGTCGACCTTGTCGGTGGACACCTCCAGCAGGGGCTCGTCGACGGCGACGGTATCGCCTACCTGCTTCAGCCAGCGGGTTACGGTGCCTTCGGTGACGCTTTCACCAAGGGCGGGTAAGTTCACGGTTTCAGACATATTGTCCCCGTTTCTCCTTGTTAGTTCTTTGACCAGCCGTGCCGCTGGTGCTGGTTGGTTTGAAGCCTAGTGCACCCGGCGCCGCTGGCGCCGGATGCACCGGGAAAACTCTTCGCTGCAGGGCTTCTAGCCGTGCAGCGGCTTGCCGGCGAGGGCCATTGCGGCTTCGCCGATTGCTTCGTTCTGGGTGGGGTGGGCGTGCAGGAGGCCGGCCAGGTCTTCCGGGTAGGCTTCCCAGTTCACGATCAGCTGGGCTTCGCCGATCTGCTCGCCGATGCGGCCGCCGATCATGTGGACGCCGATGATGGGGCCGTCCTTCTCGCGCACCATCTTGATCAGGCCGGAGCTGCCCAGGATGGAGGTCTTGCCGTTGCCGGCCAGGTTGTATTCCTGGACCTGCACGTTCTCAGCGCCCAGCTTTTCCCTGGCCTTCGCCTCGGTGAGGCCGACGGATGCAATCTCCGGCTCGCAGTAAGTGACCTTGGGAATGTTGACGTCCTCGACGACGACCGGCTTCAGGCCGGCGATTTCCTCGGCGACGAAGATGCCCTGCTGGAAGCCGCGGTGGGCCAGCTGCAGGCCGGGAACGATGTCGCCCACGGCGTAGACGTTGCCGACGCCGGTGTGGAGGCGCTCATTCGTGATGACGAAGCCGCGGTCCATGGTCAGGCCGGCTTCTTCGTAACCGAGGTTGGCGGTTACCGGTCCGCGGCCGACGGCGACGAGCAGCAGCTCTGCCTCGAAGGTCTTGCCGTCAGCCAGGGTGACGACGACGCCGTCGTCGTTCTGCTCCACCTTCTCGAAGAAGATGCCCGTGCTGAACTTGATGCCGCGCTTCTTGTAGGCGCGTTCCAGGTTCTTGATGATGGCGGCGTCTTCGTTGGGGACCAGCGACGGCAGGCCTTCCACGATTGTGACGTCAACACCGAAAGAGTTCCAGACCGAAGCGAACTCGACGCCGATCACGCCGCCGCCCAGGATCACTGCGCTCTTGGGAACGTAGTCCAGGGTCAGAGCCTGGTCGGAGGTGATGACGCGTCCGCCGATTTCCAGGTCCGGCAGTGAACGGGAGTAGGAACCGGTGGCCAGGATGATGTTGGAGCCGGTGTAGGTCCGGCCGTTGACCTCAATGGTCTTTTCGCTGGTCAGGCGGCCTTCACCCTCGATGACGGTGATCCCCTTGGACTTGATCAGGCCCTGCAGGCCGCGGAACTTGCCCGCAATGATGTTGTCCTTGTAGGAGTTCACGGCGTTCATGTCCACGGAATCGAAGGTGGCCTTGATGCCGTACTTCTCTGCCGTCTTGGCGTTTTCAGCGATTTCGGCTGAGTGCAGCAGAGCCTTGGTCGGGATGCAGCCGTTGTGCAGGCAGGTGCCGCCCAGCTTCCCCTTTTCGATCAGCCCAACGGAAAAGCCCAGCTCCACGGAGCGGAGTGCTGCGGCGTAGCCGCCGCTGCCTCCACCGAGGATCAGGATGTCGAACTCTTGCGCAGTTGCCTCTTCGGCCACGTGGACGCTCCCTCGCGTAATCTGTTGACGCACTGATGGCGCGTCGGTTAGTGATTTGGGCGGTTGTGAATAGGTTTCACACTATCGCCCAGTTTCCCCGGCATCCACTCGGTTAAGTGGGCCGGAAGGCGAATGTAACCAGAAACACGCGCAACAATTGCCCCTCGGAGTTGCACGCAAAACAAGAACGGGTGCTATACCGCGCGGGCCAGCACATCCTCTGCGTAGGCAACCAGGGTGCGCACAGCGACGCCGGTGCCTTCCTTCGGGGTGTAACCGTACGGTGCGCCCTCGTTGAAGGCGGGTCCGGCGATGTCCAGGTGTGCCCAGGGGATCTTCACGCCGTCCACTTCACCCACGAATTCGCGCAGGAACACTGCAGCGGTCATCATGCCGCCGAAGCGCTCACCGATATTGGCGAGGTCCGCGGTGGGCGAGTCCAGGCTTGCGCGCAGCTCTTCAGGCAGCGGCATCGGCCAGAACAGCTCCCCGGCACGGTCAGCGGCGGACTTGACGGCATCGCGGACGCCGTCTTCGCCCATGACCGCGGAGACGCGGTTGCCCAGGGCGACCATCTGCGCCCCGGTAAGGGTGGCGACGTCGATGATGACGTCCGGGTGTTCCTCGCTGGCGATCGCCAGGCCGTCGGCCATGACCAGGCGGCCCTCGGCGTCGGTGTTCAGGACCTCGACGGTGCGTCCGCCGTAGGTGGTCAGAACATCGGAGGGACGCTGGGCGGTGCCTGAGGGCATGTTTTCGGCGAGGCAGAGCCAGGCGGTCACCTTGAGGGGGAGTCCCATTTCGGCGACGGCAAGGAGTGAGTTCAGCACGACGGCGGCGCCGCCCATGTCCGACTTCATGGCCTGCATGCCGGCGGCAGGCTTCAGGGACAGTCCGCCGGAGTCAAAGGTGATGCCCTTGCCCACCAGGGCGAGCTTGGCCTTGGCACGTGCGGGGGAGTACTCCACCTTGACCAGGCGGGGCGGGCGGGCTGAGCCCTTGCCGACGCCGAGGATGCCGCCGAAGCCTTCGCGTTCGAGCTTCTTCTCGTCCCAGACGGTCACCTTGACGGGAAGCGGCCGTGCGGCCTCGCGTGCCGCGGCGGCGAAGGTTTCGGGGTAAAGGTGGCTCGGCGGCTGGTTGACCAGGGTGCGCGTGGCGTTGACGGCACGTGCAACGACCCGTGCCCGGTCCAGGGCCGGCGACAAGTCAGCTTCGCCGGCGGCGGATGTCACCACGGTGATTGAGGAAACCGGGGCGGGAACCTTGGCTGAGTGGGCGCTGCGGTGCTCGGTAAAGCTGTACGCACCCAGCAGCGCGCCCTCGGCTACGGCAGCGGCGTCATCCACGGTTGCGGCCGGCAGGGCCAGGGCCACGGTGGTTGTGCCCGCCAGCTGCCGGACTGCGGAACCGGCGGCCCGGCGCAGTGCCTCGCTGCTCAGCGGCTCGCCGGCGGCAACCGGACCGAGTCCGGCCAGGACGAGCATCTCGGCTTCGAGTTCGGGCAGGCCGGGAAGTCGGACAACCTGATCAGCGGCGCCGGTGACGCCCAGCAGGGCGAAGGAGCCGGCAACAGCGGAGGAAGACTTCTGCGAAAGCGGGCTGTCCACCAGTACGGGGCCGTCCGGGCTCTGCCCGACGCCGACTACCAGGGCCTGTGCCTGGACCTTGCGTGCGTCCCGGGAAATTACCTGCAGGTCTGGCTCACTGGCTTTGCTCACGAAGCTTCATCCTCACGTATTTGTGCGTTTCTAGTGCTTTGCTCTTTTGATCGTAGTCTCTTCCGCGGCGGACGCTGCCGCCGGTCATGGTTGCCTTGCGGAATGAATCGGCCTGTGCATGGCGTTTACCCTTGAGTAAGGGATTGACAAGTATGCGCTTGGTTTCATAAGCGCCCCCGCAAACCAACGGGACTAGTGGCAGGAAGGTACAACATGCTTGATCCGCTGACCCTGTTCAACCTGGATCCGGAACTGGCTGCCTCCGCCGAAGTGCGCGGACTGCGGCTGCTGGCCGGATTCACGGGATTCGGCGAGGCAGGCCATGTGGTGTCCCAGGTCCGTGATGAGCTCTTCGAGAACCTGGAACATGACCTGGTAGCTACCTTCGATGCCGACCAGCTCATTGATTACCGTGCCCGCCGCCCGCAGCTGACGTTCGTGGAAGACCACTTCACCGGCTACGAGGCGCCGAGGATCGAACTTCACCGTTTTTATGACGGACTGGGTGAGCCCTTCCTGTTCCTGACCGGGTTCGAACCCGATTTCCAGTGGGAACGGTTTACCGCTGCCGTGCTGCGGCTGGTGCAGATGCTTGACGTCTCGCTGGTCGCCTGGGTCCATTCGATACCAATGCCCGTGCCGCACACACGCCCCATCGGCGTTACCGCCCACGGCAACCGGCCGGACCTGATCGACGGCATCAGCTCCTGGAAGCCCACGGCACAGATCCAGGCAGCCGTGGGGCACCTGCTGGAACTGCGCCTCGCAGAGGCGGGCGTCGACGTCGTCGGCCATGTGGTTCATGTTCCGCACTACCTTTCCGACGCCGAATTCCCGCCTGCCGCCGTGGCGGCACTGGAATACCTCGGTGCAGCGGCTAATCTGGTCCTGCCGACCGACCGGCTGCGTGAAGCAGGCCGGGAGGTTGAAAAGCAGATTGCACAGCAGGTCGATGCCTCGGCCGAAGTGCGCGGAGTCGTGGCCACGCTGGAAAGCCGCTACGACGAGTACACCGGCAGCACTGTGCGGCGTTCCCTGCTCGTCAAGGACAATGACGAGCTGCCCGACGCCGAAGAGCTGGGTGCCGCCGTCGAGGCGTACCTGGCCAGCCCGCAGGCCGAGGAAGAGACCGAGGCACTGCTTGTTGGACAAACCGAGCAGGACGACGCCGGAGACGGCGCGGATCCTGCTGCAGACAAGGATGAGGACAGCGTTGAACCGAACGGCCCCGACCGCCTTCCCGGCAGGGACGACCGTCCGGAAACACCCGGGAGCGGCGCCCTCTGACCCCGCTGCGGGTCTGACCGGCCGCCGCGCAGGCGGTGGGTCGTGAAGCACAGGGGAGCATGGCTCGTCTGGGGCACCGGCGTCTTCGCCTATCTGGTCGCCGTCACACAGCGGACAGCGTTTGGGGTTGCGGGGGTTGAAGCCACCGAACGGTTCTCGGCAACCGCCTCCGTCCTTTCGGTCTTCACCGTGGTGCAGCTGCTGGTTTACGCCGGCCTGCAGATCCCGGTGGGGATGCTCGTGGACCGGTTTGGTCCCCGCCTGCTGATTACCGCCGGGGCTGTCCTGATGTTCGCCGGACAGTTCCAGCTGGCCATGGCAGACAGCGTTGGCGCCGGCATTGTTGGCCGTTCCCTGGTGGGCGCGGGCGACGCACTGACATTCATCTCCGTCCTGCGCCTGCTGCCGGCATGGTTCCCACCGCAGCGGATTCCCGTCCTGACGCAGTGGACCGGCATTATCGGACAGCTGGGCCAGATTGCCAGTGCCATTCCGTTTGCGTTCGTCCTGCATGAAATCGGCTGGAACACGGCGTTTCTTGGCGCTGCCTCACTGTCCGTCCTCGCCTTTGTGCTGGCCTTGGCCCTCATCCGCAACCAGCCCGCAGGCACGCCGCGGACTCCCCATGCAGCCCACGACGGCGGCTCCCTCTCAGCGGCCTGGCGGCAGCCCGGCACGCGGCTGGGTCTGTGGACCCACTTCACCATCCAGTTCCCCGGAACCGTGTTTGTGCTGATGTGGGGTTATCCGTACCTGGTCAGCGGTGAGCAGGTTTCCCCGGCCGCCGCGTCCTTCCTGATGACCTTTTTCGTTGCGGTTGCCATTCTGTGCGGGCCGTGGCTTGGCTCCTGGGTGGGCCGGCATCCGCTGCGCCGTTCCACCATGGTCCTCCTGATCGCCGGCGCCATGGCCGGCGCGTGGCTGATTGTGATGCTGTGGCCCGGTCCAGCCCCGCTCTGGCTGCTCCTGTGCCTTGTTGCGGTTCTTGCTGTGGGCGGGCCAGGATCAATGATCGGGTTCGACTTCGCGAGGACCTACAACCCCAGTACCCGCCTGGGCACAGCCACCGGGATTGTGAACATCGGCGGCTTTGTTGCCTCGCTGATTTCGATGTATCTGGTGGGTCTGGTGCTGGACATTCTCCTGAATACCGGATTCTCCGGCGGCAACCTTTATGACCTGGCCGCCTTCCGCATTGCCCTGGCCGTGCAGTTCCTGGTTATGGGGGCAGGTGTGCTGGGCATCCTGCGAAACCGGAGGAAGCTCCGTTCCGCCATGGCCGATAACGGGCTGCGCCTTCCGCCGCTGCGGGAAGCTCTGGCCCGTGACCGGCGCCGCCGCAGGGACGAGCGCCGCGGTGCCGCGGAATCCGGCTCCACGCCGGGTGCTGCTGACGGAGACACCGGCTCCGGCGGCGTTTCGTCCGATTATCCGGGAACTGAACCGGAAACCGGCTCCAGCCGCGGTGCGGCAGAACCCGGCGGGTGACGAAGGCGTCCCGGTTCTGCGCCGGGGCGGTTGGAAACTGGGCGGTTGTGCCGGTTCGGATTGAAGTTGCGCGGTTGTGCCGGCTGAGTCGGCTGCTGGCCGCTGGTCCGCGGCGCCCGGTTCATCCTGTGTGGCAGTAACGCTCCTTGGGCCCGGCCCCGCTCATCCTGTGTGGCAATAACACCCTTACACCGCTGCCAAAGCGACGTTACTGCGACACAGGATCCGGCGGGAACGGATCATTGTCTCCGGCCTCTTTCCCTCCACAGCGGCGCTGACCACATGTCTCCCCGGTACGTTGTCCGCAGGGGGACCCTGCCGGGCCTGGGACCGGACGGGGACAGGCATTCTTGCGGCATGAGCGAACCCCAGAAAGCGGGACATCCGGCCGCTGGCCGCCCCGCGTCTCTCCGACCAACCTCCGCGGGAAGCGCAACCGGCGGTGCTGCCGGCCGCGGTTCCGCCGACCGCAAGGATAGCGGCTCCCGTGGCTCCGCCTCCGTTACCGGCCCCAGCGGCACCGCCTCGGATACTGCCGCCCCTGACGCCGCCGACGTCCTTCGGGTTGGCACCCCGCAGGACATCCTGGCGTTTGTGCCGCACTGTCTGGGCTTCCAGCCCCGCGAGTCGCTGGTGCTGCTCGGGCTCCGCGGTTCCCGGCTGGGGGCCACGCTTCGGCTGGACCTTCCGGGACCGGCATGTTCCGCGGAAATGCCTGATGACGAGCAGCTGGAGCTGATCTCGGGGTACACCGCGCGGATCGCCGCCCTGCTGTCCGGTGACAAACGGGCAGACGGAGTGCTGGCCGTGATGTATACGGATCTGCCCTGGCGCGAAGGCACACGAGCGCCGTACAGCGCCCTGATGGAAGTCCTCGCCGATGACCTCGAGGACAGCGGGTTGAGGCTCAGGGACGCCTGGTTGGCAGGCAACGGCACCTGGCGGGACTATTTCTGCGCAGACGGCGGGTGCTGTCCCTGGCCCGGCAAGCCGATGGGCGAAATCACGGAAAGCAGGCTCAACGCAGAACTGGTTTACCGTGGAAGCGCCTACGCGGCGTCGCCTGCGGAGGCGCTGAGCTCAGCCGGCCGGCTCCGTGACGATGCCCTTGATGCGCGGGTGGACGAAGTCCGCCGAACGCTGGAGGGGAAATGGAACAGGCCAGAGACTTTCGATGAGGTGCTCGCGGCATGGGAACGCCGGATAAGTGCTACCGGATTGTCCAGGCCGCCGGACGCCGGGGACGGCGGGCCGCCGGACATCTCCAGGCTGCCACGGACGGCGGGGGAAGGGCTCCTGGAGGACGGACCGGCGGACACGGGGGCGCGGATGCACGAGGACGCGCTGCTGCTGGCCAGTCTGGAATTCAAGCCGGTGCGGGACACCATTCTGGTTCTTGCAGCCACCGGGATGGCTGCCGCAGCGGAAGGGGCACGGCAGTGGCTTCAGCCAGGAGCGCAGACAGCGCCTGCCCGTCCAGGATCCGCTGACCGCGGTGACTCTGCCCCTGCCTGGAAGACTGCCAGCCCTGGTCCTGTGGTGCCTCCAGAAGCAGGGGTGTCCCCGTCCGCCGAGGCCGGCCGGCAGTTTAGGGCGATCCTTATCGGCCGGAGCAGCACGGCACCGGACTGGGGCCGAATGGACCGTACATATGAAGCGTTCACGGCCCTGGTGCAGCGCGCAGCGGGGGAGCCGGCCGCCGCACTGCTGACCCTGCTCGGATGGATCGAGTGGGCCCGCGGACGCAGCTCCAGAGCAGAAATCTGTCTCTCCGGGGCGCTGAGGGAAGTCCCCGGGTACCGGTTGGCTGCTCTCCTGCGGGAGCTGCTGCGCAGAGGGGAGCTGCCTCAGTGGGCGCAGTCGCCGGCAACTGCCTGGCCGGGTGAAGGTCCGGTCTGAACCGGCAGCAGGGCAGCTCCCGGTGCACGGGCCGGGAGCCGCAACCGCCGTGTCCGGTGGTGGCCGTGCCCGAAAGCATGCGACAATGGGAACCGAGACCCGGTTGGGTTCGTGTACCTAGTGTTCGTTCTGCACTCCCTTGATGGGGGAATAGGAACAGGACGCGGTGTGTTTTCCTAGGAAAGCCACCGCGTACAGACCACTGGTTATGGCACGGACTTGACAGGGTCATAGTGGTGTTGCCCCCATGGCGGCGCCGCAGCCCGCCGTATTGAAAGGTTTTCTGTGTCCGCGAGAAAGACAACTGCTGTCAAAGAGACTGACACTGTGACTGCCGAGGTTGCCGAGGCGACTCCCGCCGCAGCCACCAAAACGGCCGCCAAGACTGCCCGCAAGCCTTCCGCCCGGAAGACCACGGCAAAGGCCTCCGCGGCAAAGACCACCGCCAAGAAGGCAGCCGAGCCCGCCGAAGACGCCGACACCCATGCCGATGACACCGACGTTGAGCCCACGGACGTTGACGTCGAAGTAGTCGAGGCAGATGCCCCCGAGGCAGCTCCCACCGGTTCCGGTTTCGTTTACTCGGATGCCGACGATGATGACGCGCCTGCCCAGCAGGTCGTTTCGGCCGGCGCCACCGCGGATCCGGTCAAGGACTACCTGAAGCAGATCGGCAAGGTCGCCCTGCTGAACGCTGAGCAGGAAGTGGACCTGGCACTGCGCATTGAGGCAGGCCTCTACGCCGAAGAGAAGATCGCAGCTGATCCGGACATGGATCCCAAGCTCAAGCGCGACCTTCAGCAGATCATCCACGACGGCAAGCGCGCCAAGAACCACCTGCTGGAAGCCAACCTGAGGCTCGTTGTGTCGCTTGCCAAGCGCTACACCGGCCGCGGCATGCTCTTCCTCGACCTCATCCAGGAAGGCAACCTGGGCCTGATCCGTGCGGTCGAGAAGTTCGACTACACCAAGGGCTTCAAGTTCTCGACCTACGCCACGTGGTGGATCCGCCAGGCGATTACCCGCGCCATGGCAGACCAGGCCCGCACCATCCGCATCCCGGTGCACATGGTTGAAGTCATCAACAAGCTGGCCCGCGTGCAGCGCCAGATGCTCCAGGACCTGGGCCGCGAGCCCGCGCCCGAAGAGCTGGCACTTGAACTGGACATGACGCCGGAGAAGGTTGTCGAGGTCCAGAAGTACGGCCGCGAGCCCATCTCCCTGCACACCCCGCTTGGCGAGGACGGCGACTCCGAGTTCGGCGACCTGATCGAGGACTCCGAAGCGGTTGTCCCGGCAGACGCCGTGAGCTTCACCCTGCTGCAGGAACAGCTGCACTCCGTCCTCGACACGCTCTCCGAGCGTGAAGCCGGCGTTGTGGCAATGCGTTTTGGTCTCACCGACGGGCAGCCGAAGACCCTGGACGAAATCGGCAAGGTTTACGGCGTGACCCGTGAGCGGATCCGCCAGATCGAGTCCAAGACGATGTCCAAGCTGCGCCACCCGTCGCGGTCCCAGGTCCTGCGGGACTACCTGGACTAAGACTCCATAGCTAAGCAATAAAAGCAGTGCCTCCGCGGTGAACGCGGGGGCACTGCTTTTTGCTTTGATCCGGCTGGGTTTGGGCCAGCTGGAACCAGAGACAGAACGAGGGCCCCTCCGTAACGGAGAGGCCCTCGCCAAGTCTTGGACTGCTGTCCGGAATTAGTCTTCCGTCGTAGCGGCCTTCTGGTGCAGGCGAGCACTTTCGTCCTGCCACTCAGAGGTCAGGGGCCGAAGGTTGGCCTCCACTGCCCGGGCGTGATGAGCGCAGAAGAGCAGTTCCCCACCGGAGGATTCCAATACCGCGCGCACGTAAGCCTGAGCGCCGCAGCGGTCACAGCGGTCCAGCGTGTTTAGTTGACGTGTAGCAACTGCTGCTGTCATGAGTGCCTCCTTAAGGGTGTTGATACTTCATATAACCACCTTTGCCGGGCAGCCCTTTCCATTTCGGTGAGTCTTTCGCTCTGCGCGTACCAATGAGTAGCAACACAGGGCCGGCGCGGGCGTGGCGGCGTTCACAGTTTGAGGTGGGGAGACAGGCAGGCAGGGGGGTGCGGCTGAGTCGCTGCCACGCACTGTCACCGCGGGGCATTAACCTTGTAGAAGGCCGGTTTCCGCCGGCTGCCCAGCCGCAAGGCTTCCCTACGCAAAACACGGCCGCCTAACCGGCCCTAGGAGTTCAGCACCGTGGTCCCCCTGGATACTGAGTACAACGCCCGGCACCTTTCCGTCCTCGAGGGCCTTGAGGCTGTCCGGAAGCGCCCCGGCATGTACATCGGCTCCACCGATTCCCGCGGCCTTATGCACTGCCTTTGGGAAATCATCGACAACTCCGTTGATGAGGCTCTGGCCGGCTACGGGCAGAGCATCCGGATCATCCTGCACGCAGACAACTCCGTTGAAATCCACGACGACGGCCGCGGCATCCCCGTGGACATCGAACCCAAGACCGGCCTCTCCGGCGTGGAGGTGGTCTTCACCAAGCTCCATGCAGGCGGCAAGTTCGGCGGCGGTTCCTACGCAGCCTCCGGCGGCCTGCACGGCGTCGGCGCTTCCGTCGTCAACGCGCTCTCCTCGCGGCTGGACGTCCAGGTGGACCGTGCCGGCAAGACCTACCAGATGACCTTCCGGCGCGGCGAGCCCGGCGTCTTTGCCGACACTGGATCGAAGCCGTCCCCTGAGGCGAAGTTCACTCCGTTCCTGGAGAGCAGCAAGCTCGAGGTGGTTGGAAAAGCCAAGCGCGGGGTCACCGGCACCCGGATCCGATACTGGGCAGACCGGCAGATCTTCACCCCGGACGCCAAGTTCTCCTACGCCGAACTCGAGGCCCGTGCCCGCCAGACCTCTTTCCTGGTTCCCGGCCTGCGGATCACGCTCCGCGACGAACGCCGCCTGCCTGGAACGCCGGGCGAGAACGGTCCGGTGGAGGAAGTGTTCCACCACGACGGCGGCATCTCGGAGTTCGTCGAGTTCCTCGCCGCAGACGCGGCCGTTACGGACATCTGGCGGCTTCATGGGGCCGGCAAGTTCAAGGAATCCGTTCCCGTCCTGGATGAGCGCGGGCACAGCAAGATCACCGAAGTCGAGCGTGAGTGCGAAGTGGACATCGCCCTGCGCTGGGGGATCGGCTATGAAACCAGCATCCGCAGTTTCGTGAACATCATTGCCACCCCCAAGGGCGGCACGCATCAGGCCGGCTTCGAGCAGGCGCTGCTGAAGACCTTCCGCAAGGTCATTGAGGCCAACGCCCGCAAGCTGAAGGCCGGCAATGACAAGATCGAGAAGGACGACGTCTTCGCCGGGCTCACCGCCGTGCTGACCGTCCGGCTGGCAGAGCCGCAGTTTGAAGGCCAGACCAAGGAGATCCTCGGCACCTCCGCGGTGCGGTCGATCGTCTCCAAGGTTGTCGAAAAGGAAATCACGGCCAGGCTAAATTCGCCGGCACGCGGCGACAAGGCACAGACTGCCCTGCTGCTTGAAAAAGTGGTTTCGGAGATGAAGTCCCGCATCTCCGCCCGGGTCCACAAGGAAACCCAGCGGCGGAAGAATGCCCTGGAAACCTCGTCCATGCCCGTGAAACTCGCGGACTGCCGGATCGACGACAATGAGCGCTCGGAACTGTTCATCGTGGAGGGCGACTCGGCCCTGGGAACGGCCAAGCTGGCACGGTCCTCCGATTTCCAGGCGCTGCTGCCCATCCGCGGAAAAATCCTCAACGTCCAGAAAGCCTCTGTGTCGGACATGCTGTCCAACGCCGAGTGTGCTGCCCTGATCCAGGTGGTGGGTGCAGGCTCAGGCCGGAGCTTCCAGTTGGATGCGGCACGTTACGGCAAGGTGATCTTTATGACGGACGCCGACGTCGACGGCGCCCACATCCGGACCTTGCTCCTGACGCTGTTCTTCCGCTATATGCGCCCGCTGGTCGAGGCCGGCCGCGTCTACGCCGCCGTGCCTCCGCTGCACCGGGTGGAAGTCATCAACCACGGATCCAAGGCCAACGAGATGGTCTACACGTACAGCGAGAAGGAGCTGCATCAGCTCCTTGCCAAGCTGGAGAAGGAAGGCAAGCGCTTCAAGGAACCGATCCAGCGCTACAAGGGCCTGGGGGAGATGGATGCCGACCAGCTGGCCGAGACCACCATGGATCCCCGCCACCGCACCCTGCGCCGGATCCGGCTCAGCGAAGCTGCGGAAGCCGAGCGCCACGTGGATGAAGCCACCTTTGAGCTGCTGATGGGCAGCGACGTCGCGCCGCGCAAGGAGTTCATCATCGCCGGTGCGGCCATGCTGGACCGGGACCGCATCGACGCCTAGCGGCCAGGCCGGACCGGAGAATCAGGCCGGTCAGCCGTGGATCAGGCCGGGGGCAAACAGCAGCACCGTGGGTACCGCCAGCAGCAGCACCGCTGCTGCCTGGATGAGGATGTTCACCCAGCGGGGCAGCGGGGGCTGGGGCGTGAGCAGCCGGCTGAGCCGTGCTGCCATCCCGGTTTCGTCTTCAACGCCTCCGCCGGCAACCGCAGGAGCTGAAGAACCCGGCAGGCTCGCTGCGGTGTCTGCCCCGGCACCCGAGGTCGAGGCGGAGCCTACGATGGCTACGGCGCGGATCAGTGTTGGACGGTCAACCTTCTTGAGCGCCTCATCGTCGGCGAGCATCTCAATTAGTTCGTTCACCGACCGCTGGGCCAGCTGCGAGGTGGGCAGCCACGGCAGGGCCGCCCGCCAGGCCGCGAAGGCCCAGAGCAGCAGATGGTGGTGCTGGCTGAGGTGCGCCTTCTCGTGCGTCAGTACCCCGGAGAGCTCCTCCTCGGAGAGGATGTCCATCAGCCCGTCCGAGAGGACCGTGACGGACTGGGCTCCGCCGGGAAGGCAGTAGGCGACGGGGGAGGGGTGCGGGATGACCACCGTTGCGGGCGTATTCAGCGACGGGGAACTCAGTAAGTTCAGCATGTCGCGGTGGCGGCGCCGGCCGGAGACAATGCGGTAATAGGTCAGCAGCAGGGTGAAGACCAGGTGCACGCTCAGCAGCACGGCTGCGCTGATGGCAAACACGTGGACCAGGCCCAGGGCTTCAACCGAGCGCTGCTGCAGGAGAATATCCCAGAGTCCATGCAATCCCTGGGCCAGGTTGTCACCGATGGGCTCCAGGCCCCAGGTCAGCATGGCTCCGATCATGGACAATCCGCCGGCCAGGGCGATCGACTGCCACAACACCATTGCGGTAAAGGGGGAGCGCGCCGGCCACTTGGCGCGCGACAGCACAACCGGAACCGGCCAGGCGAGGATCACTGCCAGTGCAGCGAGGAAATACGAGGCCCAGAACATACGGGGCGCGGACCGGTGGCCTAGGCGCCGTCGAGCAGCCTGCGCAGGGTTTGCGCTTCGGTTGCGGAGACGGAACCGACGAAGCGGGCCAGGACAGCCTCGCGGTCGTTCGCGGAGCCGAGGACCTCATGCATAAGTTCGGCGGTGTGCTCGGCGCGGCTCGTTACGGCACGGTACCGGTGGGGGCGGATGTCACGTTCGCGGGCCACGAGGGCCTTCTTCTCCAGGCGTGAAAGCACGGTGAGGACCGTGGTGACCGCCAGGCCTTTCGCCTCGGCGCGCCCGGCGTCATTCTGTGCCAGGCGTTCGCGGAGCTCATTGGCCGTCAACGCCTCGGATGACTCCCACAGCAGGTCCATCATCGCTCGCTCAAGCTCTCCGAGAGTAGCCATAGTCCGTACTTCCTTCGTCATCCGGTCCCGGGTCCGGGAGGTCGCCCCGGCCTAGTTTTCCTGTGCGGCTGGTCCTTAGGTTCCCTACCGCGGTCCTTAACAATACCGGCTTTCGTCACATCTCTCTACAGATTGTAGAAATATGTCAGGTCGTGTTCTACGATTCGTAGAAGAACGAAGTTCTACAGTCTGTAGAACATTACATAACTAAGGACCTGCACGTGGAAGCATTGGACATTGCCCGGTGGCAATTCGGCATTACTACGGTGTATCACTTCCTCATGGTTCCGCTGACCATCGGCCTTGGCCTGGTCGTGGCCGCCCTGCAGACCGCCTGGGTCCGCACAGGCAAGGAAGAGTACCTGCGCCTGACCAAGTTCTGGGGCAAGCTGTTCCTGATCAACTTCATCATGGGCGTGGCCACCGGCCTGGTCCAGGAGTTCCAGTTCGGCATGGCCTGGAGCGAGTACAGCCGGTTCGTCGGTGACGTCTTTGGCGCACCGCTGGCGCTTGAATCCCTGCTGGCCTTCTTCACTGAGTCGGTCTTCCTGGGACTGTGGATCTTCGGCTGGAAACGACTGCCGCAGAAGATCCACCTCGCCACCATCTGGCTGGCCACCGGTGCCTCGGCCCTGTCTGCCTACTTCATCCTGGCTGCCAACTCCTGGATGCAGCACCCCGTCGGCGTGGAACTGGTGGACGGCCGCGCAGTCATGACCGACTTCTGGGCGGTCCTCACCAACAACACCCTGCTGGTTGCCTTCCCGCACACCATCACCGGCGCCTTCGCCGTGGCCGGCGGGTTCCTGCTCGGCATCTCCTGGTACCACCTGTGGAAGCGGCGCCGCGACGGCATCGACACAGTGGATGAGAACGGACGCGTCGTGGTGGGCGAGAACGCCGCGATCGGCCGGGACAAGACGGACTACAACGTCTGGATCAAGGCACTGCGCATCGGCGCCGCCGTCGCCGTCGTGGCATTCGCGGGCACCGCGATTACCGGTGACCTGCAGGGCAAGCTGATGTTCGAACAGCAGCCCATGAAGATGGCCGCCGCCGAAGCTGCCTGCCACAACGGAACCTCCTTCTCCATCCTTTCCGTCGGCGATGTCGGCGCCCGGGACTGTGAGGACGTCAAGACCCTGATTGAGGTGCCGGGTGTCCTGTCCTTCCTCGCCAACGGTGACTTCAATACTCCCGTTGACGGCGTGAATACCCTGATCCCGGAGTACCAGGAAAAGTACGGTACCCACCTGCCGGATGATCCGATGTACGGCGAACAGGCCGGCCAGGAAATCGACTACCTGCCGGTTATGTCCGTGACCTACTGGGGCTTCCGCATCATGATCGGGTTCGGCGCCATCGCCGCCGGTGCGGCCGCCGTAGCGCTGTGGATTACCCGCAAGGGCACGGTGCCGGAGTCCAAGTGGCTGATGCGGCTGGCCGTGTTCGGCATCCTGGCTCCCTTCGGAGCCAACAGCGCCGGCTGGATCTTCACCGAAATGGGCCGGCAGCCCTTCGTGGTGGTTCCCAACCCCAGCTTCAGCGGCATAGACAACGTCTTTATGTTCACGGCGGCGGCCGTTTCGCCGGGAGTGAGCATGGCGGAGCTGCTCTTCTCGGTGATCTCCTTCACGGTCATCTACCTGGCGCTGCTGATCGTTGAAGTGAAGCTGCTCTTCAAGTACGTCAAGGGCGGAGTTCCCTCAGCCATGCCGGAGCTGCTCCATGCGGCGGACGACGGCGACGGGCCGGGTTCCGACTCGGAGGACACCCCGGGCCAGCCAGGCGGACGGAAGTCCGACGACGTTCTCGATTTCGCCTACTAGCGCCACCGGAGACACAAAATGACGCTTGCAACGTTCTGGTTCATCGTTATCGCCTTCCTGTGGGTCGGCTATCTCTTCCTCGAAGGCTTCGACCTCGGCGTGGGCATGCTTATGAAGGTGTTCGCCCGCGACGAGCGCGAACGCCGGGTCCTGCTGAACACCATCGGTCCGGTCTGGGACGGCAATGAAGTCTGGCTTGTCACCGCCGGCGCCATGACGTTCGCCGCGTTCCCGTACTGGTACGCCTCGCTCTTCTCGGCGCTCTACCTTCCACTGACGCTGGTGCTGCTGGGCCTGATCTTCCGCGCCGTCGCCATCGAGTACCGCGGTAAGGGCCATACCCAGCGCTGGCGCGACCGCTGGGACTGGGCCATGGCCCTGGGTTCCTTCGTCAGCGCCTTCGGCGTCGGTGCGGCACTGGCCCTGACCTCCACCGGCCTGCCGCTGAATGAGAACGGCGACCGGGTGGGCGGCGCCTTCGCCTGGCTGACCCCCTGGGCGGTTCTGGGCGGACTGGCGGTCGTCGGATTCGCGCTGGTACACGGCTGCGCCTTCCTGATGCTGAAGACCGACGGCGAGATCCGCCACCGCGCGCGGCGCGCCCTGGTGCGCTGGCTCCCGCTTGGCATTCTGCCGCTGGCGCTCTGGGCTGTCGGTGTCCAGTTCCTCAGCGGTGAACTCTTCTCCCTGATCCCGCTGGCGGTGGCCGTCGTGGCCGTAGTGGTGGCCTGGCTGATGGCCTACCGTGGCAAGGAGGGCCTGTCCTTTGCTTTACTCGGCGTGTTCCTGCTGGCCGGTGCCGTCTCGATCTTCGCCGCAATGTACCCCGTGGTGCTTCCGTCCACGCTTGATGCAGCCTGGAACCTGACCGTGGAGAATGCCTCTTCGACCCCGTACACGCTCAAGGTGATCACCTGGGTCTCCGTGTTCGGTCTGCCGATTGTGCTTCTCTACCAGGGCTGGACCTACTGGGTCTTCCGCAAGCGCGTCAGCACACAGTCCATCCCCGACGTCCATAAGATCTCTGTCCAATGAAACCTGTCCTTCCCGTCAGTGCCACCAGCCGCCGGGCACTGTATCTGCTGGGACTCGTCGCTGCGGTCAAAGCCCTGGCCCTGGTGCTGCTGGCAACCGGCGTGGCCGCCGGCATTGCCGGCCTCGCCGCCGGCAGCCCGGACTGGGGATACGTTGCCGCGACGGGCATCAGCGGTGCAGTGCTGCGGTCCCTGGCCATGTGGGCCCAGGAAACCGTGGCGCAGCGGGCCGCGGCCGGGGTCAAGGACGAACTGCGCGGTCAGCTCACAGAACGGGTCCTGGCCGACGGCGGCAGCGTTCCCGGCATGGGTCCGGGCGCGCTCAGCGTCCTGCTGACCCGCGGACTGGACGGCCTGGACAACTACTACGCCAAGTACCTGCCGGCCCTGGTGACCTGTGCGGTGCTGCCGCTGCTGGTCGGCGTCCGCATCCTTACCGCAGACTGGGTCAGCGCCGTCGTTATTGTCCTGACCGTTCCGCTGGTGCCGGTGTTTATGATCCTCATTGGTCTGCACACCGGAGACAAAACGGCCAAGGCCATCGAGGCCCTGAACCGGCTCTCGGACAACATGCTGGAATTGGCCAAGGGCCTGCCGGTGCTGGTCGGTCTGGGCAGGGCACGCGCGCAGACCCGCGCCCTGCGCGACGTCGCCGACCGCTACCGCGTCACCACGCTTGAAACCCTGCGCGTGGCCTTTATGTCCTCCCTGGCACTTGAACTGATCGCCACGATCTCCGTGGCCGTGGTGGCCGTCTTCATCGGCGTGCGCCTGGTGCACGGAGACATGTCCCTGGAAATGGGCCTTCTGGCACTGATCCTGGCGCCGGAGTGCTACCAGCCGCTGCGTGACCTGGGCACCGCCCACCACTCCAGCGAAGACGGGCTGGAAGCCCTGAAACGCACCAATGCCGTCCTCGACGCCCCGGCTGCCCGTCCGCTCGCTCAGTCTGCACAGGCGGACGACGGCGGCGTGAGGGTACGCGGTCTCACCGTTCAGTACGAGGGGCGTCCCGACCCCGTGCTCGAAGACCTCTCCTTCTCCGTTCCCGCCGGAGCCATTGCCGCCCTTACCGGACCCAGCGGCAGCGGCAAGACCACCGTCCTTGAAGTGCTGGCAGGCCTGCGCCGGGACGGTGCCGGAATGCGGATCAGCGGTCAAGCCTCCGGCGTGGACCGGGCCCGGGTGGCCTGGATTCCGCAGCACCCCGTGCTGGTGGAGGAAACCGTGGCCGCGGAGATCGGTCTTTACTCCGGACTCGCGGACCCCGGCGAACAGCGCACCGCCGCCGAGCAGGCGCTGGCAGAGATCAGCTCCCTGCACCTGCTGGATGCACACACCGCAGACCTCAGCCCCGGCGAACAGCGCCGGGTTGCCGTGGCACGGGCCATCGCCCGCGTCCGGAATGTTCCCGGCGTCGGCGTCCTGCTGGCTGACGAACCCACGGCGCATCTGGATGAATCCAGCGCCGCGGCAGTGCGGGCCGCCCTGGCCCGGCTCCGTCCACGCTGTACCGTCCTGCTGGTCGCCCACGACCGGCGGACCGCGGCAATCGCCGGCATGCGCATTCCGGTCGGGAACGAAGTTTCCGCGCCTGACGACGAGCCTGCCCCGCTGCCTGCCGCCGCACTGGCACCCGAGGAGAAGCAGTTCAGCGGCTCCACGGCGCAGGCCGGCTACGTGCACCAGCCGCTGTGGAAGAACCTGCTGGTCCTGCGTCCCTGGAGCCCCCAGTTCCTGAAGGCGCTGGCCTACGGCACCGGCGCAACCATCTTCGCCGTCGCCCTCAGCGCGCTCTCCGGCTGGCTGATTGTCCGCGCCTCCGAGCAGCCGCCGATCCTGTACCTGCTCACCGCGATTGTGGGCGTACGGTTCTTCGGCATCGGCCGTGCCGTGCTGCGCTACCGTGAACGTCTCCACCTGCACGACGCCGTTTTCCGTGCCACCAACTCGATCCGCATCCGGCTCTGGAACGGGCTGCTGAACCGTCCCGAAGGCTGGCGCCGCCTGGCCCGCGGGGGCGGAGCACTCGAACGCCTGGTGGGTGACGTCGATGAACTGCGTGACATTGCACCCCGCGTGGTCTTTGCCCCGTTGACCGCCTTTGTGACGGCGGTTGCCGCCTGCATCGCCACCGGCATCCTGATTCCGGAAGCACTCTGGGTGCAGATCGGCCTATGCCTGGTGGGGCTCATTGGTGCCCCCGCCCTCGCGCACTGGGCCGACGCCGCAGCCCGCGCGCGGACCGTGACCCTGCAGTCCAAAGCCATGGCATCCATGGCCAAGCTGCTCTCCGCCTCCCGTGACCTCGAAGCCAACACCTCCGCCACCCCGGTGGTCGCCCGCCAGCGGCTGCTGGACGCCGCTGCAGCAGGAGCCGCCCGCCGCAGCGCCTGGGCCCAGGGACTTGCCAACGCCCTGACCGCGCTGGCCTGCGCCGGGTCCGCACTGTGGATCCTGACCTTGGCACAGGGCGTCCCCGCCACCGTTGCCGCCGTGATCGTGCTGATGCAGCTGGCCCTGCTTGAGTGCTTCGCAGCGGTCAACGGGTCCATTCAGCAGCTCACCGCCTGGCGGGTGCTGGGAGACAAAGTGCTGCCGGACCTCGGATCGGATTCGGTGGATCCCGGCACGCAGCCCGACGGCGCTGTCTCCCCGGCGGTTTCGGTCCCGGGCAGCATCGAACTGTCCGGCATCCGCTACCGCTACCCGGGCGGATCCCGCGACGTGCTCAGCGGCGTCGATCTCAGCCTGGAGCCGGGGGAGTGGCTGGCCGTCACTGGTCCCTCCGGCAGTGGCAAGTCCACCCTGCTGGGTGTGCTGCTTGGATTCCTGCAGCCCCAGGCCGGTACGTTCCGCATCGGCGGACGCCCGGCGTCGGAGTTCAGCCGGGAAGCCCGCGGCATGGCCTGGTGCCCTCAGGAGGCGCACCTGTTCGATTCCACGCTGCGCGGCAACCTGCTGATCAGCCGCGACCGGTCCAACGCCCCGAGCGAGGCGGAAATGCTGGCAGCCCTGGACGCCGTGGGTCTTGGCGGGCTCGTTGCCGAGCTGGAAGACGGAATCGACACCCGGATCGGCAACGGCGGACACCGGCTCTCCGGCGGGCAGCGCCAGCGCCTTGCCGTGGCACGTGCCCTGCTGACCGAAGCCGGCATTGTGCTGCTGGACGAGCCCACGGCGCACCTGGACCCGGCAGCCGGACGCCGGCTGATGGCGGACCTTTCCTCCGGCCTGGCCGGCAAGACCGTGGTGGTGGTGACCCACAATCCGGCCGATGCCGCCTGGTGCAGCCGCACGCTTGAGCTTGGTGCGGCCAAAAGCAGCCTTGCCCTACGCTAGGAGCCATGGCCTCAACAAACACTGTGCACCTGCCCGGACCGCAGACGCAGCTGGCGTGGCGTCCCATCACGGCTGCAGACCTGGATAACTGGCATGACCTGATCCGCCGCATGGTGGAAGTGGATAAGCCGGGATGGGCAGAAGACCGCGCGGACCTTGAGCACGCGCTCCAGCGCCCTGGCAATGATCCTGAACTGGACTCGCTGCTGGGCATAGACGCCGACGGCGTGCCGCGGGCCTTCGGTCTGGTGAACCTGAATCCGGACTCAGTCCGGGCGATCGGGTTCGGCGGAGTGGATCCTGCCTGGCGCCGGCGGGGGATCGGCACGGCGGTCTACCGGTGGCAGGCAGCCCGCGCCCGCGTCCGGGTGCAGGAGCGTGACGGCGAGGGTCCCCTGCTGCGCAGTTGTGCCGAGGCGAACAATCCGTCCCACCTGGCGCTGCTGGAATCCGTGGGCGCCCGCGTGAGCAGGTACTTCACCGAAATGACCCGCCCGCTCGACGGCGATCTGCCGGACGCGGAGCTGCCTGCGGGTATGGAATTCAGAACCTTCTCCGAGGAGATCTCTGAACGGCTGCGCCTTGCCCACAACGAGGCGTTCCTGGATCACTGGGGGAGCGAACCCCGGGACCCGGAGAACTGGCGGTTCACGGTGGGCCATCCGCAGTTCCGGCCCGACTGGAGCTTTGTGGTTCTGGAGACGTCCTCCGGGGACATTGCCGCGTATCAGCTGGCCAGCTACGACCCGGAGTCACCGGCAATCTTTGGCTATTCCGAGGGCTACACCGAGCTGCTCGGCGTGCTGCGCCCCTGGCGCGGCAAGGGGATTGCCCCGGCGATGCTGGCCGAAGCGATGCGCCGCTTCACCGCCTCGGGAATGCAGAACGCGGGCCTGGGCGTGGACACCGAGAACCCGTCCGGTGCGCTGCGCATCTACGAACAGCTGGGCTACCGGCCGGTGAGCCGCCAGGTTGTCTACGACCTGCCGCTGCATCCTGAAGCCGGTTAAGCCTGCACCACCCAGATGGCCTCGGCGGCAGGGAGGCCGAGTTCCACCCGGTCACCGGCACGTTCAAGAGTCATGGTGCCTGCATAAGCCTGGCGTTCCAGGATGCTGACCTCCGTGTCCAGTCCCAGACCCATGCCGCCCAGATAGCGTAGCAGTTCAGGGCTGTTGTCCGAGACACGGGCAATACGCAGCCGGGTGCCCGGTTCGCTGTGGCTGAGGCGGGCCGCGTCCAGCGCCGGAAGGCTGCCGTCGGGCGCGGGAATCGGGTCCCCGTGCGGATCCCGGACCGGGTGGCCCAGGCGTACTGCCAGAGCTTCAACCATCTTGTCGGAGACCGCGTGTTCGAGGTTCTCGGCTTCGTCGTGCACTTCATCCCAGCCGTACCCGAGATACTCGACCAGGAACGTCTCAATCAGCCGGTGGCGCCGCACCATGTTCACTGCCGCCTGCTCGCCGGTGGGAGTTAGGGCCACGGAACCGTAGCGAGCGTGGGTCAGGAACCCCTGGGCCGCGAGTTTCTTCACTGCCTCGGAAACCGAGGATGCAGAGAAGCCCAGATGGGCCGAGAGGGCAGAGACGGTAACCGGCGCGTCCGTCCATTCCTGTGCCGTCCAGATGACTTTGAGGTAGTCCTCTGCCGCGCTGGTCAGTTCTTTCTTTGCCACGCGTCCCACCTTACGCCAGCGTCCCGTGGAACCGGCTCCTATTGCTCCTCAGATACCCCCTTGGGGTACTTGACCTATACCCATAGGGGGTATACATTCGCAGGTGTTGGCAGGTACTTAGCGGGAGGTCGAATAATGGACACCAGCGCACTCGATGCAGCGGACGTGGCTGTGGATGTGGAACCGGAGCGGGGCTATTCGAGCGACAAGGAAGCCTACCTGCGGCGGCTGAAGCGGATTGAGGGACAGGTCCGGGGGATTGCCCGGATGGTGGATGAAGACAAGTACTGCATCGATGTACTGACCCAGGTCTCCGCCGTGACGAAGGCGCTGCATGCCCTCAGCCTTGGACTGGTCCAGGACCACATCTCCCACTGCGTGGTGACCGCCGCGCGGGAAGCAGAAGAAGCCGGGGATCCGTCAATTGTGGACGTCAAGGTTCAGGAAGCAACCCAGGCCATCGGCCGGCTCCTTCGGTGAGCGGCCCAAAAAACATACAGAGAGCGGGGCGGGCGCCCCGCGGAGGAGGAACACAGCTATGGAAACCCAGCTCAGCATTTCGGGGATGACCTGCGGGCACTGCGTCGCATCGGTCACGGAAGAACTCACCGCCGTCGAGGGCGTGAAGGACGTCCGTGTGGATCTGGTGGCAGACGGCGTGTCCACTGCAGTCGTCACGTCTACGGAACCCATTGCACCCGAACTGCTCGGCGAAGCCGTCGCTGAAGCGGGTTACACGGTGGTGGGCTGAAAGGAGTCTCATGACAACCCGTGAACAGCAGCACCTGCACGCAGAGCGCGAGGTGTCGCTGGACATTCAGGGCATGACCTGCGCTTCCTGCGTCAACCGCGTGGAGCGCAAGCTGGGAAAGATCGAAGGCGTGCAGGCCAGCGTCAATCTGCCGCTGAACTCGGCTACGGTCCGGGTTCCGGCCGGCGTCTCAGACGACCAGCTGGTGGCAACCGTCGAAGCGGCCGGCTACTCCGCGAAGGTAGCCGTCCCCGCAGGCCACGGCGACCATGAGGACCACATGGCGCACGGCGGCACCGCAGCACAGCTGCGTCCACGCCTGATTACTGCGGCCATCCTCACCGTTCCGGTCCTGTTGATCAGCATGGTACCTGCCTTCGCGTTCCCGAACTGGGGCTGGGTAGTAGCAGCGCTTTCGCTGCCCGTGGTCCTCTGGTCCGCCTGGCCCTTCCATCGTGCCGCTGCGGTCAATGCCCGCCACCTGGCCTCAACGATGGACACCCTCGTGTCCATCGGCGTCAGCGCAGCCTACCTGTTTTCCCTGGGACAGCTCATCGCGAATCCGGGGCTGACGGCCGATCCGGGCATGAGCGAAGGTGCGCATCTCTACTTCGAAGTCGCCGCCGTAGTCACCACCTTCCTGCTCCTGGGCAGGTACCTCGAAGCCCGCGCCAAAACCAGTGCGGCCGATGCCCTGACCTCCCTGCTCAGTCTGGGGGCCAAGGACGCCGTGGTGCTCCGCGACGGACGCGAAGTGCTGATCCCGGCCGGTGAGCTGGTTCCCGGCGACGTGTTTGTAGTGCGCCCGGGGGAGAAGGTTGCCACTGACGGAATTGTGGTCGACGGAGAATCGGCGATCGACGCCGCGCTGATCACCGGCGAATCCCTGCCGGTGGAAGTACACGCCGGCGATCCGGTCACCGGCGCCACGGTGAACACTTCCGGACGGCTGCTGGTCCGGGCTACTCGGGTGGGCAGTGAGACCACGTTGGCCCAGATGGGTGCGCTGGTCAGCGCCGCCCAGTCCGGCAAGGCGCCCATCGCGCGGCTGGCGGACCGGATCAGCTCCGTGTTCGTACCGGTGGTCCTGGCCATCGCCGTCGTCACTTTTATCCTGTGGCTGCTGATCACCGGAGACGTCCAGAGCGCGTTTGTCTCCGCCGTTGCCGTGCTGGTGATCGCCTGCCCCTGTGCACTGGGCCTGGCCACACCGGTGGGCCTGCTCACCGGAACCGGCCGCGGAGCCCAGCTGGGCATCCTGATCAAGGGCCCGCAGGTCCTGGAGGATACCCGCACGGTCAACACAATCCTGCTGGACAAAACCGGAACCGTCACCAGCGGCAAGCTCGCCGTGGCCCGTACAGTCCTGCTGCCCGGAGCCGGCGTGCCGGACGAATCAACTCTGCTGCGCCTGGCCGGATCCCTCGAGAACGCCGGTGAGCACCCGATCGCCCGGTCCATCGCCGCAGCAGCGGAAGCCGGACCGGGACTGGAACCCGTCAGCGGTTTCCTTTCCTCACCCGGCGGCGGTGTCCGCGGCACGGTTGCCGGACACAGCGTGGTCGCCGGCCGGCCCGGCTGGCTGGAGGAAAACAGCATCAGCCTGGATGAACGCGCCGCCGACGCGCTGCGCCGGGAACAGGAAACCGGTGCCACCGCAGTCGTGGTGGCTGTGGACGGGGTTGCCGCGGGCGTTATCAGCCTGCAGGACACCATCAAAGACGGTTCCCGCGGGGCAGTGGCGCGGCTGGTTGCCCTGGGGCTGCGTCCGGTTCTGCTGACCGGTGACAACGCCGTTGTGGCCCAAGCCGTGGCCCGGGAAGTCGGGATCGCCCCGCAGGACGTGCTCGCTGACGTCCGCCCGGAAGGCAAAGTGGAGGCGGTGCGCCGGTTCCAGGCGGAGGGCGCCACGGTGGCCATGGCGGGTGACGGCGTGAACGACGCCGCCGCGCTGGCCCAGGCGGACCTGGGTATTGCGATGGGCTCCGGAACCGACGCGGCCATGGCAGCGGCAGATCTTACCGTGATGGGCAGCTCGCTGGAGCAGGTAGCGACGGCGATCGAACTCTCCCGCCGTACGCTGCGGACCATCAAGGTCAACCTGTTCTGGGCGTTCTTCTACAACGCGGTGGGCATCCCGGTGGCTGCTTTTGGGCTGCTGAACCCCATGATTGCCGGCGCTGCCATGGCAGCGAGCTCGGTACTGGTGGTGGCGAACTCGCTTCGGCTGCGCAGCTTCGGCAAATAACACCCCGCGAACAAACAATGGGCCGGACCTGGAATTCCAGGTCCGGCCCATTGGGCGTTAAGGTGCCGTCAGGCTGGGGCCGATGTGTTCCACCGGGCTCGCCAGCGGAACACCGGATCCGTCCCGGCGGCCGTGTTCGGTGGGCAGCGCGCGCGCCACGCCGTTCGCTGCGGCTGCCTTGGCCGGACCATGGCCCGCCCAGGCAACCACCAGTGCGTCTTCACCCTTCAGGAAACGGTGTGCCCGCACACCGGCGGTGGCACGTCCCTTGGCCGGGTACTCGGAGAAATCAGTCACCTTCACTGATCCGCCCGGTGTTCCCGGAATCGTCTCCGTGCCGGAGGCAACAGTGACGACGACGGCGTCCGGGTCACCGGCAGCAACCACGCCGAAGAAGATCACCTCGTCCCCTTCACCGAGTTTCATGCCGGCCACGCCGCCGGCGGTCCGGCCCTGCGGGCGCACCGTCGAAGCGGGGAAACGAAGCAGCTGGGCGCCTCTGGTCGCAAAGACCAGCTCGTCGTCGTCGTTCGCGGCCACGGCGGCGCCAAGAACTTCATCGCGCGGCTTGAGCGTAATCGCTTCCCAGTCATCCCGGTTCAACGGGTAGTCCGGATTGACGCGCTTCACCACGCCGTTGCGGGTGCCGAAGGCCAGGACGGCGTTCAGCGGCACCAGACCGATCAGCTTCTCACCCTTGGCCAGGGTCATGAAGTCCTTTGCCGGCACGCCGCCGGCAAGGTTGGGCAGGCCGTTGGTCGGGGGAAGCGCCGGCATATCCATCACCTGGACGCGGATCATCCGGCCGGAGGACGTGACCGCTCCGATTTCCCCGCGGGCCGTGGTAGCCACAACGCTGCGGAAAACATCGTGCCGGGTCCGCTGTCCGCCTTCGACCAGGGGTTCCTGGTTGGAGGTCCGTGCCAGCTGCCCGGAGGCCGAGAGGATCACCCAGCAGGGGTCATCGGGAATCTGCAGCGGAAGCACGGCCTTGGCTCCCTTGCCGGCCTTCACAGCAACGGCTTCGGAGGCCAGCGGGGCCACGGCCTCGGATTCCAGCAGCACGGTACGGCGCGGGGTGGCGTACTTTGCGGCAACTTCGCCGAGTTCGTCGCACACGAGCCCGCGCAGGCGTTCCTCGGAATCCAGGATGGCCTGCAGCTCCTCGATGGCGGCGCGCAGTTCTTCCTGTTCCTTTTCAAGTTCCAGCCGCGAGTACTTGGTGAGCTGGCGCAGGCGCAGTTCCAGGATGTGGTTGGCCTGGATTTCGGTGAGGTCGTAGATGGACATCAGGCGGGTGCGTGCCTCTGCCGTCTCCTCCGAGGACCGGATGACCTGGATGACTTCGTCGATGTCGACGATCGCGATCAGCAGGCCCTCCACCAGGTGCAGGCGGTCCTTCTTGCGGCCCAGGCGGTAGGCGGTGCGGCGGCGGACAACTCCCAGCCGGTGGGATGCGTACACCTGCAGCAGCTCAACCAGGCCGAGGGTGCGCGGCTGTCCGTCCACCAGGGAAACGTTGTTGATGCCGAAGGAATCTTCCATCGGGGTGTAGCGGTAGAGCTGGGCCAGGACGGCCTTGGGGTTGAACCCGTTCTTCAGTTCAATGACCAGGCGGAGCCCGTTCTGGCGGTCCGTGAGGTCAACGACGTCGGAAATCCCCTGCAGTTTTTTGGAGGTGACCGCGTCCTTGATCTTCTCGATCACCTTCTCCGGTCCCACCATGTACGGCAGTTCCGTGACCACCAGTCCGGTCCGGCGGGCGGTGAGCTGCTCCACCTCCACCTTGGCGCGGGTCTTGAAGGAACCGCGTCCGGTGGCGTAGGCGTCCCGAATGCCGTCCAAGCCCACGATCCGCCCGCCGGAGGGCAGATCCGGACCCGGAACAAAGCGCATCAGGTCATCGAGGGTTGCCTCGGGATGCCGGATCAGGTGCTGGGTAGCAGCGATCACTTCGCCGAGGTTGTGCGGGGCCATGTTCGTGGCCATGCCGACGGCGATGCCCGAGGCACCGTTGACCAGCAGATTGGGGAACGCGGCCGGCAGCACTTCGGGCTGCATGAGCTGGTTGTCGTAGTTCGGAACGAAGTCCACGACGTCTTCGTCGAGGTGGTCCGTCAGGGTTAGTGCCGCCGCGGCCAGCCGCGCTTCGGTGTAACGCGATGCCGCGGGGCCGTCGTCGAGCGAGCCGAAGTTGCCGTGGCCGTCGATCAGGGGCAGACGCAGCGCCCAGTCCTGGGCCATGCGGACCATGGCGTCGTAAATGGCCGAGTCGCCGTGCGGATGCAGCTTGCCCATGACCTCGCCCACGACGCGTGCACTCTTGACGTGCCCGCGGTCCGGGCGAAGTCCCATCTCCGCCATCATGTAGAGGATGCGCCGCTGGACCGGTTTCAGGCCGTCCCGGGCGTCCGGCAGGGCGCGTGAGTAGATCACCGAGTAGGCGTACTCGAGGAAGGACCCCTCCATCTCGGTGGTGACATCAATGTCGATGATGTTCTCAGCGATGGGTTCGCCGGGAGGGGGTGCGGAGGCGGAGCGCCGGGCCATGTAGTTCTTGCGTCCTTGAGGTTGTGGTGACGGGTCGGTTTCGGTGCCTTGTGGCGGTTCGGTGGCGGGTTCCAAAAAATGCCCACTACTCTGAGTCTATGGCGGAGCAGGGACAATACCCCGAATATTGGGAAGCTGATGTCGTTTTGCGGGACGGGCGGACAGGCCATCTGCGGCCCGTTTCCCCGTCCGACGCCGAGGCGTTGCAGGCATTCCACATGCGCCAGTCCCAAAGCTCCATCTATCTTCGCTTCTTTACTTACAAGGCTAAACTGAGCGGCCGCGAGCTGAAGCGCTTTACGAACGTGGACTACCGGGACAGGGTTGCGTTTGTCATCACACTCGGCTCCGAGATCGTGGGCATCGGCCGGTACGACCGCCTGGATGACCCCACCGAGGCTGAAGTCGCCTTCAATATCTCCGATGACCACCAGGGCCGCGGAATCGGTTCAATTCTGCTCGAACACCTCGCCGCCGCCGCGCGGGAGAACGGGATCCGCCGCTTCAGCGCCGAAGTGCTGCCGGAAAACCGGAAGATGCTCAGTGTGTTCGCGGATGCCGGCTATGAGGTGCGCCGGGCGTTCGACGACGGCGTGATTGCCCTGGACTTCGACATCGACCCCACCGAGAAGTCCCGCGCCGTGATGGAGTCCCGCGAACACCGCGCCGAGGCGCGCAGCGTCGCGGACCTGCTGGCGCCGTCGTCCATTGCCGTGATTGGTGCCAGCCGGGAGTGGGGCAGCGTTGGCTACCAGCTGATGGAACACATCGTTGAGGGCGGCTTCACCGGCGGCGTCTACGCCGTGAATCCCGAGGCCTTTGAGCTGGCGGGCATGGTCTCCTACGGCAAGATCTCCGAGATCCCGGAACCGGTCTCCCTGGCTGTCATCGCCGTCCCGTACGACCAGGTGCAGTGCGTGGCCGAGGAATGCGCTGCGGCCGGAGTGAAGCACCTGCTGGTGGTCAGTGCAGGGTTCGACGACGGCGAAGCAGGCCTGGCGCGCCAGCGCCGCCTGGTGCGCTACGCCCGGGCCAACGGCATGCGCGTGCTGGGGCCGGCGTCCCTTGGCCTGATCAACACCCGCCCCGAAGTCTCACTCAACGCCTCCATGGCGCCCGCCCTGCCCCGCCGCGGGGGACTGGGCCTGTTCAGCCAGTCTGCCGCGATCGGCGTCCTGCTCTACGCCGCTGCCCAGCGCCGCCGGCTGGGACTGTCCTCCACCATCTCAGCCGGCAACCGCGCGGACGTCTCCGGCAATGACGTGATGCAGTACTGGGAGGACGACGCCGACACCAAGGTTGTGGGCCTGTACCTGGAATCTGTAGGCAACCCGCGTAAGTTCTCCCGCATTGCCCGCCGCCTGGCCACCGGCAAGCCCGTGATCGTCGCCAAGTCCGACGTCACGGGCCTTCAGCTCCCGCCGGGGCATTCCGTCCGCCTCACCCAGGCGCCGCAGGGAGCTCTGGATGCGATGCTGCGCCAGTCCGGCGTCATCCGGGTGCCCACCAACGAGCAGCTGATGGACGTTGCCCAGATCGCCTGCAGCCAGCCGCTGCCCCGCGGCAGGGGACTGGCGGTGCTGAGCAACTCCGCTGCCCTGGGACGGGTCCTGGCGGATGCAGCCGTTCCGCTCGAGCTGGACGCGGTGCACCTGTGCACCGACCTTGACCTGGACCGCGGCCAGAGCGTGGCGCTGCCGGCGCTGCGGGAAGCCGTAGCGAAGGCACTTGCCGACGAGGCGGTGCACTCCGCCGTGGTGACCCTGCTTCCGGCGCCGGGACTGCACAACGACGCAATTGCCGAGACACTGCTCGACTGCTCCCTCGAAGCCGGGAAACCGGTGGTAGCTGTGTTTACCGGGATTATGGATCCCAGCCAGCTCAGCGAAGGGGTGCTGGCAAACCGGGATCCGGCTGTGCCGGCTGAGACGGACGGGGAGCAGAGCACCGCCGGTGCAGAGCTTCCAGCCGGCCTGCCCTGCTTTGCCAGTCCGGGCGCAGCCGTCACCGCGCTGGCCGCGCTGGTCCGGTACACGGAATGGGCTGGCCGGGAACACGGCCACTTCACCGAACCGGCCGGCGTCGACACGGAAGGTGCACAGACGTACATCGACGAGCAGATGGCCCGGGTGGCCAATACCGAACTGCTCCGGCTGGGCCCTGCCGAAACGGCCCGGCTGCTCGGCTTCTACGGGATCAGCGTTCTTCCGTCCCTGCCTTTCCGCACCGAGGATGAAGCCGTGCAGGCGGCCAATGAGCTGGGCTGGCCCGTCGTGCTCAAGACCATGGACGAACATCTGCGGCACCGCCTGGACCTGGGCGGGGTGCGGCTGAACATTTCCTCCGAGCAGTCCCTGCGCAGCAACATCTCCGAAATGCGGACCGCACTGGAACCCTACGGCCGCTTTGAGCTCGAGGTGCAGTCCATGGCTCCCTCCGGCCAGGGATGTGTGCTGCGGGCCATTGAGGACCCGCTGCTGGGGCCGGTGCTGTCCTTTGGAATCGCCGGTGACGCCGTAAACCTGCTGGATGACTGGGCCCATGGCATTCCGCCGCTGACCAGCGTCGATATCGCGGATCTGGTGAGGGCACCGCGTACTTCGCGCAGGCTGTTTGGCTACCAGGGCCTGCCCAAGGTGGACGTTGCGGCCCTTGAGGACCTGATTGCCCGGGTGGCGCTGCTGAAGGACGAGCACCCGGAAATAGCGCTGCTGGAAATCAACCCGGTGCTGGTCTCGGTTCAGGGCGTTACCGTCCTGAGCGCCGACGTCCGGCTGGGCAACCCGCAGCAGCGCACCGACAGTGCCCGCCGTGCCCTGCGCGACTAGCGCCCGGCGCCGCCGTCCTGCCTCACTTATGCACACCCAGCGCGCCTTTTTAGGTGCTCGGGGCGGATCTGGGGGAAACTGGTTGCATGTCGCCGCTACTTTCCGCTGAACGCCGCAGCCTCGACGCCTCCATGGAGCGCGCAGGCTTCTACCCCACGCTGCTGGCAGACGTTGTTCATGACGCCCTGGACGGGCGCGAACCGCTTTCCCATCTGATCCATCTGGAAACGCACTTTGACCGGACTGAAGTGCACCGGCACATCACCGTCCTGGTGCTGACCGAGGACATGCTGGTGATCACCCACGTTGACGACCAGCAGCTCGATGAAGCCGGTGAGCAGATGATGGCGCAGGTCTCCACCGAGTCCGTGCCTGTCACGCAGATCCGTTCCGTGGTGCTGGGTTACATGTACTCCCAGCCGCAGAACTACAAGCCTTCGGACCAGGCCCGCGAACTCACGCTGGCTATCGCCTGGTCCGGCGGCCAGCGTCTGGACATGGGTCCGGCCGGCTGTGCGGATCCCCAGTGCGAAGCCGACCACGGCTACACCGGAACCATCGCCCAGGAAGACATCGTCCTGCGGGTCTCAGCTGAGGCAGACGGCATCCAGGCCGTCCAGAACGCCAAGGCCTTCGCCCGGGCGCTGCGCAAGGTCAACACGGACACCATGAATGTCCGGGCCATGGACCCCGCCCTCGACCGGCAGCGTATGCCCGGCATCGGCGGCCGGTTCAACCGCGGCCACCACCAGCGGTAAGGGGCATGGAAGCAGCACCCGCCTCCGAACCCCTGCCCCAGGCACCGGGTTACGGCCGCAGTTCCGTAGCCGAAGTGCTCACCAGCGCAGCCGCAGCCCTTCAGGTTCCCGGCTTCGCAAACACCCTTGAACTGCCCGCCGCCCGCCGGGTCTGTGTGGTCATGGTGGACGGCCTGGGACGCAGCCTGCTCAAGCAGCGCTCCGGACACGCACCCTACCTGAGGTCCCTGCAGGACAGCGGACGCACCCTGACCGCGGCTTTCCCCACCACGACGGCGGCATCCCTGGCCTCGCTCGGCACCGGCCTGCCGCCGGGACAGCACGGCATGGTGGGCTACGACGTCCTTGACCCGGCACAGGACAAGGTCGTCAACATGCTGGGCAACTGGGATCCCGGCGTAGACCCGAACCGCTGGCAGCCTTTCCCCACGGTGCTGGAACAGGCCGCCGAGCACGTTCCCGTCACCACGGTCAGCCTCCCCAGGTTCGCCGACTCAGCCATGACCAGGGCCGCCCTGCGCGGCGGAACCCACGTCTCCGGTACGGGGATCCATGCCCGCGTCCAGGCCGCCGCGGAGTCCCTCGCCTCCGAGAAGCGCATGCTGATGTACTTCTACTTCAACGAGCTGGACAAAACCGGGCACCGCTACGGAGCACAGTCACCGGAGTGGGGCGGCGCCCTGGAGGAACTGGACTCGGCGATGAAGCGGTTCACCGCCAAGCTTCCGCAGGACACCCTGGTCCTGCTCACCGCAGACCACGGCATGGTGGATACCGCTCCGGCGGACCGGATCGACTACTCGGCAAGCCCGGAACTGGTGGACGGCGTCCGCCACACCGCCGGCGACCCGCGCATGGTGCAGCTCTATCTGGAACCGGACGCTCCGGCGGGGACGCTGGAACGGCTCACCGCGGCCTGGCAGCAGGCGCTGGGCACCAAAACCTGGATTCTGACCCGGGAACAGGCAGTCTCGGCTGGGTTGTTCGGGCCCGTCCGGGAGGAGGTCCTGCCCCGCATCGGCGACCTGCTGATCGCGGCCCGTGAACCGATTGCTCTCTTTGATTCCCGGCGGGCCAGCGCGTCGGCCCTGCAGATGGTGGGCCAGCACGGCTCGCTGACCCGTGCTGAGCGTGAAGTCCCGCTCCTGACGCTGGCTCGGCCGGCAAAGGGCGGGCGGAAGTAGGTTATGGCTGAGCTTGTTTTCTTCTCCGGGACCATGGACTGCGGAAAGTCCACCCTGGCGCTGCAGATGGACTACAACCACAGCGCCCGCGGGCGCGGAGGAATTCTGTTCAGCCGCAACGACCGTGCGGGGGAGTCGATGATTTCCTCCCGCCTGGGCCTCCGCACACCGGCTGTGGAAGTCAGCGATTCCACCGACTTCTGGAATGAAGTCACGGACCGCCGGCGAGCCGGGCGGACCGTTGATTACCTCATCTGCGACGAAGCACAGTTTTACTCAGCGAACCAGGTGGAGCAGCTGGCACGGGTCGTGGATGAACTGTGCGTTGACGTCTTCGCCTTCGGCATCACCTCGGATTTCCGGACCCGGCTCTTCCCTGGCTCGCAGCGCCTGATCGAGCTGGCAGACCGCATGGAAGTACTGCAGGTCCGCGCACTGTGCTGGTGCGGCCGCCGCGCCACCCACAATGCCCGGACCGTGGACGGGGTCATGGTGGTGGAAGGGGACCAGGTGGTAGTAGGAGACGTTGGTAAACATGCTCCGGCCGCAGGAACGCCCGGTGCTGCTGAAGCTCCCACGGAGGAACCGCTCTTCGCCGCCGACGCGGTGGTGGCTGCGCCCGTGGTCGGTTACGAAACGCTGTGCCGCCGCCATTACATGCGCCGGGTAACGGCCCACAAGGCCCAGGCGATCGCCGAGGGAGCTGCCGGGGCCGCTGCAGACCTGGATGTCTGCGCTGTGCACCCGCGTTGTCCCTGAAAGGGGCTGCCCCTCCGGGGAACGACGCAGCTAGCCGGACACCTGATCGGTCTGAGCTAGCCCGAGTTAGTCGCCCTTGGTTCCAAAGACGATCTCGTCCCAGCTGGGCACGGAGGAACGCTTTGGCTTGATACGGCGCTCCGTCGTCGATTCCTTGGGCTCAGGAGTCTCAGCCGGTTCCTCCGGCTCCGCCGCAGGCTTACTGGTTTCCGGTACCCGCGAACCGCGCAGCGGCCGGGCCAGAATGCTGATTTCCGTTGTTGTGGTGCTCACGCCCTCGTCCAGGCGCAGGGGATCAGCGGCGGGTTCGGGCTCCGCGGAATCCGTGCCGGGCTCCGGCTCGCCGGGCACCACCGGCGCCAGGCTCAGTCGCCCGGTGCGGGGGCGGGCGGCTGATTCGTCTTCAAGTTCAGCCTGGCCCTCACGCGGGTGGGCTGCGGGGATGCTCCCCTTGACCAGCAGGGCAGCCAGGGCATCGTCGCCCTCTTCATCGGTTCCCAGACGCTGGCCGCGCCGGGACCGGAGGACGTTCAGCAGCTCATCGGTTTCCGCATCGCTGACCGTAACGGGCTCTTCGGGAGCGGTGTCCGTTTCGAAGTCGAAGACACGGTCGGCGACCGCCGAGAGGCGCCGGGCCGGAACAGGGGAGTCCACCGGAGCGAGTTCACTAAGCAGCTGGGCCCAGCGGTTGGCGTTGGTTACCTGCCTGCGCAGCGGGTTGTACGTCCAGCGGGCAGGCGGTTCTTCGCCCACGGAGACCCGGGAGTTCTCACCAAGGCTGAAGCTGGCAACCACGTCCCAGGACCCTTCAGGGCGGCGCCAGGAGTCCCAGGTGACGGTTTCCGGATCGACGCCGAAGGCACGCAGGCGGTGGGCCACCATTTCGCCCAGATTCACCGGTGAATCACCGAAGGCTGAACGGTGGCTGTCCTGTGCTGCGCTCATGGGAGCGGCAACTTCCACGGACTGTGCCTGGCGGGCAATGTATTCGCGTTCTGCCAGCACGGGGCCCTCATACCGGCGGATATGGGCCAGATCGTGTCCGGAGAGTTCAGCGACTTCCTCGGCGCTGGCTCCGGCACGGATCCGGGCCTGGATGTCCCGGGGAGTCATGGTTGGCCCGGTCTCGGGCTCGGCGGACGAGCCGCCGCGCCGCGCGGTGCGGGAAGCGGCAACGCGCAGGGCTTCATCGATGCGGAGCCGGAACGTTTCGCCGCCCCGTCCGCTCAGCAGCAGATGTTCGCCGCCCTCATGGACACCCACGAGCCGTAGATCCTGCATGAAAAAATCCTCGCTATCGATAGCAACTCCTTCTTGAAACAATGCCATCCGGTCCATCAAATTCCTACCGTTTGGCCCGGTGTGGCGCGGATCCACGGCCCGCGGGCGGCATGAATCTTGTCCCCTAAACCTGATCCCCGCGGCGCGGGCGTGGCTATTTCGTTCAGGGCGGACAAAAATCTCTCTTCTGCGGGCACAAATGCAGGGTCCGCTGCGTTGACTACTCCGAGCCGCGCTGCGGTTCCGGGCCAGGGGGCCGGGGCCGGCAGTACGTGCCCGGAATTACCCGTGCAGTACCGACACCGATGGTGGGATGAAAATTATGGCGACAGACTACGACGCGCCGCGCAAGGCCGACGAGGACGCCAGCGAAGAATCAATCGAAGAACTGAAGACGCGGCGGACCAACACCCAGTCCGCCGTCGTGGATGAAGATGAAGCCGAAGCAGCGGACAGCTTCGAGCTGCCGGGAGCAGACCTGTCCGGCGAAGAACTGATGGTGCGGGTGCTTCCTGCCCAGCAGGACGAATTCACCTGTGCCTCCTGTTTCCTGGTACGCCACAGGTCACAGATCGCCAAGGAGAAGGACGGGCTTTACTACTGCATCGACTGCGAAGGCTAAGCCGGGCGCAATGCCTGCAGGTGCCTGCCTGCCCGCAGGTGACTAGCTGTCCGCAGGTGAAAGCACTGCGGCGAGCTTTTCAGGGTGGCGGGTGGAGGTGAGCCAGTAAGGGGTCCGGTCAGCGGGATCGGTGATTTCCATCTTGACGACCGGACCAATCCAGCCGCGGATGCACAGGTACGCAGTGGCGTTCAGCGCCGGGCCGCGCTGCTGGGTGGCGTCCTCACCGCGGTAGGCCTCTACCTCGCCGATCCACTTGCGTTCAATCTGGGCGCGGCCCACCTGCACGGTCTGCTCCGTCACGCGGATGACCGGCGTCGACATCAGCAGCAGCACCGTCAGTGCCGCAGCGGCAACCAGTGCAACCAGGATGCCGACCATCAGGCTAATGGGAATGAAGGCAAGGACGAAGGTCCCCGCGACACCGGCAACAACGAGCCAGATCCAAAACGCCGGCAGCAGCCTTTCCGAGTAAAGAACGGTCTGGGCAGGGCTCTGTGCAGCGGGTGTTGACATACCCCCAGCTTCCCATCTTTCCCGCACCATTTCATCTCGCCGGTCCGCCGGGGGAGCCCGCGCGCCGGGCGTGGAAGCGTATGCGGCACGCGCTAAAGTAATCAAGGCGCTGCTGGTCTTTGGCCGCAGAGGCCGTAAGCCATGAAGAAACAGTTCCACAAAGATCCCGGAGACAGCTGTGCAGCATGCAGGACCCAGTGTGAAAGTCCAGCTGAAAATGCTCGACGACGGACTCGAGGCGCCGTCCTACGCCCACCCAGGGGATGCCGGCGCTGACCTGCGCGCCCGCGTCGACGTCGAGCTCGCGCCCGGTGAGCGCGCACTGGTGCCCACCGGTGTGGCCATCGCCCTGCCATTCGGCTACGTTGCCCTGATCCACCCCCGGTCCGGACTTGCCACGAAGCATGGGCTCACGATTGTCAATGCGCCCGGTACCGTAGACGCGGGTTACCGCGGTGAAATTTCCGTCACACTGTTAAACACGGACACCGCGGAACCGATTCGGCTCAAGCGCGGAGACCGGATTGCGCAGATGGTGATCCAGCGCGTCGAAACCGCGGAGTTCGAACCGGTTGCAGAGCTCTCCGATTCGGTCCGCGGGGCCGGCGGCTTCGGCTCCACCGGCGGATTCGGTACAGCAACGGCCTAGGCCGCTATATCCCGGGTTCAACTGCCCGGAACCACAGAAGGAAAGAGGACCAGGCGATGGCATTTGGACGCCGCAGGAAAGACCGGGCGGAATCCGGGTACGTGCCCCAGGAGCAGGACAATGACACTGCCTCTGAGGCTCCAGGAACCGGAACCAGCCCCGGACACGGCCCGTTCGACGTCGCCGACCGTCCTTCCGAGGAAGGCTACGTAGACCTCGGTGCGCTTCGCATCGCAGCGACTCAGGGCCTGGCCCTCCGCCTGGAAGTGGAGGAAAAGACCAAGCGCGTCGTTGCCGTGACCTTGGATATGGATGGTTCCAGCCTGCAGCTGCAGGCTTTCGCCGCACCGAAATCCGAGACACTCTGGGATGAGATCCGCGGACAGATCGTGAAGTCCGTGTCTTCCCAGGGCGGCACCGCCGACGAACTCGAGGGTCGGCTGGGCACTGAGCTGCTGGCCCGTGTGCCTGCTCAGGCACAGGACGGTTCCAAGGGATACCGCGTTGCACGGTTTGTGGGCGTTGACGGACCGCGCTGGTTCCTGCGCGGCGTGTTCGGCGGTCCTGCAGCGATGAATCCCGACGCAGCCGCACCGCTGGAGGACGTCTTCCGCAACGTAGTGGTGGTCCGCGGCGACGCCCCGCTTCCGCCGCGCGACCTGCTGCAGCTCACCCTGCCCCGTGACGCGTCCCCGCTGCCCAATCGCAGCGAAGATGCAGTGAAGCCGGAACCGCCGAAGCGCGGACCGGAAATCACCACCATTGGCTAAGCGGATGCCTCCGGCGGCCGGCGCTTCGGCCCGGCTGCGCATTTCGGAGCTTCCTGCCCGGGGGCGGGCACACAGCAGCGGCTACGTTGAATCAGTCACACTGGTGCCCGCAGATGCCGCACCCCGCTTCACGGCTACCCTGGCCGACCTGCAGGGTGCCTACCGGGATCCCGCCGCGGCCCATGCGAGGCGGAGGGTGCGCCTTATCTGGATAGGGCAGCGCCGCATTCCCGGCATCGTCGCCGGAACTCAGGTAGCGTTCGAGGGCATGGTGAGCAGCGTTGGCGGACAGCCCACCATCTTCAATCCCCGATACGAAATCATTGGACGTCCGGAAGGCGAATTATGAGCACCAGCCCAGAATCTGAAGGAAAGGGCCGCCCCGACAGCCAGCCTTCGATGAGCGAGCTGGCCGGACAGTACGCTGCCCGCTCCGGCGTTGAACGCGGAGAGGACGGTCAGATCGACGTCCTGAAGTCGGTTGGCGGAGTCCGCGGCCTGGCCGAGGCGATCCTGCCGGGCCTGCTGTTCACCCTGATCTACACCATCACCACTGAACTCTACGTTTCCCTCGGCGCTGCGGTAGTTGCCGCCGGCGCCTTCGCCGTGGCAAACCTCATTCAGAAGCGCCCGCTGGTGCAGTCGCTGACCGGCGTCATCGGCGTCGTCATTTGTGCAATATTTGCGCTGCAGAGCGGCAGCGGAACCACGTACTTCCTGCCCGGTTTCTACCTCAACGGGGCCTACATCCTGGCGTTCGCCGTCTCCGTGGCGGTGAAGTGGCCGGTAGCCGGTCTGCTCTTCGGCTTCATCCGCGGCGAGAATCTCTCCTGGCGCAGCGAGCCCAGGCGCCTTCGTGCCTACACCCTGGCCACCTGGATCATCATCTCGGTCTTCGCGCTTCGGCTCGCCGTCCAGCTGCCGCTCTACCTGGCGGACAACGTGGCGGCGCTGGGCACCATGCGGCTGGCAATGGGTGTGCCTCTCTATGCCCTGGGACTCTGGCTGGCCTGGGTGGTTTCCCGTCCGGCTGTGGTCCGCGGGGAGCCTGTTTCCTAAATCCCCGGCGCTCCTTAGGACTTCGGAGCCAGCAGGTTCCGCAGCTCATCCTCCGCGGCGATTGTGGTGACGAAGAAGAGTTCGTCGCCGGCCTCGATGACGTCGTCGCTGCTGGGCGTAATCGGTGCATCGTCCCGCAGGATCGCCACGAGCGTGGAGTCCTGCGGCCAGGGAACGGATCCCACACGTGCACCCAGCATGGGTGAGGCCGAGGGGACGGTGAACTCCACCATGGAAGACACTCCCGTCTGAAGGGTCAGCAGGCGCACCAGGTCGCCAACCTCCACGGCCTCCTCAACCAGGGCGGTCATCAGTCGAGGAGTATTGACGGCCACGTCCACGCCCCAGGAATCGTCAAACATCCAGTCGTTCTTGGGGTTGTTGACACGTCCCACCGTCCTGGCCACACCAAACTCGGTCTTGGCCAGCAGTGAGACCACCAGATTAACCTTGTCATCGCCGGTGGCGGAGACCACCACATCAGCGGCGTCGAGCTTGGCGTCCTTCAAAGTGGTCAGCTCGCAGGCGTCGCCAATCAGCCATGCTGCTCCGGTAAGTTCGCTGCGTCCCTCAGTCTCCGGCTTCTCATCGATGAGGAGCACCTCGTGGCCGTGGGAGAGCAGCTCCCTTGCGATGGAGGACCCCACACTGCCGGCCCCGGCAATTACTACCTTCACGGGTTCTCCTTTACGGGCGGAGCCGAGAGCACCCGGCTGATCTCCGCAGTTCGTTCAACGTGCATCATGGCGTGCAGGACGTCCCCCTCCTGGTAGCTCGTATCCGCGCGGGGGAGTACCCCTTCCCCGAAACGGGTGATGTACGCGATCCGTACGCCGGCGGCGGCCTCCACCTCATGCAGCGGGCGGCCCAGCCAGGACGGTTCCAGCGAGAGTTCACCCAGAATGAGCCGGCCGGAGGATTCCCGGAAGTCGCCGTTGATGCTCTGTTCCGGCAGGATGCGGCGCAGCACCTGGTCCGCGCTCCAGCGCACGGCAGCCACGGTGGGGATGCCGAGCCGCTGATAAATCTCTGCCCGTCCCGGGTCATAGATCCGCGCAACGACGTGCGGGACGTGGAAGGTCTCCCGGGCAACCCGGGTGGAAAGGATATTCGAATTGTCGCCGCTGGAAACCGCGGCGAAGGCATACGCCTCTTCAATTCCGGCCTGCTCCAGGGTGGCACGGTCAAATCCGACGCCGTTGACCCGGGTGCCGCTGAACGCCGGGCGCAGCCGCCGGAAGGCGCGGGGATCCTGGTCGATGACAGCCACGGAATGCCCGGCATTGTCCAGAGTATGGGCCAGCATGGCCCCGACCCTGCCGCACCCCATGATCACGTAATGCGCCACCGTGTCCTACCTCATGTTCCTGCGCGGGATTCCCCGCCGCTTCCGTAACCCGCTCCGGGCCAAAGGAAAGCATAGTCCGGCGTACGCCTGAAATCGTGGTGTGATGGTGTTTTAGCACCAACACGGAAGTTCGAACGCACTATGACCCCCGAAACCCTGCCCGGCACGAATCCTCCCCGCGATCTTGAACTGACCATCGGTCCGGCCGCACACGGCGGGCACTTTGTTGCCCGGCATGAGGGCCGTGTGGTGTTTGTCCGCCACGGCCTGCCCGGGGAGCGTGTCCGTGCCCGGCTCACCGACGCGGGGGAGAAGGCGAAGTTCTGGCGCGCCGACGTCGTTGAGGTCCTGGAAGCCTCAGATGTCCGCGTGCCGCACTTCTGGGCACCCGCAGATGCACTGAAGGCCGGTTCACGCGGCCGCCTTCCCGTGGGCGGCGCCGAGTTCGGGCACATCGACCTGGCCGAACAGCGCCGGCTGAAAGCCGGGATCTTCGCCGAGCAGCTCACGCGGCTCGGCGGTGTGGACCGGGAAATCACGGTGGAAGTCCCGGAGGATGAGAGCACCGGCGGCCTGGGCTGGCGGACCCGTGCCGGTTTCTCCGTGGCACCGGGCGGCCGCCTGGCCATGCACCCGCACCGCTCTGAGGACCTGGTCCCCGTCCAGGAAATGCCGCTGGCTTCTGCCGCCATCAATGCGCTCAGGCTCTGGGAGGTGGACTTCACCGGCGCTGACCGCGTAGAGGTCGCTGCCCCCGCCGCCGGTGGTCCGCCGCTCGTCCTGGTCATTCCCTCTGCCGGAACCCATCCCCGGACCCTGGCGCGGATCGCCTCCGAAGTGGGCGCGGCAGCGGACGCCGGAGCCGGGGAAACTGTCTCGGTGGCCGCCTGGAACCCCGAGAGCCACGAACTGACCCGTCTGCGCGGCCGCACCTGGGTCCGCGAACACGCAGCCGGACACGAGTACCGCGTCACTGGCGCAGGTTTCTGGCAGATCCACCGCAGTGCCCCCGAAGTCCTGGTGAACGCCGTGCTCCAGGGGCTTGAAGTCCGCGAGGGCGAACGCGTCGCCGATCTCTTCGCCGGTGCCGGCCTCTTCACGGCACCGCTGGCGGACGCCGCCGGCTCTGCCGGGCATGTCCTCTCAGTTGAAGGCTCTCCAGGCACCAGCCGGGATGCCCGCAAGAACCTGTTCGCCGCTCCGCAGGTGGAAGTCGTCCAGGGACGCGTGGACCGGGTGCTGCGCACCCATGAGGGCCGCCTCGACGCCGTACTGCTGGACCCGCCGCGCACCGGGGCCGGCCGGGTGGTCGTGGACCAGATCAATGCCGCCAACCCGCGTGCGGTCGGTTACGTGTCCTGCGATCCGGCGTCGTTCGCCCGTGACCTGGCCTGGTTCCGGGACGCCGGCTGGGAACTGGAAACCCTCCGCGTCTTCGACCTGTACCCGCACACCCATCACATGGAGTCCTTCGCACTCCTACGCCGTCCGTAATACACGGCCGCTACAGGCGCCGTGGGCCGGTGTGGGACGGGCCATATACCGGTAACCGGCGCGGTGAACGGTCCAGCGGACCCGCATCCGGCTAGGATGGGAACAGTTGTCCGGCTCCGTGCCGAAGGGATGCCCGCTGGAACGTTTAGCAGCGCAGGGGGACTAGCCAGCCCGGGAAATCACCCACCATTTCCCGGCCGGGCCCAACAGCTGTGCCGGTTAGGAGCTCCTAACTAGCGTGCGGCGGATCACTGGACAAAGATAAAACGGTGGCGAGAGGAGTCCTGTTATGAGTAATGTGGACAGCTTCGGTTCCAAAGGCGTCTTGAACGTCGGCGGGAACGAGTATGAAATTTTCCGGCTGAATTCCGTCGAGGGCGCCCAGAGCCTTCCGTTCAGCCTCAAGGTCCTGCTGGAGAACCTGCTGCGCACCGAAGATGGTGCCAACATCACCGCGGACCACGTCCGTGCACTGGCCAAGTGGGATGCCAACGCAGAGCCCAGCACCGAAATCCAGTTCACGCCTGCCCGCGTGATCATGCAGGACTTCACCGGTGTTCCCTGCATCGTTGACCTGGCGACCATGCGTGAAGCAGTGGCCGACCTGGGCGGCGACCCCAAGCGCGTCAACCCGCTGGCACCGGCCGAAATGGTTATTGACCACTCCGTGCAGATCGATGCTTTCGGCAACGCCGGCGCACTCGAGCGCAACATGGAAATCGAATACCAGCGCAACGGCGAGCGTTACCAGTTCCTGCGCTGGGGCCAGACCGCATTCGACGACTTCAAGGTTGTTCCCCCGGGAATGGGCATTGTCCACCAGGTCAACATTGAGTACCTTGCCCGCACCGTCATGACGCGTGAAGTTGACGGCGTCCTGCGTGCCTACCCGGACACCTGCGTCGGTACCGACTCCCACACCACCATGGTCAACGGCCTGGGCGTGCTCGGCTGGGGCGTTGGCGGCATCGAAGCCGAAGCAGCGATGCTCGGCCAGCCCGTTTCCATGCTCATCCCGCGCGTTGTCGGCTTCAAGCTCACCGGTGAGATCCCGGCCGGCGCCACCGCCACCGACGTCGTCCTCACCATCACCGAGATGCTGCGCAAGCACGGCGTCGTCGGCAAGTTCGTGGAGTTCTACGGCGAAGGCGTTGCCTCCGTGCCGCTGGCCAACCGCGCCACGATCGGCAACATGAGCCCCGAGTTCGGTTCCACCGCCGCGATCTTCCCGATCGACGACGTGACCCTGGACTACCTGCGCCTCACCGGCCGCTCCGAGGAAAACGTAGCCCTCGTCGAGGCCTACGCCAAGGAACAGGGCCTCTGGCACGATCCGTCCAACGAGGTCAAGTACTCCGAGTACCTCGAGCTGGACCTCTCCACCGTGGTTCCCTCCATCGCCGGCCCGAAGCGCCCGCAGGACCGCGTGGAGCTCACCAGCGCCAAGCAGCAGTTCCGTGCCGACCTGAAGAACTACGTGCACGAGACCGTGGAAACCCAGAACGGCACTGTCGACGAAGCACTGGAAGAAACCTTCCCGGCCTCCGACGCCCCGTCCTTCGCTGAAGGCAGCACCAAGATCAAGGACGTCGAACACGACCTGGTCAAGGAATCCGATGCTCCCGCCGAGCGTTCGGTGAACAAGGTTCCCGTGACCATGGCCGACGGCCGCAGCTTCGAGCTGGACCACGGCGCAGTGACGATCGCCTCGATCACCTCCTGCACCAACACGTCCAACCCGTCGGTCATGATGGCCGCTGCCGTCCTGGCACGCAACGCCGTCGAAAAGGGCCTCGTCGCCCAGCCGTGGGTCAAGACCTCGATCGCTCCGGGTTCCAAGGTAGTCACCGACTACTACGAGAAGTCCGGCCTGATCCCATACCTGGAGAAGCTCGGCTTCTTCGTAGTGGGCTACGGCTGCGCCACCTGCATCGGCAACTCCGGTCCGCTGGAAGATGAAATCTCCACCGCGATCAACGAAGCCGACCTCGCAGTCACCGCAGTGCTCTCCGGCAACCGCAACTTCGAAGGCCGCATCAACCCAGACGTGAAGATGAACTACCTGGCTTCCCCGCCGCTGGTAGTTGCCTACGCACTGGCCGGTTCCATGGACTTCGACTTCGAGAACGACCCGCTGGGCCAGGACTCTGAAGGCAACGACATCTTCCTGAAGGACATCTGGCCGAACCCGTCCGAGGTCCAGGAGATCATCGACGCGTCCATCAGCCAGGAAATGTTCACGGATTCCTACGCCACCATCTTCGAAGGTGACGACCGCTGGAAGTCCCTGCCGACCCCCGAAGGTGCAACCTTCGAATGGGATTCGGAGTCCACGTACGTTCGGAAGCCCCCGTACTTCGAGGGCATGAAGGCACAGCCGGAGCCCGTCACGGACATCGAAGGTGCCCGTGTGCTGCTCAAGCTGGGCGATTCGGTCACCACCGACCACATCTCCCCGGCCGGCTCCTTTAAGTCGGACACCCCGGCAGGCAAGTACCTGCTGGAGCACGGCGTGGCCCGCAAGGACTTCAACTCCTACGGTTCCCGCCGAGGCAACCACGAGGTGATGATCCGCGGTACGTTCGCGAACATCCGCATCAAGAACCAGCTCCTGGACGGCGTTGAAGGCGGCTTCACGCGCGACTTCACGCAGCCCGAAGGCCCGCAGAACACCGTGTACGACGCATCGGTGAACTACCAGGCCGCCGGCACTCCGCTGGTTGTCCTGGCCGGCAAGGAATACGGTTCCGGTTCTTCCCGTGACTGGGCAGCCAAGGGCACCGCACTGCTGGGCGTCAAGGCCGTCATCGCCGAGAGCTACGAGCGTATCCACCGCTCCAACCTCATTGGCATGGGCGTTCTTCCGCTGCAGTACCCGGCCGGCGTCAACGCCGAGTCCCTGGGCCTGACCGGTACTGAAACCTTCTCGGTCGAAGGCGTCACCGAACTGAACAACGGCAACACCCCGAAGACCGTCAAGGTCACCGCGGTGCCGGAGAACGGTGAAGCCATCACCTTCGATGCTGTCCTGCGCATCGATACCCCGGGTGAGGCTGACTACTACCGCAACGGCGGCATCCTGCAGTACGTGCTTCGCCAGATTTCGGCAAAGTAGGCCTGCACAGCCCTTTAGCGCAGCGCCCCGTTTCCTTCCGGTTGGAAGGAAACGGGGCGTTTTGCGGTTCTGTGGAAACCCGGGGCGCGGGGCAGGCGTTAGAGTTAAAAGCTGTGACGGTGCGTTTGCCCGTTGCCTATGACGCAAGGGAGGCGCCCTCTTGGGACTTCTGGAAACCATCCGTGATCCGCGGGACCTCAGCAAGCTGAGCAGTTCCCAGCTCTCAGCCCTCGCCGAGGAAATCCGTTCGTTCCTCATCACGAATGTGGCCCAGACCGGCGGGCATCTGGGACCGAACCTGGGCGTCGTTGAACTGACCATGGGCATCCACCGGGTCTTTGACTCTCCGCGGGACAGCATTGTGTTCGACACCGGACACCAGTCCTACGTTCACAAGATCCTCACCGGCCGCCAGGACTTCTCCACCCTGCGCCAGCAGGGCGGGCTCTCGGGCTATCCTTCCCGCGCCGAATCCGTGCACGACATCGTTGAGAGCTCCCACGCGTCCTCCTCCCTGTCCTGGGCCGACGGCATTTCCCGCGCCCGGCAGCTGAACGGCGAAGGGGACCGCTACACCGTTGTGATGGTGGGCGACGGCGCCCTCACCGGCGGCATGGCCTGGGAGGCGCTGAACAACATCGCAGCCGACCAGCGGCGCCGCGTGGTGATCGTGGTCAACGACAACGGCCGGTCCTACGCACCGACCATCGGCGGCGTTGCCGATTACCTCGCCTCGCTGCGCCCCACCATTGACGCCGTGCGCACGCACAAGATGTACGAGAACACCATGGACTGGTGGAAGGACCGCCTGCAGGGGGGCGGCCCGGTTGGCCGGTTCACGTACCACAGCCTCCATGCCGCCAAGAAGGGCATCAAGGACTGGTGGGCACCGCAGGGACTCTTCGAGGACCTGGGCATGAAGTATGTTGGCCCGATTGACGGCCACGACCTGGCTGCCGTGGAACAGGCGCTGGAGAAGGCCAAGAACTACGGCGGGCCCGTGATCGTCCATGCGATCACTGAAAAGGGCCACGGCTATGCGCCGGCCCGTGCACACGTGGAAGACCAGTTCCACGCCGTCGGCGTGATTGATCCGGAAACGGGCGCGCCCGTCTCCGCCGCCGGCAAGCAGTCCTGGACCTCCGTCTTCGCCACCGAAATCGCAGACATCGCCGACGAGCGCAAAGACATCGTGGGCATCACCGGTGCCATGCTCATTCCCGTAGGACTGCACCGCTTCGCCGAAAGGCATCCGGAACGGGTGTTCGACGTCGGCATTGCCGAACAGCACGCTCTGACCTCCGCTGCCGGAATGGCATACGGCGGGCTGCATCCCGTCATCGCCCTCTACGCCACTTTCCTGAACCGGGCCTTCGACCAGCTGCTGATGGACGTTGCCCTGCACAAGGCGGGCGTGACGATCGTGCTTGACCGTGCCGGGGTCACCGGACCGGACGGCGCCAGCCACCACGGCATGTGGGACATGTCCATGCTGCAGATTGTCCCCGGGCTGCACCTCTCCGCACCGCGGGACGCCACCCGGCTGCGCGAAGAGCTCCGTGAGGCCGTCGCCATCTCTGACGCACCCAGCGTGGTGCGCTTCTCCAAGGGAACCGTGGGACCCGACGTCGATGCCGAGGAACGCACCGAAGACGGTGTGGACATCCTTGCCCGCCGCCCCTCCGGCGATGCCCGCAACGACGTACTGATTGTCAGCGTCGGAGCCATGGCGGAAATGGCACTTGAAGTCGCCGACCGCCTGGGCGACCAGGGCATCAGCTCCACCGTGGTGGATCCGCGGTGGGTTCTCCCCGTCCCCCGCTCGATCGTGTCCATGGCGGCCGAACACCGGATTGTGATCGTGATTGAAGACGGCGTGCGGGCCGGGGGAGTGGGTTCCCGGATCCGCCAGGAGATGCGCGCAGCGGGTGTTGATACTGCCCTGAACGAGGTTGGCCTGCCGGTCGAGTTCCTGGACCACGGCACCCGCGCTGAAGTCCTGGAGCGGGTGGGCCTCACGGCCCGCCAGGTAGCCAACGACGTCGTCGCCCAGGTGCTGGGAACGAAGGTTCCCTTCGCCCGGCCGCTGCCAGGGCAGCAGGCACCAACAGGACAGATACCCAAGATCAAGTAAGCTCCGCAGCCCGGCGGGGCAAAGGAAAGCAGGTGGCCGGAATGCCGAACAACCTCCCTCCTCTCGCCGTCACGGGGGCCACCGGTGCACTCGGCGGCATGGTCGCGCGTCTGCTGGGTGACGCCGGGATTCCCGTCCGGCTGCTGGCCCGGCACACCGCCCGGATTCCGCAGCAGACCGAGACCGCCACCTTCGCGGTTTCCTACGCGGACAAGGAACATGCCGAGCGTGCACTGCGCGGAACGCAGACCCTGTTCATGGTTTCCGCGGCGGAGAATCCCTACCGCGCCCAGGACCAGCGCACCTTCGTGGACGCGGCCGTCGACGCCGGCGTCAAGCACATCGTCTACACGTCCTTTATGGGGGCCGCGGAGAACGATGTCTTCACGCTGGGCCGCGACCATTGGGACACAGAGCAGTACATCAAAGAACGCGGACTGGCCTACACATTCCTGCGAGATGCCTTCTACCAGGACATCCTGCCGACCTTCGTCGGGCGCGACGGCGTGATCCGCGGCCCCGCCGCTGACGGGAAGTTCGCGCCCGTGGCGCGCGCCGACGTCGCACGGTCCGCAGAGCGGATCCTCACCGATCCCGATCCGCACACCAACCGGACCTACACACTGACAGGCCCGGAGGCCCTGACCATGGCCGAGGTGGCGGAGATCCTTTCCCGCGTCACGGGTGAGAACATCAGCTACCATGCGGAGTCCCTCGATGAGGCGGTGGAGTCCCGGCTGGCAGCAGGCGCCACGCAGTGGCAGGCCGTGGCCTGGGCCACCAGCTACGCAGCGATCGCGACGGGGGAACAGGCCCGGGTCAGCGACGACGTCGCCGAACTCACCGGAGCGCCCCCGATGGCTTTTGAAGACAATCTTCGCGGCGAAGGCAAGAGTTCACCTTAATGGCTCTTCCCACCGGTGGGGCGCGTGGTTAGTGTCAGAACTATGGAACAGGCACAACCCGGTCCCGTCGCGGACTTTTTGCAGCAATGCACCATCACCGGACTCAGTGAGAATGAAGCAACTCCCGCGACGGACCTGTACGGGATGTACATCATCTGGTGTGAGCATGGCGAGCTGGAACCGGTCTCATCGACGGCGTTTTCCCGCCGGCTCAAGGAAAGCGGCAACTACCCCCGCCGCCGGAACCACGAGAGCATCTATCCGGGGATGCTTCCCACGGGGCCAATTCCAATCCAGTACATCCTGGAAACGGATAAGCCTCCCAGCCCGAACGGTCCCATGAGCACCTTCGGCTCCTAGCCTGTCGCGGCCCCGGCTGCGCGGCGGCAATTGATAGCGTGGCAGGATGACCACCTACAACAGACTTGGCAATTCCGGGCTGACCGTTTCCACCGTCGGCCTGGGCTGTAACAACCTCGGCCGAACGGGTACCGTCACCGAATCCCAGGAGGGGACAGACGCCGTCGTCCATGCCGCGATCGACGCCGGCATCACCCTCTTTGATACTGCCGACACCTACGGTGCCGAACCCGGCCTGAGCGAAACCCGGCTGGGCAAGGCCCTCGGTTCGCGCCGCGGAGACATTGTCCTGGCCACGAAGTTCGGCATGGACATGCGGGGCGCCAACGGACCGGACTTCGGCGCACGCGGATCCCGCCGCTACATTGTGCGCGCTGCCGAAGCCTCCCTGCGCCGGCTTGGAACGGACTGGATTGATCTGTACCAGTTCCACACCCCGGACCCGCTGACCCCCATCGACGAAACCCTGGCCGCCCTGGATGACCTGGTTACCAGCGGCAAGGTCCGCTACATCGGCCACTCGAACCGTTCCGGCTGGCAGATCGCCGAAGCTGAGTTCACAGCCCGCATCAAGGGCAGCACCCGCTTCATTTCTGCGCAGAACCACTACAACCTGCTGGACCGCCGCGCCGAACTGGAAGTTACTCCTGCCGCCGAAGCCTACGGGCTCGGGGTGCTGCCGTACTTCCCGCTGGCCAACGGCCTGCTCACCGGCAAGTACAGTTCCGGTCAGGCACCCGAGGGAAGCCGGCTGACGCACTCGCGCACCAACCTGCTTCAGAACGCCGACTTCGAGCAGCTGCGCGAGTTCGGTGAGTTTGCGCGTGACCGCGGCCTGACCGAAGTGCAGGTGGCGTTCTCATGGCTGGCGTCCCGTCCGTCGGTTGCCTCCGTGATCGCCGGAGCGACGAAGCCTGAACAGGTCCAGCAGAACGCTGAAGCGGCTTCCTGGGTGCCGTCCGAGAAGGATCTTGAGGAACTGGACCGGATCTTCCCGCAGACGCCGAAGGTCGCTTTGTTCTAGTGCCGGAGTGGAGGCCGGAGGGTCCGGGACTGCGGTGGTGAATCCCCGCTTCTTCGGACCCTTCGGACCTCACGACGGTTTGGTCGCGATCCCGTCCAGCCAGAGCGTGTCTGATTCGTCCCGGTGCGGTCCGGAAGTCCCCACATGCTTGGCATCGATCGCGGGACCATTGCGGATCACATGCACCAGCGCCATCCCGTGGCCGCGGCCCAGTCCGTAGTCCGTTTTCAGCCACTCAAGGATCTCAGCGGCTTTCACCTCAGGCCTGTCCAGTCCTTTCGCCCGGGCTTCGTTCGTCAGCTCGCGGGGTGTTCGCCCGGTCTTTTTCTCAATAGCGTCCAGGTACGCCTGAAATGACATAGTGTTCCTCGCTTGGTGTGCGGAAGATGATGGAGCGATTCTTGCCCCAAGGCCCGGAAATGTACATATCGCGGTTACCCGGAAGTGGATGCCGGACAGCTAGGTGTTCCGCCGCGCTGAGAGACGCTGCAGAAGGGCGCCTGCTCCGGGACCCGAAAGCTCGTCCTCCCCGACTGGCCGGCCGGATACTGCGAGCAGCAGGGTCAGGGCGGACCCGCGGACCTCATCGCCGCTGCCGTGCCGGAAGGCGCCGTCGTCCGCGGCCAGGCTCAGGCCGTCTACCAGCTCCCGCCCGCCGCCGAGCTTCACCGATGTTGCGGCCTGGTTAGCCAGGGCCCCGGCAACCGTGTCGAACGGATAGGTGCGGACAATGCCGAGGGGCTGCCGGATGTCCTCGCCGTGGACCACTGCCTCAACGAGGCGGGTGGCGCGGGGCGCCAGCGGACCGCTGGTCCGGTGCTCGACCGCGCGAAACGCGGCCAGGGTCTCAGCCGGAGTGCGTCCGCGGTGCTTCCGGACGCCGTCGGCGTTGCTGCGGTCAAAGTCGAAGCGGGCGCTCACCATGCCGCGCAGGAAACCGAGCCGGGTAGTTCGCGCGGTGTCCACTAGATGGGCAAGGAGGTCGTGGATACTCCAGCCGGGACACAGCGACGGCGTCTGCCAGGCATCGTCCGGAAGGTTCTCCAGATCCGCAATCAGCGCGCGGCGTTCCTCGTGCACTGCCGGCCAGACGGAAGATCTGCTTCGGGATCCCATGCCCGGTACTCAACCAGCGCGGGCGGAGGTTGTACAGACTACTTCTGGTCCAGGGTCGCCTCGATGCGAGCCAGCAGGCCAGACAGAAGTTCGCGCTCCTCGGAACTTAGCCCTGCGAGGATTCCCTCCTCAGTCGCCAGGTGGTCCGGCAGTGCCCGCTCAACCAGCGCGAGGCCGTCCGCCGTGAGCGCCACCTTCTTCCCCCGCCCGTCCGAGGAATTTTTGGTGCGGGACACCAGGCCGCGTTCTTCCAGGCGGTTCAGCCGCTGGGCGATGGCGGCGGAGGTGACCATGGTGCTGGCCGTCAGCTCTGACGGGCTCAGGGTATAGGGAGCGCCGGAGCGGCGCAGGGTCGCCAGCACGTCAAAGGCAGCCGCGTCGAGCCCATGTGAGGCAAAGGTCGCCCCGAGCCGGGCGTCCACCTTCCGGGATACCCGGGAGATCCGCCCGACGACGGCCATGGGGGAGGCATCAAGATCCGGCCGTTCTGCCGTCCACTGAGCGAGGATCTGCTCTATCTGGTCCTTCATGGTCTCCAACCTATCCGTTCGTGCGCTGATCACGCCGTTGGTGAAACCCGGCCGGATTCGCTGATTCGGAAGCAGACTGCCTGTTAGCGTCGATGGGTGAGCACTCAACCTGAACCTGCTGCCCAGTCCGGTCCCGGCTCCACGTCCGATCCCGCCGGCAACGGCATGGTCCGTGTCCGCGGCGCCCAGGAAAACAACCTGCGCAGCGTCGACGTCGACATTCCCCGCGATGCGATCGTTGCCTTCACCGGGATCTCCGGCTCCGGCAAGTCCTCCCTGGCGTTCGGAACCATCTACGCGGAGGCGCAGAAGCGGTACTTCGAATCTGTTGCGCCCTATGCCCGCCGCCTGATCTCCCAGGGCCACAATCCCAAGGTGGAGGCCATCACGGGCCTGCCTCCCGCCGTCGCGCTCCAGCAGCGCCGCGGCACCGCCAGTTCGCGGTCCACGGTCGGCACGCTCACCACGCTTTCAAACTCGATGCGGATGCTCTTCTCCCGCGGCGGCACCTACCCGGCCGACGCCGAGCCCGGCAGCCTGGATTCCGATGCCTTCTCGCCCAACACTGCCGCGGGCGCGTGCCGCGAATGTTCCGGCCTGGGCATCGCACATACGGTTACCGAAGAGTCCCTGGTCCCTGATCCGTCCCTGACCATCCGGGAAGGTGCCATCGCTGCGTGGCCGGGTGCCTGGCAGGGCAAGAACCTGCGGGACATCCTGATCCACCTGGGTTACGACGTCGATGTGCCCTGGCGGAAGCTGCCGAAGAAGGACCGCGACTGGATACTCTTCACCGAGGAACAGCCCGTGGTCACCATCACTCCGCAGCGTGACCGTGTGGCCAAACCGTACAAGGGCCGCTTCTGGAGCGCCCGCAGCTATGTGCTGCACACCCTGGCCGATTCCGGAAGTGCGAAGATGCGCGAACGGGTCCTGGAATACATGGTCTCCGGCCCCTGCCCGGTCTGTGGAGGAGCGGGCCTGCGTCCGGAAGCGCTGGCCGTCACCTTCGCCGGCCGCAATATTGCCGAACTCAACGGAGCAACCCTCGGCGAGCTGGCCGAGATCATCCGGCCGACGGCGGAACTCAAGGCCGCCGGTACCGCTTCCCGCTCCTCGGCATCGAACGAGAACACCGAGGTTGCCGTCACCATCACCCGGGACCTGCTCTCCCGGCTCGAGGTCCTGATCTCCCTGGGCCTGGGCTATCTCAGCCTGTCCCGCGCCACGCCCACGCTCTCACCGGGGGAGATGCAGCGGCTGCGCATCGCCACGCAGCTGCGCTCGGGCCTGTTCGGCGTCGTCTATGTCCTGGACGAACCGTCGGCAGGACTGCACCCGGCAGACGCCGAACCGCTGCTCGCCGTCCTGCAGGAACTCAAAGCCGCCGGGAACTCAGTGTTCGTCGTCGAGCACAACATGGACGTGGTGCGCAGCGCCGAATGGATTGTCGACGTCGGTCCGCAGGCCGGCGACGGCGGCGGTACCGTGCTCTACAGTGGTCCGGTGGCCGGACTCGCCGACGTACCCGAAAGCGCCACCCGGCCGTTCCTCTTCGGAGACGCCGAAGAATCCGTTCCCGCCCGGCGGCGTGCAGAGCGCTGGCTGTCCCTGAAGGGCATTTCGCGGCACAACCTGCGGGAGCTCGACGCCGATATTCCGCTCGGCGTACTCACCGCGGTCACCGGGGTGTCCGGATCCGGCAAATCGACCCTGGTCAGCCAGGTCCTCGCCGAAGCCGTAGGCACCCAGGTCAACGGCGCGCCGCCGGAAGCCGAGGACGACGACGAGCCCCAAGACGCAGGCAGCGGTGATCCCGGCGTGCAGGTGCGGCGTATTCAGGGACTCGAGCACCTGGACCGTCTGGTTCGGGTGGACCAGCGGCCCATCGGCCGGACGCCGCGCTCCAACCTGGCCACCTACACCGGCTTGTTCGACCATGTCCGCAAGCTCTACGCCGGCACCGACGAAGCACGGGCACGCGGCTACAACGCCGGGCGGTTCTCCTTCAATGTTGCCGGCGGCCGCTGTGAAACCTGCCAGGGTGAGGGGTTCCTCGCCGTCGAACTGCTGTTCCTCCCCGGCACCTACGGTCCCTGCCCCGACTGCCACGGTGCCCGGTACAACGACGAGACCCTGGAGGTCACCTACCGCGGCAAGTCGATCGCGGACGTCCTGGGCATGCGGGTGGAGACCGCTGCGGAGTTCCTTGCCGATGTTCCGGCTGCCGCCCGCAGCCTGCGGACCCTGCTCGACGTCGGCCTCGGCTACCTGCGGCTCGGCCAGCCCGCCACGGAGCTCTCCGGCGGCGAGGCGCAGCGGATCAAGCTGGCCACTGAGCTGCAGCGGGCCCGCCGCGGCCACACCCTGTACCTGCTGGACGAGCCGACCACCGGCCTGCACCCGCAGGACGTGCAGCTGCTGCTGGCCCAGCTGAACCGGCTGGTGGATGCGGGCAACACGGTCGTGGTGGTGGAGCACTCGATGAACGTGGTTGCCTCGGCTGACTGGGTCATTGAGATGGGACCCGCAGGCGGCGACGACGGCGGCCGGATCATCTGCGCCGGGACCGCCGACGAGGTTGCAGCCTGTGACGCCTCGCGGACAGCGCCGTATCTGGCTGCTGCGCTGGAGCGGATGAACTGAGTTGCGCCGGGTTCGGCGGCAGGAGCAGCGGGCTGTTCGGCCGGAGGATTCGGAACGGCGGCAACGAAACTCCCGGCTCGCAGAGCTCGCCGGGAGTATTAAAGCCGCCTAACCCGAACCCTCCAGCCGTGGGAATTCGGCCGGGGTTCACCGGGCGCACAACGCGATCCGGGTGTAGTGTTCCGCGAACAGGTGCCGGAACAACGTCCGGTTATGCGGGACGGCCGCGAACCCGGGGAAGAACAGATGCCAGGTGGACAGGTTGCTGTGAGCACCGAGCCCGCTGCGCGGTCAGGGCGTCCGGGCCCGCTGGTGCTTTGCGCAGTGGTGTTCACCTTCGTGCCCGTGCTCCCGTTGGTGCTGACCCCGATACTTTTCGTTTCCTCAATGGCGCAGGGGCGAGGTGTTTCGCCGGAAAGCCTGTTCCTGCTGCCGTTCCTGGCAGCGGTCGTGGCCGCCGTCGTCACCGGGGTCCTTGCCCATCGGGCTGTCACGGGCCGCAGGGCCTGGACCATGGCGGTGTGCACGGCAGGGCTGCTGTTCGTTGCGTCTGCACCGGTCAGCTTCGCGTTCACGAAAATATCGGTTGAAGGGATATGTGAATACGCTCCCGGCGGCGTGTTTGGCAGCACGGAGCGGCCCGAAGATGCTCCCGGGATTTGCCAGTGGGCCCGAAGCTGATTCGCAGCCCGGGAGGCTCTGCGGCGAATGCCGCAGAGCCTCCCGGGCCGTGGAAACTACTGGACCGGGACTGTGCCCGCGTAGTCGGTGTTATAGCCGGTGACCGGCTGGTGGGGGATTTCCTCCCAGCGCTCCGGGTCTTCCTGCTGGACCTCACCGGTGGCCAGGCCAAGCAGCAGTTCCTTCATGGCCAGGACGTTCTGCTGAATGTTCTTGCCGCGTGCCTTCTGGCCGAGGCTGCCGTCCGAAGTGTTGCCGGAAGTCTCAAAGAAGACCACGGGGTTGGAGTGGCCGTCCGGATTCATGCCCTGATAGTTCAGCCCCAGCATCATCGCTGAGACCACCCCGCCCTTGATGTCGATCTCCAGGCCGTTGCCCACCTGGTAGCGGTCCATGTTGATATAGCCGTAGCCGGAGAGTTCGTCATAAACGTGTACCAGCATCTGGCGGGTCAGCACGTCGTACGCACCGTCCTTGATGCCTGGCAGGGTCGGTCCGCCCGGCGCCAGCGAGATGCCCAGTGACAGGCTCACATCGTCTCCCGTGCCCCATTCCTGCTTGAGGCCCTGGTGGTGGATATCGATCCCGTAGTCCGGCTTCACGCTGGTCCAGTACTCGTAGAAGGCCAGCGATTCGTTCGCCACGAACCCGGTGGGCGTCCAGTCCCGGTTCAGGTCGATCCGCTGCTCCCTGCCGTTCGGCCCAAGCCGGGGTGTGTCCGTCTGCTGGTCCCAGAGGATGGTCTGGCGCAGATTGGCCTCCGAACCGTCGGGGTTGTACATCGGGATGAAATGGAACGTGAATTTCTCCCGCAGCAGCTTGTAGTCGGGGGATCCGTTGCTTCCCAGGTCCTTGAGCAGGGCGAGGATCGAGTCACTACCGTAGGGTTCGTTGCCGTGGATCCGTCCCTGGACCCAGACATGCTCCGGGCCAGTGCCGACCGTGGCGACCCACAGGTCCCGGCCCTGTTCAGACGTGTTTACGTTGGTTCCGTACTCAGCCAGCGTGAACGCATCAACGTTGAACCGGCTGGTCTTCTCAAGCTTCTGCAGCTGGGACACTACGTCGTTGTAGGTCAGGACGCTGGAGATGTTCGTGTTGCCGTTCGGCGAGGGAAAATTGGCGTCCGCAGCTGCCGGCACTGCGCCGCTGAATGGAATTACGACGGCGAGGGCGGCTGCAGCGGCCAGCCCGCGCCACCTTCGGGGAGTCTTGGTTACAGGGGTGCAGGCAGGGGTGTTCTTCAATGTCGTCCTCCAATGAAGGTCTGCGGACCCGGCGCCATTGCCGGGCCAGGGTGAGGGGCTTCCCTGTGGGATCAGGGAGGTGGTTTGACGCTAGGTGGTCGGGGATATCCGGGCCAAGATCCGCGGCGGCGATGGAGACCGACCCGCCCCCGCAGACACAAAACCGGAAAGTTCGTCTAAGTTCTTGAGAGAAACTTGAGCAAATATTTCGGATTCCTTGTGTATTACGAAGAGTTACGGTCCAGCATCCTGCGGTCCCGTGATTGACAGCCGGTGAGTACTCGAAGAGAGTTCGGGTATGACCAAGCAGGAAGCACTTCCACTGCGAGCAGCCCTTGTAGCCTTCGCCTGCGCCGCGTTGTTCGTCCAGTTCATGCTGCCCCTCCTGGCCGGCGGGTACGCGGCTGCCTATCCCCAGATCGCTAATCTCGCCGTGCCCTACACGGTGTCCGCCATCGCAGGAATCGCCTGCTTCCAGGTTGGCCTGCTGGCAGCGTGGCAGATCCTCGCGGCCGTGGTGGCGGAAGGTGCTGTGACGCTCGGTTCGACCACGTGGGTAAACGTTCTGGCGTTCGCGCTCGGACTGACGGGGCTAACCCTGGCCGGGATATGCGCTCACGCCGGGTCGGTAGTAGCAGTCGGCGGTCCAGCGATGCTGTTCGGCCTGTTTGCGGGCCTGGCACTGGTTCCCGCTGCTGTGGCGTTGCGGAACAAGTTCCTGAAACTTGGCATCGATTCCGGCCCGGACATGCGCAGGCCGGGCTACGGCATGTGAAAGGAGCTACCGGCATGGCTGCGACAGGTACCGCGGACACTGCGGTGGACAGTGTGATGGCACGGCTGGCCGCTATAGAGGACCCGAAAATACGGGCGGTCAACGAGAGGCATGGAGACGACCACGGAGTGAACCTCAGCCAGCTCCGCGCCGTCGCCCAGGAACTGAAGATCCAGCAGGATCTGTCCCGCCGGCTCTGGCAGACAGGAGACACTGCGGCGCGGCTCCTGGCGCTGCTCATCTGCCGGCCCAAGGCCTTCGAAGCGGACGAGCTGGACGCCATGCTGCGCGAAGCGCGCAGCCCCAAGGTGCAGGACTGGCTGGTGAACTACGTGGTCCGGAAGAGCCCCCATGCTGAGGAACTTCGCCTTCGCTGGTTTGCCGATCCGGATCCCGTGGTGGCCAGCGCCGGTTGGGCGCTCACCAGCGAACGCGTCTCCAAAACCCCCGAGGGCCTCGACCTCTCGCTGAACTGCTGGATCGCCGAGATGGTTCGCCGGCAGGAAGCATAGTAAGGAGCTGCTCCCGGCTGGAAAACTGCCCCTGGGCCGGTGGCGTCTATCCGCCGATTCCGTTTAGCTCTGCAACCTCGGTGGTTGAAAGGTCCAGTGAGGCACCGGAGATGTTTTCCAGCAGGTGTGCCTGTGACGATGTGCCGGGAATCAGCAGGATGTTGGGGGAGCGGCGCAACAGCCAGGCAAGCGCTACGGACATTGGGCTGGTACTGAGCCGAGCCGCCACAGCAGACAGGGTTGCCGACTGCAGCGGGCTGAATCCGCCAAGCGGGAAGAATGGAACGTAGGCCACGCCGTCCCGCGCCAGAGAATCAATGAGATCGTCATCCCCACGGAACGCGAGGTTGTACATGTTCTGTACGGAGACGATGGGCGTTATCCTCCTGGCCTCTGTGACCTGTTCGGGCAAAACATTACTGACACCGAGATGGCGAATGATGCCGTCGCGCTGCAGCTCGGCAAGGGTCTCCATTGGCTCGGCGATGGACCCCGGCACCGTCCCCCGCGCATCGCCTGCACGGAAATAGACGAGATCCAGTGTTTCAAGACCGAGTGTTTCAAGGTTTTCGACGACGGCGCGGCGCAGCTGATCGGGTCGGCTCGCCGGGACCCACGCCCCTTGTTCGTCGCGGACGGCTCCGACCTTTGTGGCCAGGTGCAGACTGCCCGGGTAGGGATAGAGCGCTTCGCGGATTAGACGGTTCGTGATGTTGGGGCCGTACGCCCCGCTGGTGTCGATGTGCGTGATGCCGCTGGCCACGGCTTCCTGCAGGACGGCCAGCGCGCCGTCGCGGTCTGGTGGAGGGCCCATAACCCCCGGTCCAGCCAGCTGCATTGCACCGTATCCAAAGCGGCTGAGTTCAAGGTCGCCAAAATTCCAGGTGCCGCCCGGAAGGGATGTCATCGAAGAATTCATGTTCTACCATTTCATGCGGAGGAAGGTGGTTTTCTGAAGCGGGTTATCCCAGTATTGGCAGGGAACTTTGCGTGTGGAAGACGGCACTTTCGGGTGCCTAGGTAACCCCGAAGGAACAGGAGCAGTGCAGTGGCAACTATGACGGCGGCCGAAAAACGGGAAGAATCCAAGGCTCGGTACAACGCCTTCTTGGCAGCGTGTCCCAGCCGCCAGCTGCTCGACCGTATTTCGGACAAGTGGGTCATGCTGATCCTCTCGGCCTTGGGGAGCGGTCCCGGTTGTGACGGTCACCCGCAGCCGATGCGTTTCTCGGAGCTGTCGCGGGTCCTAGCCGGAGTGAGCCAGAAAATGCTGACCCAGACTCTTCGTTCACTGGAGCGCGACGGGCTGCTCACCCGGACTGTCACGCCGACCGTGCCGGTGACGGTTTCTTACGAACTCACGCCCCTTGGGGTGTCCCTCCACCAGCTGCTGCGCGGCTTCAAGGGCTGGGCGGAACAGCACATGGATGAGGTATTCGCCGAGCGGGCCGCTTATGACGCCCGCAGCTCCGCCACAGCGGTCAGCAGCGGTCCGGCCGGAGGGGAGTGAAGCATGGGCACCATTTCACTGGACTTGTTCATGACGCTTGACGGCGTTTACCAGGGTCCCGGCGGTGCGGAGGAGGACACCTCTGGCGGGTTCACCCTCGGAGGCTGGCAGGCCGCCTTTGCCGACGCCGAATCCGGGGCCGCGATCATGGCTGGCATCAACCAGATGGACGCGCTGCTGCTGGGCCGCAGGACCTATGACATCTTCGCCGGGTACTGGCCGCATCGGGGAAACTCCAACCCGATCGCAGAGAAGTTCAATTCCATCCCAAAATACGTGGTGTCCCGGACCATGGCTGATGCGGACTGGGATGGAACAACTGTCCTTCCCACCGCGGAAGAAGCGGCGGCACTGAAGGACCGGCACGGGGACATCCACGTTGTGGGCAGCGGTGCCCTCGCCGGGTCGCTGCTCGCCGCCGGGATCCTGGACCGGCTGAATTTCTTCCTGTATCCAATAACGTTGGGCACCGGGAAGCGGGTCTTCTACGGAGACGGCGGTGTCCCTGCCGCGTTCACGCTGGCGGAGCCGCCGCAGGCTTTTCCTTCCGGGGTGCTGCGGCTGGTCTACGACCACACCGGAACCCCGGTGACCGGTATCGACGCCGGCGAGTAGCGGGTCCGGACGGACGGTTCCAGGGCGACGGGCTAGGCCCTGACCTGAATCCTGCCTGCGAGCGGGCCCAGCACCAGAAGCGCCGCCCAGACCAGGCGGCCGGGTCCGGGGCCGGCCAGGAAGATCACGGGAATGGATGCAAAGAAAACTGCCGGCACTGTGAGATGAGGCAGTGCCTGCCGGATCCCGCTGGCGTTCCTGGACCCCGGTGCCCGGCCCTGTCTGCGCGCCGAGAAGAGAATGGCCGTCTGGGCCAGCGAGGCCACACCGATGTTTGCCGCGTACAGAACAGTGGGCAGCGCGTAATGGGAGGTGCCGGGATCACTGGTCCCCTGGGTGGTGAACGGCAGCAGGACAATAAACAAAGCGGCGATGATGTTCCAGGTCATGATTGCCGGAGTCATCAGGCTAATGCCGGCCGTAATCCGGTAATTGACCCGCCAGAACACTGCGATGACAGCGAAGCTGAGCAGGAAACCGAACACCTGGGGTACGACGCTGGACTCCAGGAGCGCGGAGAGGCTGGACCAGGCCTGCGCGGGCGGCAGGTCAATATTCGTGATGAGCAGGGTGATGGCGAAACCGTAGATCGCATCGAAGAACGAGACACCCCGCCCGAACTCGACCGAACTCGACCGAACTCCGGTCAAAGGCCGCGGCAGGCCGCCCCGGTCTCTCCGGTCCGTGTTCAGGGCTTGCTGCCATGCCGGGAGGCTAGCACGCCTCCCGGCTGACAGAAATCAATCCCGGCGGGCTTCAGCTGCCTCCGCATGCATGGATGCTGCTGCGGCCCGGTAGCGCCGGTTCCGGGCTGTCAGGATCACCGCGCCGATCGTCGCTGAGATGACCGACCCGACGATCACCCCGACCTTCATTTCGCCGGCTGCGTCGCTCGCGGCGTCATAGGAGAGTTCCCCGACAAGCAGGGAGACGGTGAACCCGATTCCGGCGATGAAAGACATTCCTATGATGTCGATCCAGGCCAGCGACTTGTCGATGACGATGCCTCGGAGGCGAGTGACCAGGAATGTTCCGGCCGTGATGCCGATGGCTTTGCCGAGCACCAGACCACCGATGATACCCAGCGCAATACTGCTGCCCAGGGAATCAAGCAGCCCGCTGAAACCGCCCACCGTGACGCCGGCGGAGAAGAACGCGAAGACCGGCACGGCGAATGCGCTTGAGAAGACGGACCACTTGTCGGCGAAGTGGGCTGCCATGCCCTCGTACAGGGGCGTGCCGTCGTCCTTGGTGCCAACCCGGACCTTGGCGCGGCCCTTCGCGACGACCGGAACCATGAAGCCGAGCAGGACGCCGGCTACGGTGGCGTGGATCCCGGAGGCATGAATGAGAGTCCACACCGCGACGCCGAGGGGAATCAGTACCCACCAGGACCGGACACCGCGCTGGACCAGGATCGCAAATACCGCCAGCGGCACCAGGGCGGCAAGCAGCGGCACGAACGCGATGCCGTCGGTGTAGAAGATGGCAATGATGGAGATTGCCAGCAGGTCATCCACCACGGCAAGGGTGAGCAGGAAGGTGCGCAGGGCGGGAGGGAGGAACCGGCCAACGACGGCGATCACGGCCACGGCGAAGGCGATGTCCGTCGCGGCCGGGATTGCCCAGCCGTTGAGCGCGTCACCTCCGGCGTTCAGGTTGATGGCCGTGAAGATTAGTGCGGGAACCGCGACGCCGCCGATCGCGGCGACGATGGGCACAAGTGCTGTGCGTGGGTCCCGCAGCTTGCCGGCAACAAATTCTTCCTTGAGCTCGAGCCCGACCACGAAGAAGAACACGGCCAGCAGGCCGTCGGCGGCCCAGGCGGCGACGCTCAGGTTCAGGTGAAGGGCTTCGGGGCCGAACGAAAATTCCCGCACTTCCTCATAGAAGCCGGCGAGGCGCGAGTTGGCGAAGATGAGGGCCAGGATGGTGGCGCCGAGAAGCAGAGCTCCGCCGGTGGTGTCCTTGGCAAGTGTCTGGTGGACGCCTCGCCAGATTGCATGTGGGCGCTGGTTGTCTGGAAGGGCGTGGGGAGATGAGGGCATGACGTGCTCTTTCGTGCGCTGTACCTGAAATGGGCAGAGTGCACCTGCAGAATCCGGTGTGTTGGGGTGTCAGGTGCGGGATCAGGTACGTGGCGGCGGGCAGCCGGCGATTTCCCCGTGCGCGTTGGTGCCCCAGGAGCTCATCCAGCCGTTGGTTCCGCTGGCCCGCTTCGCCAGCAGCAGCCGCTTCAGGTACGCCCCCAGAACCTGCGTCGAGGCAGGGGTGGCCAGGCGGCGTCGGGCAGTCATGCCCTTCACATTACCAAGGTTGCTGATATCCCGGGAATAAGTCGGCGGATAGGACCTAGTGGGGAGAAAGCACTGCTGCCGCCCGTTCCAGGGCGCCGGGGATGATCGAGTAGTAAGCCCACACGCCGCGCTTTTCACGATGCAGGATGCCTGCATCCACCAGGATTTTCAGGTGATGGGACACCGTGGGCTGGCCCAGGCCGACCGGCTCGGTCAGATCGCAGACACACGCCTCCCGGTTCTCCTGGGCGGCAATGATGGACACCAGGCGAAGGCGGGTAGGCTCTGCCACCGCTTTCAGCAGCTGGGCAAACTGCTGGGCCTCTTCGACACTGAGCACTTCCTGCGTCAGCGGGGTGCAGCAGTCCGCGGCAGGGCTTTCGGGGGAGGTCTCGACAGCGTTCACCCGACCATTATGCCCTTAGATTGACATCTGTCGATATCTGCGCGGATACTATACATCGAAAGTCATCGATGTTTTACGGTGGCAATTCTGCAAACGATGCACCCAAGGAGCCCTGTGACCCACCCCGCGCTGCCGGCAGCCGCTGACCGGAGTGACCGGAGGACGGCACTTCGGCTCTCCACCCTGGACCGGTTGCTGCCCGTTTGGATCCTGGCCGCTATGGCTGCGGGCCTGCTGCTGGGAAGGTTCGTTCCCGGCATCGGACCGGCGCTGGACTCGGTCAAGGTGGCAGGGGTATCCCTGCCGATCGCCCTTGGCCTGCTGGTGATGATGTACCCGGTGCTGGCGAAGGTGCGGTATGACGAAACCCGCACGGTGGTCGCGGACCGCAAACTTATGCTCACGTCACTGGTGCTGAACTGGCTGGCCGCTCCGGCCTTTATGTTTGCCCTGGCTTGGATCTTTCTTCCCGACCTGCCGGAATACCGCACCGGCCTGATCATCGTGGGGCTGGCGCGCTGCATCGCCATGGTTCTGATCTGGAACGACCTCGCGTGCGGCGACCGGGAGGCTGCCGCCGTCCTGGTGGCGGTCAACTCCGTCTTCCAGGTCTTGGCCTTCGGCGCCCTCGGCTGGTTCTACCTGCAGGTTCTGCCGGGCTGGCTGGGGCTGGAGACCACCAGCGTGGAGTTCTCCTTCTGGGCGATTACCCTGAGCGTGCTCGTGTTCCTGGGCATTCCGCTGCTGGCCGGATTCCTGACCCGCGCGCTCGGTGAGAAGGCGCGCGGCCGGCAATGGTACGAGGACAGGTTCCTGCCCAGGCTGGGCCCCTGGGCTCTTTACGGACTGCTGTTCACCATCGTGTTCCTGTTTGCACTGCAGGGCGACGAGATCACCTCCAACCCCCTCGACGTCGCGCGGATCGCTGTGCCGCTGCTGGTCTACTTTGTAGTGGTTTTTGGCGCCGGAATGCTGCTGGGCAAACTGCTCTCGCTCGGATACGCCCGCACCACCACCCTTGCCTTCACCACAGCGGGCAACAATTTCGAACTCGCCATTGCCGTAGCCATTGCCACCTACGGGGTGACTTCCGGGCAGGCGCTGGCCGGCGTCGTCGGACCCTTGATTGAGGTTCCTGTCCTCGTTGCCCTGGTCTACGCGGCCCTCTGGGCCCGCAGAAGGTTCTGGCCCGAGGCCCTCGCTGTCCCTGGAGCCGCACCCGCCGAAAGGAGCGTCCCGTGAATTCGTCTGCAGTCCGGGAAAAGCCCTCTGTCCTGTTTGTCTGCGTCCATAACGCCGGGCGCTCCCAGATGGCCGCGGCCTACCTGCGCGTCCTGGGGCAGGGTCGGATCGAAGTCCGCTCAGCCGGATCCGCACCCGCGGATAGCGTCAACCCGGCTGCTGTGGAAGCAATGGCGGAGCACGGGATCGACATGTCCGCCGAACTGCCCAAGGTGCTGACCGTTGACGCCGTGCGGGACTCCGACGTCGTGATCACCATGGGCTGCGGCGACGCCTGTCCAGTCTTTCCCGGCAAACGCTACGAGGACTGGCAGCTGACGGACCCGGCAGGCAAGGGTGTGGAGGCGGTCCGTCCCATCCGCGACGACATCAAGCGCCGCATCCAGCTGCTCATCACCGATCTGCTGCCGGCAGCCTAAGAACTTCAGCGAAGGAACAATCCAGTGTCTAAGATCCAACTACCCGAACTGCCAGTCGCCGTCCTTGGTGCCGGTCCCGTGGGACTGGCCGCCGCCGCGCACCTGCTTGAACGGGGCCTGACGCCGGTCATCTTCGAAGCCGGGGCCTCGCCGGCCGCGGCGGTGGCCAGTTGGGGCCACGTCCGGCTGTTTTCACCCTGGCGCTACAACACCGACGCCGCTGCCCGCAGGTTGCTGGCGTCTACCGGCTGGCAGGAGCCGGACCCGGATGAACTCCCGACCGGCGCCGAACTCTGGAACCAGTACCTCCGCCCGCTGGCCGAGGTCCCGGCCATCGCCGCCGCACTGCACACCTCCAGCGAAGTCATCGCGGTCGGCCGGGAAGGCCTGGACAAGACCCGCAGCGCAGGCCGGGCGGCGACGCCGTTCCTGGTCCGGGTGCGCACAGCAGACGGCGTGGTCACTGACCATCGCGTCCGCGCAGTTATTGACGCGTCCGGGACCTGGAACACTCCCAATCCGCTGGGCCACGCCGGATTCCCTGCCCCCGGCGAAACCGAGGCACATAACGCCGGGTTCATCACGGATCCGCTGCCCGATGTCACGGGGAGCAACCGGCCGAAATTTGCCGGGCGGCACGTCCTGGTGGTCGGGGCGGGCCATTCGGCAGCGAACACCCTGCTGTCACTTGGCAAGCTGGCCGAGCAGGAACCGGGGACCCGGATCAGCTGGGCCATCCGAAGCGCCAGTGCTGCCGGCGTTTACGGCGGCGGAGACTTGGACGGCCTGCCGGCACGTGGCGCCCTTGGGAGCCGGTTGCGTTCCCTGGTTGAGGACGGCCGGATTCAGCTGCACACGTCCTTCACGATCACCGGGTTCGAATCGGCGAAGAACCTGACGGTCTACGGAACCACGCCCGACGGCGGGAAACAGCTGGAAGTGGACCTGCTGGTTCCTGCCACGGGTTTCCGGCCGAATCTGGACCTGCTGCGCGAGATCCGGCTGGACCTGGACCCTGCCGTCGAAGCACCGCGGCAGCTCGGTCCGCTCATTGATCCTGAGTTCCACAGCTGCGGCACTGTTGAACCGCACGGAGCCCGGCTGCTGTCCCACCCGGAAAAGGACTTCTACATAGTGGGCATGAAGTCCTACGGGCGGGCTCCCACGTTCCTGATGGCCACCGGCTATGAGCAGGTCCGTTCCATCGCCGCTGCCCTCGCGGGGGACCAGGCGGCAGCGGACAATGTGGAACTCGTGCTGCCCGAGACGGGCGTGTGTTCCACGGATGTCGGCAGCAGCTGCTGTGACGCTCCTGCGGCCGGGGAGGCTGCCCCTGAAACAGCAACCGAGTCCTCCTGCTGCGCTCCCGTCGAAGAGGCTCCCGCCTCAACTACCGAGTCCTCCTGCTGTGCCGCTCCGGAACCGGCCTTCCTTGGCATCCCCACCGGCCTGCAGCACGGGCGTTCCGGAGGACTGTCCTGAGTCCGATGGCCCGCATGCTAGCGTGATCGCACAGTTCGGTTTTCAGCGATGGAGGCATCAGATCATGGGGGACAAAGGCGCAGCCTGGCCGACCGTCACCGGGTGGGTGGTGGCAGGGGTCTGCGTCGTGTGTGCCGCCGCGAGCATTGTCCTTATCGTCCTGGACGCGCCACAGGGTGTTCGCCTCGTTCCCTCGGGCCTTGGTTTGGCTGCCGTTCTGGGCATACTTGTAGCCCTCCTAATGCAGAGAGCTCGCGCCAAAGATCCTGGCGGACCGGGGTAAGTCGTTCCATTCCGCCCGTCCCGGATGCGTTCAGGCTCAACCTTCGGGGAGATACGGGCGTTTAGGACCCCTCTGGGAAAACCTTCGGTGAGTTAACGCCGTTCGGAGCGCTCCAATTCAGCGTCAACTCACCGAGGGTTTCGTGATTCACCACCTAAGCAGCATCATCTCCCCGAAGGTTTGCCGCTGCTCAAGAAGCGCGAGGGTACGCACAGCAAAAGCGCCGGACGGACCGGGTTAGGCGGCAGGAATGCCGCCGTTCCGGTCCGCCCGGCGCTTACCAAGCAGATGAAACCAGCAAGAACTAGGAAGCAGCCACCGGAACAGCACCGGCGTTAAAGAGCTTCCCGTTGACCCGGTCAGAGGCACCGACACGGTCCAGGTACGGCGTGATGCCGCCCAGATGCATCGGCCAGCCCGCGCCGAGGATGACGCAAAGGTCGATGTCTTCCGGGCCGGCCACTACGCCTTCGTCCAGCATCATGCCGATTTCCTCAGCCAGGGCGTCCTGCGTGCGGCGCAGGACTTCCTCCGAGGTGGAGGGCGAGTCGCCGAAGGTCAGCAGGTCGAGGGTTTCCTGCGGCACGTACGGCTTGCCGTCCTCGTCCTTCTGCCACAGCGACTTAATGCCGGCGTCGATCAGCTTCTGCGAGTTTTCCGAGACGTAGAACCGGTCGCCGAAGGCTGCGTGCAGGGACTCCTGCACGTGCTGCCCAACCGGCAGGCCAACCAGGGCCAGAAGGCTGAACGGGGTCATCGGCAGGCCCATCGGGTGCAGGGCGTTGTCCGCGGTGGCGGCGTCGGTGCCCTCATCGAACACCTTCGTGATCTCGCCGAACATCCGGCCAAGGATGCGGTTGACCACAAACGCAGCCGCGTCCTTCACCAGAACCGCGGTCTTCTTCAGCTGCTTAGCCAGGACAAACGCGGTAGCCAGCACGGCGTCGTCGGTCTTCGGGGCGCGCACAATCTCCAGCAGCGGCATTACGGCCACCGGGTTGAAGAAGTGGAATCCAACCACGCGCTCGGGGTGCTGCAGGTCCGCCGCCATTTCCGTGACGGACAGCGAGGACGTGTTGGTCGCCAGGATGCACTCGGGGGAGACCACGGCCTCCACCTCCGCGAAGACCTGCTTCTTGACGGACATTTCCTCGAACACGGCTTCAATCACAAAGTCAGCATCCGAGAAGGCTTCCTTGGACACAGACCCGGTGACCAGTGCCTTGGTGCGGTTCGCGGCGTCGGGGGAGATGCGTCCCTTGCCCAGCAGCTTGTCCACCTCGGCGTGGACATAGCCCACGCCCTTGTCCACGCGCGCCTGGTCGATGTCCGTCATAACCACGGGCACCTTGAGCTGCTTGGCGAACAGCAGCGCCAGCTGGCTGGCCATCAGGCCTGCTCCGACGACGCCGACCTTGGTCACCGGACGGGCAAGCTTCTTGTCCGGGGCACCGGCGGGACGCTTGCCGCGCTTCTGCACCAGATCCAGGAATGCGTACACGGTGGACTGGAACTGCGGAGTCTGCATCAGTTCGGCCAGTGCGTCGCACTCGGCTTCGCGGGACTGCTCGCGGGTCCAGTCTTTGCCGGCTTCAAGAATGTCCAGCACCTTCGCCGGGGCGGGCGCAGCGTTGGAGGTGCGTGCCTCGACGAAGGCGCGGCCGGCTGCCACGGCGGCGTCCCAGCGGTCGCCCACCACGGAGGGGTCGACGGCGTTGGGCCGGGTGACCGTCTCCGCGCCGGTGATGACGCGGGCGGCCCAGGCGAGGGACTGCTCCAGGAAGTCCGCCGGCTCGAACAGCGCATCAGCGATGCCGAGCTTGTAGGCCGCCGGACCGGAGAGGGTGCGGTTGTTGCTCAGCGGGTTCTCGATCATGACCTTGACGGCGTTCTCGGGACCGATAAGGCGCGGCAGCAGGTACACGCCGCCCCAGCCCGGCACCAGGCCGATGAACGCTTCCGGCAGCGCCAGGGCGCCCGCTCCGGTGGAGACCGTGCGGTAGTCGGACTGCAGAGCGATCTCCAGTCCGCCGCCGAGGGCTACGCCGTTGATGAACGCGAAGCTGGGAACGCCCAGCGTGCCGAGCTTGCCGTACACCTCGTGGCCCAGAGCGGCCATAGCTACGCCGTCCTCGTACTCAGCCAGGGTCTTCACGGCCGAAAGGTCGGCGCCGGCGACGAGGTAGTGCGGCTTTCCGGTCACGCCGACGCCCACGATCTCGCCCTTGGCGGCGCGTTCCTTCAGCTCATCCAGAACGCCGCCGAGTTCCAGCAGGGTGTTCGGGCCCAGGGTGGTGGGGCGGGAGTGGTCGACGTCGTTGTCCAGGGTGATCAGCGCGAAGGTGCCGGCACCGCCGGGCAGCTCGACGTCGGAGACGTAGGAGTGGGTGACGACCTCGTTCGGGAAGAGCCCGGCCAGGCGCTGGTAATCAGGTGCGGTCATTACTTCGAAGCCTCCGTGGACTCGGTGTTGTACTCAGGGTGGTTGGGGTTTTCCCAGATGACGGTGGCGCCCATGCCCAGACCGATGCACATGGTGGTCATGCCGTAGCGCACGGACGGGTCTTCCTCGAACTGACGGGCCAGCTGCGTCATCAGGCGCACGCCGGAGGAAGCCAGTGGGTGTCCGACGGCGATCGCCCCGCCGTAGCGGTTCACGCGGGGATCGTCGTCGGCAATGCCGAAGTGGTCCAGGAAGGAGAGCACCTGGACGGCGAAGGCCTCGTTGATTTCAAACAGTCCGATGTCCTCGATGGACAGTCCGGTCTGCTTCAGTGCCTTCTCCGTGGCAGGAACCGGTCCAATGCCCATGACCTCGGGTTCGACGCCGGCGAAGGCGTAGCCGACCATGCGCATCTTCACGGGCAGCCCGAGTTCCTCGGCGGCGTCCGCGGAGGCAAGCAGGGCGGTGGTGGCGCCGTCGTTCAGGCCGGAAGCGTTGCCGGCGGTGACGCGGCCGTGCGGGCGGAAGGGGGTGCGCAGCGTGGCGAGGTCCTCGACGGTGGTTCCCGGGCGGGGCCCTTCATCGACTGTGCTGAGGGTCCAGCCCGCGCCGGCTTTTTTGGTGGCGACCGGAACCAGGTCCGGCTGGATCTGGTTGCCTGCGTAGGCCTTGGCCAGTTTCTCCTGGCTGGCGGCGGCGTACGCGTCGGTGCGTTCCTTGGTCATATCCGGGAAGCGGTCGTGCAGGTTCTCTGCCGTGTTGCCCATGTTCAGTGCTGCCGGATCCACCAGGCGTTCGGTGACGAAGCGCGGGTTGGGGTCGGCGTCGAAGCCCATCGGGTGGTGTCCCATGTGCTCCACACCGCCGGCAATAACGACGTCGTAGGCGCCGAAGCCGATGCCGGAGGCGGTGGTGGTCACTGCGGTCATGGCGCCGGCGCACATGCGGTCGATGGCGAAGCCGGGAACCGTGCGGGGGAGCCCTGCCAGCAGCGCTGCGGTGCGGCCGATGGTCAGGCCCTGGTCGCCGGCCTGCGTCGTTGCGGCAATGGCCACCTCATCCACGCGCTCGGGAGGCAGGGAAGGATTGCGGCGAAGGAGTTCACGGATGCACTTGACCACCAGGTCATCGGCACGGGTGTCGGCGTACATACCCTTTTCGCCGGCTTTTCCGAAGGGGGTCCGAACGCCGTCGACAAAAACGACGTCCCTGATCTGCCGTGCTCGGCTCTGTGGGCTCAACGTACTGCTCCTCTTTGAGATGTGGATTGGCTCACGTTCAATGTTACTCGTCAGTAACTTAGGCTGCAAGGGTCAGGGGCGGGCCTGTTGCCGCCCCTGACGCCTGCTAGCAGACTACGGTGCCTTGGCGGGCTGTTCGACTTTTACGCTGAAGGTCCTCCCTCCGTCGGCGGAGTACTCCAGTCCTGCGTCAGTCATGACCCAGACCTGCAGGCCGTCAGCGGCCTCGGCTGCGGTTACGGCGGCCGGATAGCCGGATACGCGGCCGGCAGTGTCCCAGCTTTGCCCGCGGTCAGTGCTGATAAGGATTTCTCCATCAGGTAGGACACCAACAATCCGGGACTCGGTGACGGCGGCCAGCATGATCACCGGTGCACCCGGAAGCGGGCCCCAGGTGAGGCCGGAGTCGTTGGAAACCAGCGGGCCGTCCTCGGTCGTGGCGAGAACCAGTGGACCGGACGGCGAACCGGCCAGGCTGTGCGGCGTGAACTGTGCCGGTGCATCGGTCCACGACCGGCCGTCCGCGCTGAGCCGGAGCGTTCCATCGAACCCGATGATTCCGCCGCTGGCGACAGTGAGGGCGTGGAAGTCGGATTTGCCGGCCAGCGACTCCCGCGTCCAGTCCTCCCCGTTGGCGGAGCTGATGAGCCCAACCGGATCCGGGAGGTCGACTCCTGGCCCCGGGTGCCCCGAGGCCAGGTAAACGCCGTCGCCGTCAACGGTGAAGCCCATCAGATCGATGTTTGCGCCGGTGGGGCGCAGCTCGCTGCCGGAGACTTCGTAAATGCCCTCATGCGAAGCGATTAGCACGTCAGTGGTTCCCGGCTTGAGGGCCAGTGCATGGACGTGGGTGGGATAGGTCGGTTTGGTGGTTTCCTGTCCGCCCCCGCCGGCCTGGCCGCACGCGGCCAGGGTGAAGAGCAGGGCAGCTGCGGCGCTTGCGGCGGTGAGCGGGCGCCGGCGGGAGGTGTGTTGAATGGTCATGGTGGTTCCAATCGAACTGGTGTGGATTCTCGGAGCGGAGGGGGTTAGAAGTCCCGCAGCAGCGCTCTCATCTGCTCGATCTCAGCGTTCTGTTCCGCTCTGATCGCCTCCGCCAGTTCGACGGCGCCGGCGTTCCCCCCGGCAGCGGCCTCATCCTCGGCCATCTCCACGGCCCCTTCGTGGTGGGCGATCATCTGGGTCAGGAAAAGCCTGGCAGCCTCCGTACCCTGTGCCTCCTCCAGAGCCGCAAGATCCTCGTCGCTGAGCATTCCGTCCATCATCATGGAGTGCCCTGCCATCGGGTCCCCTGGCTCATTCCAGTCGTGGAGCCAATCCTCCATCTTCTGGATCTCCGGACCCTGCGCCGCTTTGATCTTCCCGGCCAGTTCCGTGATTCGGGGATCCAGTCCTTCCTTGGCGAGCATGATGTCGCTCATGGTGATGGCCTGTTCGTGGTGCGGAATCATCATCTGCGCGAACATGGTGTCCGCACTGTTGTTCTCCGCCGTGCCGCCGGATGTTTCTTCCGCATGGTGGCTCATGCTGCCCGCAGTGCCCGGCGTGGAGCCCGGGACGTCAGGGGTGCTGCAGCCTGCGAGGAGGACGGCAGCAGCAACGGCTGCTGCGGGGAAAAGGGCATGGTTGTTCATGGTGGGTTCCTTCATAAGAACGATCTGGGACTGTGCATTCAGCCCTGCTCACCGGAGAAGGGTGCGCAGGATGGGCCCGGGCATAGAGCCGGGCCGTGGATTTTACGTACGGCTGATGCAGAGCTGATCGAGCGAAGGAGTGAGCACGGGGACCCCTGCCCTGGGCAGGACCGAAGGCGGGCCGGTGTTGTCCGGACCGCGGAGAAGCCGCAGGGGATCGAGCCCGAGTACGGCGGCAAGGCTAACCATTACCAGGAACAGGACACAGAGCCCTGCCATGCATCCCGCGGGCCCGCATTGGGCGCAGCCATCCGCGTGATGCCCCTCGGTCGGGACAGCGCTTGCCCCGGAAGGTGCCGGATCGGCACTGTGCTGCTGCGCGGAGGAGGCAGCGGCATGGGCAGCCGTGTGGTCCGCAGCCGGGTAGGGGTCAGCTACCATGTGCATCCCCAGAATGCCGGCGAGTATCGAAAGCAGGCCCAGTGCGGGGATCACGAGCCGCGGAAGCGACCGGACATGCACTGTCCGGGCAGCTATGGTGCGGATGGCGGCCCTCATAATGGCAAGGAGTCTAACAGCGAAAAACAAGGGAGCCGGAACCGCGCTGTGCGGTTCCGGCTCCCGGGGACAGGTGCAGCTATACGGTGGTGGCGTCCTGGACTTCGCCCACCAGCTCTTCAATGATGTCCTCGAGGAACAAGACACCGGTGGTGTTGCCATCGGCGTCGAATACGCGGGCCACGTGGGATCCGGTGCGTCGCATCGTATCCAGGGCGTCCTCCAGCTCGCTGCCGCGGAACGCCGAGGCGAGGCGTCGGATGCGCTTGGCCGGAACCGGGGCGTTGAACTTCTCCGCCGTGTTCAGGTCCATGACGTCCTTCAGGTGAAGGTAGCCGGTCAGGCCGCCGTCGGCGTCGGCCAGGATGTAGCGCGAGTAGCCGTGGCTGCCCACCGCCGCCTGGATGTCCGCCGGGGTTGGCTGGGCCGGAACCAGGACCATGTCCGCCAGAGGCACTTCAACGTCCGCGACGGTCTTCGACGTGAACTCGAAGGCGTTGGTCAGGGCGCCGGTAGCGTCGTCCAGTACACCCTCACGGGTGGACTGCTCCACGATCGTGGCGACCTCATCCAGCGTGTAGGTGCTGGTCGCCTCGTCCTTCGGTTCCACCTTGAACAGGCGGAGCACGCCGTTGGCGATGGAGTTCAGTGTCCAGATGACAGGCTTGAAGATCTTGGCCACGAGCACCAGCGGGGGAGCCAGGAGCAGTGCCGCGCGGGTCGGCACGGAGAAGGAGATGTTCTTGGGGATCATCTCGCCTGCCACCACGTGCAGGAAGGTCACCAGCAGCAGCGCCACGATGAAGGCGGTGATGCTGATGGCCTCCGGTGTCAGCGGCGTGTTGGCCAGCGGGATTTCCAGCAGATGGTGGATGGCCGGTTCGGATACGTTCAGGATCAGCAGTGAACAGACGGTGATGCCGAGCTGGCTGGTGGCCAGCATCAGGGTGGCGTGTTCCATTGCCCACAGCGTGGTCTTGGCGGCCTTGCTGCCCTGGGCGGCCTTTGGTTCAATCTGGGAACGGCGGGCAGAAATGACGGCGAATTCGGCACCGACGAAGAAGGCGTTCACGGCCAGCAGCACAAACAGCCAGATGATGCCGGGCAGATACTCACTCATGGATGGCTTCCTTCGTCAGGGTGTCGACCAGGCGGTCGTGCGCGCTGCGCGGTGATTCCGAACCGGGGTTGGGGGTGAAGCGGAGGCGTTCGACGTGGGTTCCCACGACGCGCTCGACGCGCAGGACGCCATCGTCGACTTCCACTTCATCGCCCAGTTCGGGCATCCGGTCCAGGCAGTGCGTGACAAAGCCGGCCAGCGTCTCGTAGTCCTCGCCTTCCGGCACGGTGATACCCGCACGGTCCAGGAGTTCATCGGGGCGCAGGGACGCATCAAAGGTCACCGAGCGTCCGGTGCGTACGACGCCGACGCGCGCGCGGTCGTGTTCGTCCTCCAGTTCGCCGACAATCTCCTCCACGAGGTCTTCCAGGGTGACGACGCCGGCGGTTCCGCCGTGTTCGTCGGTCACCACGGCGATCTGCAGGCCCTGGCTGCGCAGGATGCCCAGCAGGGAGTCAACGCCCATGGATTCGGGGACGCGCAGCGGCGGGACCATCACGTCTGCCGCCGTCGTGGTGGCACGTGCCTGAAGCGGCAGGGCAAAGGCCTGCTTGACGTGCAGCACGCCCAGGATGTCATCTGAGTCCCGGCCCAGGACCGGGAAGCGGGAGTATCCGGTGGAAACGGCAATCGCGATGATGTCCTCGGCCGTGTCCGTTGCCTGGACGCCGACCATGCGCACGCGCGGGGTCATGACGTCCTCGGCGGTGTGGTCGCTGAATCGCAGCGTGCGGTGCAGCAGCTCGGCGTGGTCCTGATCAAGTACGCCTTCCAGGGCGGAACGGCGCACGAGGAAGCTCAGTTCCTCGGCACTGCGCGCACCGGAAAGCTCTTCCTTCGGCTCGATGCCGAAGGAGCGGATGACCTTGTTGGCCGTGTTATTGCAAACCAGGATGACGGGTTTGAAGACGGTGGTGAACAGGGCCTGGAACGGAACCACCACCTTGGCGGTGGCTTTGGGAAGTGCCAGGGCGAAGTTCTTCGGCACCAGTTCGCCGATGATCATCGAGAGCAGGGTGGCGACGGCGATGGCGATGACTGCTCCGGTGCCGCCTACCACTGCTTCCGGGACGCCCGCGGAAAGCAGTGGTCCGCGGAGCAGGGAGCTGATGGCCGGTTCAAAGGTGTAACCGGAGAGCAGGGTGGTCAGGGTAATGCCCAGCTGGGCGCCAGAAAGATGGGTCGAGGTGATCTTCAGGGCCTTGATGGTCGGTCCAAGGCGCTTTTCCCCGGCGGCCTGGCGGGCCTCCAGGTCGCTGCGGTCCAGGTTGACCAAGGCGAATTCAGAAGCCACGAAGAGGCCGGTGCCGACGGTCAGCAGGAGGCCGACGCCGATCATGAGCCATTCATACATGGGGCTGCCCTCCTAGAACCAAGTCGTCTGGCACACAGGAGGGCATGGGTTTATGAGAAGGATCGTCCATAGTAGCCAAAAGCTTACGGCTTTTTCCTAGGAAAATCCTGAAAACGCCTAGCCAGAGCCGTGCAGCCAACAACGCCGGCACAGGCTGTCACAAAATCCTCTCCGGCGGTGTCTTATGTGTGGCCGCACAAACAGGCGGTTTCCACGACCAGGAGGAGAATCCAGTGAACAGCACAGCAGTAATCCTCGGTGCCGGCTATGCCGGCGTGATGGCAGCGAACCGGCTGGCAGGACAGGGCGTCAGCGTGCAGCTGGTCAGTCCGGAACCACGCTTCACGGAGCGGATCCGGCTGCACGAGTTCACGGCCGGCACCAGAGCGGATCCAACCGTTCCCTTCAGCACTCTCCTGCACCCGGACGTTGAGGTCATCCAGGCGGCCGCGGAGGAAATCGACGCGCCTTCCCGCCGGGTGCAGCTCACCGGCGGAACGTCCCTGGACTATGACTGGTTGGTCTACGCCGTGGGCAGCGGCAGCGGTTCCGCCCCCGCCGGAGCGGAGGCACCTGAGAGTCTGGGCGGTGCCGGTTCAGCACGGGAAAAGCTGGGCAGCCTGAGGCCAGGCGATCCGGTTGCGGTGGTGGGAGGCGGGCTGACCGCCGTCGAGGTGGCCGCTGAGACCGCGCACGCCCATCCGCGGAACCCCGTGACGGTCTACGCCGCCGGGCCGCTGGTTCAGCACTTTGCGGACAGTACCCGCCAGGGCGTGCTGCGCAGCCTGAAGCGCGCCGGGGTGCAGGTGAGGAGGCAGCTGGTGGATCCGGAGCACCTGCCGGAAGCGGCGGCTGTGCTGTGGTGTGCCGGTTTCAGTGTGCCGGACCTGGCCGCCCGCAGCGGGCTGCCGGTCGACGCCGCCGGCCGGCTGCTGGTGGAGTCCCGGCTCCGTGTGCAGGGGCACGAGCGGATCTTCGGAGCCGGGGATGCGGCCGTCATCATGGATCCCGGCTACGGCTATCTTCCACAGACCTGCGCCACGGCCATGCCTATGGGCGCCGAAGCGGCATCGAACATCCTGCGCTCCCTGGCCGGTGAGGATCTGCCTCCGCACGACAGTGGATTTCAGGCCCAGTGTGTGTCGCTGGGCCGGCGTGACGGTGCGGTCCAGTTCCTGTACCCGGGTTGCACGCCCCGGCGATTGCATGTGCACGGCAGAAGCGCAGCGGTGCTAAAAGAAGTAATCTGCCGCATGACGCTGCGGTGGATGCGCGGTGAAGCCAAGCGAAGCGGAGGTTACACATGGCCGGCCGGACCCCGGATGGAACCGAATCCAGCACTGCAGCAGGTGTGAGAGCCCAGGAGCAGTTCCTGGCGCACCGCCGCCTGGTTTTCACCATCGCCTACGACGTGACCGGATCGGTGGCAGATGCTGAGGACGTGGTGCAGGAAACGTGGCTGCGCTTCGCGGCTGTTTCCCGCCCGCCGGAGAACCCGCGGGCGTATCTGGCCCGCATGGCGTCACGGCAGGCGCTGAACGCCGTTCGCACGTCGGCTCGGCGCCGCGAGGAGTACTCCGGGGAGTGGCTGCCTGAGCCGCTTCCCACCGGGCGGGACGCGCGGGCGGACACCGACCCCGAAGCGTCCGCCCTCACTGAGGCTGAAGTCTCCACGGCCATGCTGGTGCTGCTGCAGCAGCTGAGCGGACCCGAACGGGTGGCGCTCGTGCTGCGGGACGTCTTTGGTTTCGGTTACGCGGAGGTGGGTGCTGTGCTGGAATCCTCTGAAGCGGCTGTCCGCCAGATGGTTCACCGGGCCCGCGAACGTGTGCGGACCGGTGTGCCGCGGACCCAGCCGGACAAGGCTGAGCACCGCGCCGCCGTCGAACGCTTCCTTCAGGCTGCACTCACCGGGGAAACCCAGGCGCTCCTGGAGGTGCTGGCACCGGAGGTGGTGCTGCACTCCGACGGCGGCGGCAAGGTGAGTGCGGCCCGCCGGCCGGTTTACGGGCCGGAGAAGGTTGCAGCACTGCTCCTGGGACTTGCCGTCAAATTCGGCGAGGGTGCCGCGCCGGAGTTCGTTGAACTGAACGGGCTTCCGGCCGTTGCCTTCCGGGAGGACGGAACGGTCACCACGGTCTTCCAGCTGGTACGTCAGGACGGACTGATAACCGGCGTCTACGCCATGCGGAACCCGGATAAGCTCCGGCTCCTGCAGTAGCTACTCCTTGTCGGTGTCCTTCTCCGGAAGTGGGTCGGGGTCCAGGAAGGCGACCGTGAGCACTGCGGCGGTTTGCTCAACCTGCCATTCGCGTGCACCCAGCTCGCGCAGGGCAGCGGTGATGGTGTCCAGATCGATCACGGCCGGCGGACGCCAGGCCAGCCGGCGCAGGTGGTCCGGAGTGAGCAGGTTTTCCACCGGCATGTTCAGCCGTTCCGCCAGAGCTGCCAGGCGCGGCTTGGCAGTGTGCAGGCGGGCAGCAGCGGCCGGATCGTTCCGGGCCCAGACCCGCGGCGGCGGCGGGGAGTTGGTGGGAATGTGCAGCGGGGGAAGATCCTGTGTGCCGCGGGCGGCGGCGATGCAGCGCAGCCAGCGCGGTGCTTCCTTGTGGGCGGCGCGGCCGTGGAACCCCGGGGTGGAGAGGAGCTGGGGAACGGTGGACGGCATGGCGCGGGCAGCGGCAACGATGGCGGCGTCCGGGATCAGGCGGCCGGGCGCGGTGTCCCGGCGTTCGGCCAGCTGCTCGCGTTCCTGCCACAGCTCGCGTACTGCTGCCAGCTGCCGCCGGTCACGCAGCTGGTGCATGCCTGAGGTGCGGCGCCAGGGATCCGTCCGCGGCGGCGCCGGTTCAGCGGTGCGGATGGCCTCGAACTCTTCCTCGGCGAACGCCAGCTTGCCGTCCGCTTCGAGGATCTTGATCAGCTCCTCACGCAGTTCAGCCAGGACTTCCACGTCCAGCGCCGCGTAGCGGAGCCAGGGTTCGGGCAGCGGCCGGGTGGACCAGTCCGCTGCTGAATGCTCCTTGGCCAGGCTGAAGCCCAGCAGGTTCTCGATCACGGCGGCCAGTCCCACGCGGGGCAGCCCGGCCAGCCGTGCGGCAAGTTCCGTGTCGAAGAGTTTGTCCGGCCACATGCCCAGCTCGGACAGGCAGGGCAGATCCTGGGTGGAGGCGTGCAGGATCCATTCGACGCCGGAGAGGGCTTCGTTGATGATGCTCAGGTCGCGCAGGGGTTCCGGGTCGATGAGCCAGGTTCCGGCGCCTTCGCGGCGAATCTGCACCAGGAACGCGCGCTGGCCGTAGCGGAAGCCGGAGGCGCGTTCGGCGTCGACGCCTGCGGGGCCGGTGCCGGCCGCAAGGGCCTTGGCAGCACGTTCCAGGCCGCTGAAGGTGTCAATGACGAGCGGAACGCCTTCACGGGGAGCATCAAGGACTGGAAGGGGCGCGGCGGGTTCGTCTGCGGAGAGCTCGGAGGCCGGATTGCCGGAAGTTTGCGCGGTCATAAGAACTTCAGTCTATCGAGAACTGGCGGTGATCCTGTTTTCCGGCTGATTGAGGCTAGTTCAGCCGGCGCCGCGGAAGCGGGGACACGCCGTCGGGCAGCGGAGGCAGACCGGCGAAAGTGCACACCATATCCGACCAGGCTTCGAGGTGGGCCTGGACGTCGGCGCCAGCCGGTGTCCAGGACGCCCGGAGTTCAATGTCGATCGCGTCGCTGCGTTCGGACAGAGTGCCGTAGCTCTCCGAGAGGATGCGGGTGGCTGTGCCGCCGGCTGAGGAATACTGTGCGCCGTGCTCCTGCAGGGCCTCTACCAGCCAGGTCCAGGCGACGGAGCCGAGCATCTGGTCGTTGCCCATATCCGGTTCAAGTTCCGCCCGGATGTACGTGACGATCCGGAAGGTTCCGTTCCAGACATCGCTGCCGTCCGGGTCGTGCAGCAGGATAAAACGTCCCGTCGCCAGCTCCCGGCTCTCCGGCAGAACAGGACCAACAGGTCCGTGGAAGGTTCCGTTGACCGGCTGCGGGCCCGACGCCGTGACGTCGGCAGCCAGCGAAACGGCATAGGGAGCCAGCCTTGTGGGGGCTGGAATTTCTTCCAGCCGCAGTTCCGGCCGGCATTTCGCCCGGCGCAGCGCCCCCAGGGCTGTCAGGAAATCCGGGGGCACCTGTGACAGGTCACCAATCGCACTCACCCTCGAAGGTTACGGCCGCTCCTGCGCGCAGGACGCGCAGGCTCGCCGGTGTGTCCTATTCGTTACGTGCCTACAGCTTACGCAGGAGCACACCGGCACCGACAGTACGGGGGTTTAGCGGGCTGCTGAAACCTCTTCGGCAATGGCTGCGGCAAACGCGTCGACGTCGGCTTCTGTGGTGTCGAAGGTGCACATCCAGCGGACTTCGCCGGTCGACTGGTCCCAGTCGTAGAACCGGAACTTGTCCCGCAGCTTGTCAGCCACGCCGGCAGGCAGCGTGGCGAACACGGCGTTGGACTGGGTCGGCTGGGTAAGGGTGATCCCCTCGATCTTTTCCACTGCAGCACGCAGCCGGGCAGCCATGGCATTGGCCGTGGATGCCGAACGCTCCCACAGGTCCGTGCCGTAGAGCGCTATGAACTGGGCGGAGACGAAGCGCATCTTGGAGGCCAGCTGCATGTTCATCTTGCGCAGGTAATCCAGGCCCGGGGCGGCATCCGGATCCAGGGCAACGATGCACTCGCCGTACATCATGCCGTTTTTGGTTCCGCCCAGGGAGAGGATGTCCACTCCGGCGTCGGCCGTGATCGCGCGCAGAGGTACGCCCAGCGCTGCGGCCGCGTTGCCCAGCCGGGCACCGTCCATGTGCAGCTTCATGCCGCGGGCGTGCACGTGGTCGGCAATCGCCTGGATCTCTTCCACGGTGTACAGGGTGCCCAGCTCGGTGGACTGGGTGATGGAGACGGCCAGCGGCTGGGCGCGGTGCTCATCACCCCAGCCCCATGCCTCCCGGTCGATGAGCTCAGGGGTGAGCTTGCCGTCCGGAGCGGGAACGGTGAGCAGCTTCATGCCGCCTACGCGCTCCGGGGCGCCGTTTTCATCCACGTTGATGTGGGCTGTGGAGGCGCAGATGACCGCACCCCAGCGGGGCAGCAGGGACTGCAGGCCGATGACGTTGGCTCCGGTGCCGTTGAACACGGGGAAGGCACGCATCCGGTTGCCGAAGTGGCCGGTGAAGACCTCGCGCAGTTTGGCGGTGTACACGTCTTCGCCGTAGGCCACCTGGTGGCCCAGGTTCGCCGCCGCGAGTGCGTCCAGGATTTCCGGGTGGACACCGGAGTAGTTGTCCGAGGCAAAGGCTCGCAGGGCAGGATCATGCAGGGAGGCAGTATCAGTCACGGGTGTCAGTATTCCTCAAGGTGGGTCATTGGTGAAAACGGGTCAGGTGCGGGGCACCAGGCTGATCCGCTTTCCGTTGATCTGTGCGGCATCGGTGGTGAAGAGCCGCACAGAGGCTGCGGCGAGGTCGTCGACGCTGGTGTAACCGGGGAACTTCCGCTCGGGCGCCGCCGCGCGCATTGGATCGTTCACCAGCGCCTTTACAACGAAGACGACGGCGGCGGCCCGGGTGCCGCTGAAGTCGGCGGCGATGGCCTGCACCCAGGCCTCAGCGGCGGCTTTGGCTGCCGCGTAACCGGCGTTTCCGCTGGTAGGGGATTCAACCGCGGTGGAGGAGACGATTGCCAGGCGCCCGTGCGGGGACGCCGCCAGCGCTCCGATGAAGCTGCGGCTCACGTTGCGCAGTGTGGTCAGAATGTTCTGCTGCAGGAAGTCCCAGTCTTCATCGCTCTGGTCTGCGAGGGTTCCCCCGCCGCGCCAGCCGCCCACGAGGTGGATCAGCCCGTCCACGCCGCCTTCGGCCTGCAGGTCCCGGGCCAGCCCGTCGACGTCGCCCTGCCGGCTGAGATCACACGTGCGGAGTTCAACCCCGGAGACGTCCTCCAGCGCTTCGGCCAGGCGCCCGGCACTGGAACCGACGGCAATTACCTTCGCGCCGGCCGCAGCCAGGGCTTTGCAGACCGCTGTTCCGGAGGCTGAGGACGCTCCGGCCACCAGGACCTTCAGCCCTGCCAGTGCGGTGGTGTCCTCTGCTCCGGCTGCGCTCATGACGTGCTGCTCCCTGTGATTCCGGCGGTGGATTCGATGACCGGTGCCATCTTCTTCGACAGCGCCTCATAGAACATTGACAGCGGGAATTCGTCGTCGAGCACCTGGTCCGTCAGTGCCCGGGGCGGTCCCTCGAGCGGCAGCGCGTCCGGGCCCTTCGCCCAGCGGGAAGCGGGGTGGGGTGTCAGCGTGCCTGACACCAAAGCGTACGCGGCGAGCCAGTGGGCTGTCTTCGGGCGGTCAATGGAACGCCAGTAGAGGTCCTCGATTTCCTCGCCGAGCTTGACTACGACGGCGGGGGCTTCGTCCCAGTCGATGCTGAGTTTGCCGTCGGTCCAGTGCAGCACTCGGTGCTGGTGCATCCAGGCGAAGAGCAGCTGCCCGCCCAGGCCGTCGTAGTTGCGCACGCGGGAACCGGTGATGGCGAAGCGGAAAATCCGGTCGAAGATCACCGCGTACTGCACCAGCTGGGCAGTGCTGCGCGCCTTGGGATCGGCGTCGTCGTCCTTCTGGATCTTCACCGATTCGCGGAAGGCCGTGAGGTCGCAGCGCAGTTCTTCGAGCGAGTAGAGGAAGTAGGGCATCCGCTGCTTGATCATAAACGGATCAAAGGGCAGGTCTCCGCGCATGTGCGTGCGGTCGTGGATCAGGTCCCACATCACGAAGGTCTCTTCGGTGAGCTCCTGGTTGTCCAGCAGCTCAGCTGCGCCCTCCGGGAGTTCGAGGGACGTGATCTCCGCCGCGGCCCGCAGGACCCGGCGGAAACGTGCCGCCTCGCGGTCGGCGAAGATGGCGCCCCACGTAAACGTGGGTGTCTCGCGCACGGCGACGGTTTCCGGGAACAGGACGGCGGAGTTCGTGTCATAGCCCGGGGTGAAGTCCCGGAAACGGATCGGCACAAAGAGCTTGTTGGAGTATTCGCCGGCTTCCAGCTCCGCGATGAAATCCGGCCAGATCACTTCAACCAGCACAGCCTCGAGCAGGCGGGACCGGGAGCCGTTCTGCGTGTACATAGGGAACACCACCAGATGCAGGAGCCCGTCGGTGCGGTCCAGCTGTGGCTGGAAGGCCATCAGTGAATCGAGGAAGTCGGGCACTTCCAGGCCAGCTTCGAGCCACCGGTCCAGGTCCCGGATCACCAGGTCAAGGTATTCGGCATCGTGGGGGAAGGCAGGGGCGAGCTCGGCGACGGCTCCGCGCACGGTCTCCAGCAGCTCGGCGGCAGCGCCCTTGTGGTCCGCGGGCACGGAGCCGTCCTGCTCCTGGAACTGCGCGAACTCAGTAGCCGCAGTCTTCAGCCGCTGCCAGGCGGCGGAGTCCTCGGGCGCAGCGAGCTGGTCCGCGGGGGAGGAGAAAGCAGTGGATGACATAGCTGAGACCTTCCGGTTGCACTAACTCCCGGGCCGGGAAGATGTGATGGCCCCAGCGTAGCCACAAATCAACTGAACTTAGCCTCAAAGTACATTCAGATTAGCAACGCTTATGCTTTCGGCTGCTGGCCGCGGGATTTGGCCCAGCGGGCCTTCGGGTAGTTCTCCACCGCCCAGGGGACGCCGGCGTAGAACGGCGACCAGGCGCGGGCAGCGCCCGAGACCTGGTAGTGAATGTTTGCCACCGCGATCAGGGTAATGGCTGTGCCCGTGGTCAGCGCCGTCGTCAGACCGGGCACGGCGTCCACCGGCAGGTGCCACGCCATGTAGATACGCAGCCCGGCGTCAGTGCAGAGTCCCACGCCCCACAGCACGGAGCTGATGCGCCAGATCCTCCGGAACCGGGGCAGCTGCTCCCACAGGACGTCCCACTGCCCGGGCCAGCCGAACCTGCCCTCGAGAATGGGCCGGCTCATAACGTAGACCAGGGGCTTGTGTGTTGCCGCGCTAATGAGGAACCACAGACCGGAAACTCCCATGACCAGGGCGCCGCGGGCCAGGAGGAACCGCTCGTCGCCCGGGATGAGTGAGACCACCGTGCTGAGCACCATCAGCGACAGGGCGTAGAGGCCAAACGGGGAAACTTTCCGCGACCGCAGCAGGTCCGCGAGGGAGCCCGCCACCGAAACAGCTGTCCCGGCCAGCAGCGCGGCGTAGGCGCTGACGCCGGCCGCACGAAGTCCGTAGAACAATGCGACGGGAACGAGGAACTCGATGCCCGCGCGCAGGAGTCTGGCTGCTGCCGGTTTTCTGCTGGGGCTGGTGCTGCCCATAGCCTCTCTCCCGTCTGGAAGCGACGGGCAAAAAAGTACGCCGGGCAGGTAAGCAGGGCCAGAGCCTGCGGAAACCAGTTCCGCGGGCCTAGTACCCCGCGCTGTTCGGTGACTCGGTGCCGATCACGGCCAGGGGAACCTCCGGATGGTTTTTCTCCACCCGCCGCAGCGCCCACACGTCGTTGAAGACTGCAACATAGGCTCCGTCGGTGCGGACCAGCACCTCTGCGCCGTGCACATTGCTGAGGATGTCCGCGGCGGAGGCATCGGTGAGCCGTGCCAGGGAGTAGGAGAGCTGTTCGTAGCGCATGGGGGCGTTGAAGTCCTGGTTCATCCGGTCTTCCACCACCTCGAACTGCATGGGGCCGACGGCGGCCAGCACCGGTGCCTGGTCTCCGCGCCGGTCCGAGCGCAGCACCTGGATGATGCCCTCGTGCTCGAGCTGGTCGATGCCGCGGCGGAACTGCTTGTAGCGGCTGGGATCCTGGGACCGGGCCACCCGGAAGTGCTCGGGGCTGAAGAACGGAATCGGCGGGTACTGCACCGGTTCCTCGACGTAGAGGCTGTCACCCACCCGCAGGGCAGAGGCATTGACGAGTCCGACGACGTCGCCCGGGTACGCCTGGTCGATCACCTCGCGCTCGCGGCCGAACAGGTGCTGGGCATACTTGGTGGCGAAGGTCTTTCCGGTGTTCGAATGCGTCACGACCATGCCGCGCTCGAAGATGCCTGAGCAGACGCGGATAAAGGCGACGTGGTCCCGGTGGGCCTTGTTCATGCCGGCCTGGACCTTGAATACAAAACCGGAGAACGGGGCATCGACGGGGCGCTGGCCGCCGTCGTTGTCCACGCGCGGTGAAGCGGACGGCGCCAGTTCAACCAGGGCATCCAGGATCTGCTTCACGCCGAAGTTCAGCGCAGCGGAGGAGAACAGGATGGGGGTGGCCTTGGCGTCCAGGAAGGCCTGCCGGTCGAACTCGCGTCCGTCGATGACCAGTTCGGCTTCGCCGAGGGAGTCTTCCCACGCATCACCTTCCGCTGCTGCGGCTTCTTCGGGGCTGAAGTGCTCTTCCAGTGCCAGCGAGGCGCCGGAGTTCTGCCGGGTGAAGCGGACGAACTCGTCCTTCTGCAGGTCCCACACGCCGCGGAAGTCACCGGCAATGCCAACGGCCCAGGTCAGCGGCATGGGTGCCAGCCCGGTGCGTTCGGTGATTTCATCCATCAGGGCCAGCGGGTCCAGGCCGGGGCGGTCCCACTTGTTGATCACGGTAATGATGGGCAGGTTCCGGGAGCGGCAGACTTCGAAGAGTTTCATGGTCTGCGTTTCCAGGCCCTTGGCTGCGTCCACCAGCATCACGGCGCAGTCGACGGCGGCGAGGACGCGGTAGGTGTCCTCGGAGAAGTCGGCGTGGCCCGGGGTATCCAGCAGGTTGATGACGGTGTCCCGGTACGCGAACTGCAGTGCGGTGGAGCTGATGGAGATACCGCGGTCCTTCTCCATCTGCATCCAGTCGGACACCGTTTCGCGGCGGTTGTCCTTGCCGTTGGTTGCCCCCGCAGTACCAATGACGCGGGCGTGCAGGGCCAGCGCTTCGGTCAGCGTGGACTTGCCGGCATCCGGGTGGGAAATGACGGCGAAGGTCCGCCGGCGGGCGGCTTCTTTCACGATTTCCCGGGAGGCGGTGGTGCTGACGGTGGTGGAAACCTGTTGGGACACTCCGCTGCTTTCAGACTTGGGTGTGGGGTGGGGCTGCGTGTGCTGGGCAGCCGGTTCGCTGCGATCACAGCTTTCCATTCTACCCGGAGCCCGCCGGGAGACCGGACGGGAGGTGTTTTGGCTTAGTGTGGTGCAGAACACAGGCCGCTCTACGTGCAGGGGATAGACCATGGCTGAAGCATTCATTATCGACGCGGTGCGCACTCCGGTCGGCCGGCGCGGCGGGGGACTGAGCGGTGTGCATCCGGCTGACCTCGCTGCCGCCGTCATCGGCGAAACGGTGCGGCGTACCGGCATCGAGTCCGGTGAATTCGATGAGGTGATCCTGGGTGCCATTGACCAGGTGGGCCCGCAGGCGATGGACATTGCCCGCACCGCGTGGCTCGCAGCCGGGCTCTCCGAGCGGGTGCCGGGAACCACGGTGGAGCGGCAGTGCGGCTCCGGGCAGCAGGCAGTGACATATGCCGCGCAGGCGGTGATGAGCGGGACCGCTGACCTGGTGGTCGCCGGAGGGGTGCAGAGCATGTCCTCGGTGCCGCTGTCCTACGCCAACACTGCCGCCCGGGAGCTGGGGTTCGATAACCCGTTTGCCGGGTCGGCCGGCTGGGAAGCCCGCTACGGCACGCAGCCGATCTCGCAGTTCATCGGCGCGGAGCTGATGGTGGACCGCTGGGGGCTGAGCCGCGCAGAGATGGAGGACTTCGCCGTCGGCTCCCATGAACGGGCGCTCGCAGCCCAGGCCGAGGGGCGCTTTGACCGCGAAATCCTGCCGCTTGCCGGCATCACGGCCGACGAAGGACCCCGGGTCCCGAACCGGGCAAAGATTGATTCCCTTGCACCGCTGAGCGAAGGCGGCAAGCTCACCGCTGCAACGTCGTCGCAGATTTCCGACGCCGCTGCCGTCCTGCTGCTGGCCTCCGAGGACGCAGTGCGCCGGTACGGTCTGAAGCCGCGGGCCCGGATCCACCACATCTCCGCCCGCGGGGACGATCCCGTCATGATGCTCAGCGCCCCAATTGAAGCCACCCGGCACGCCCTCAAGCGCACCGGCATGTCCCTGGACCAGATGGACCTGGTGGAGATCAACGAGGCCTTCGCGTCCGTGGTCCTGGCCTGGCAGCGCGAGCTGGAGGCGGATATGTCCCGGGTCAACGTCAACGGCGGCGGCATTTCCCTGGGCCATCCCATCGGCGCCACCGGAGCCCGCCTGATGACCACAATGCTGCACGAGCTCGAACGCACCGGCGGCCGGTACGGACTGCAGACCATGTGCGAGGGCGGCGGGCAGGCCAACGTCACGATCATCGAACGGCTCGGCTGATATTCACCCGTTCTCCTAGACTTCCGCCATGACCATTAGTTTCCTGCCCATGGTGGAGTCCAGTAGTGAGTCCACGGCTCTGGTGCAGTTCCTGACCTCTAACCGTTTCCCCTTCCACGTTCTGCCCGTCCATTCCAAGGAGTCCGCCCGGAAACTCGTGGAGGACGGACGCTTCTGGAGTTCGGAGTCCGTAGGGTTCTGGATCGAGGACGACGGGCAGCGCATCGGACTGGTGGTCCTGGACGACCTGGAAGAAGACACACCCATGTTCGACCTGAGGCTGGGGGAGGAATACCGCGGCCGCGGGCTGGGCGTGGAAGTCCTGAAGGAACTGTGCGCAATGGTCTTTGAGCGGTTCCCGGAGGCTGTCCGCTTTGAAGGCCAGACCCGCGAGGACAACATCGCGATGCGCCGGACGTTCCTGCGTGCCGGATTCCTGAAGGAAGCGCACTACCGCCAGGGCTGGCCCACCGCGGACGGCACCCGGCTGGCATCGGTTGCGTACGCGATCCTGCGCCAGGACTGGGTCAACCAGGAGATCACGCCGTTCGACTGGGAAGACGTTTCGGCCTAGACGGCGCCGGCAGCCCAGCGCAGGCGCAGGCTCTCCTCCAGTTCCTGTTCCGCGAGGCTGCGCTGGATCCGGTCCAGCTCTGCCTCCAGCTTCGGGATCCAGCGGTGTTCGACGGCGCGCTGCCGGGTTCGGGTGGCGGCAAGCTCCCGGCTGACCAGCAGCAGGGCCCGCGCGTCGGCAGCATGAACGACGGCGGCGGCGAGCGCGTCCCGGTGCGCGGCGGCGGCGTAGAGCAGGGCCGATGACCCCGCGGAGGGTGTCTGGGCCGGCAGGTTCACCGCGGCGTCTTCGGGATAGGAGATGCCCATCGCCCCGCCCCACCGGATCTCCGCCTCGGCGAGGGTGTCCGGAACGGACTCCCGGATCCGGCCCAGCCCGTCCAGCGCCAGTGACCGTCCGAGCCAGAGGGTGGCCCGGGCGGACGCCTCGTGGAACCGGCGCAGGCTTTCCTCTGACTGTTCGGCCCGGTTGCCGATGGCGATCCGCAGGATCTGCTGTTTGCGGTCCAGCAGTTCGGCCCCGCGCCGTGCGGTTTCGAGCCGGCGTTCAGTTTCTGCCCGTGCTGCCCGGCCGGTGCCGCTCACAGCCGGGCTCCGCCGATCGGTCCGGGGAGGTACTTATCCAGCAGCTCGGGGGAGAGCATGCTCAGCTCGCGGCGCGGCAGCACACCCAGGGCTTCCCACGCCAGGCCCAGGGTCGCCTCCAGGGACCGGTATTCATCCACCCCCTGGTTCAGCAGTTTCTGCTCCACCACCGCCCGGAACTCGATATAGGCCCGGTCTGCCTCGCCCAGTGCTTCCTGGCCCACCAGTTCCGCAAGCTCCGAGGCCTGCCGGGCCCTCGCCATCGCCGCCAACACCTGTGCCGCTACGTCCAGGTGGTCCTCCCGGGTCCGGCCCTTGCCGGCCCCGGAGCGCATCAGCCGGGACAGGGAGGACAGCACGTCCACCGGCGGATAGATGTCCCTCGCGCTGATCTCCGGGGAGAGCACAATCTGGCCTTCGGTGATGTAGCCGGTCAGGTCCGGCACCGGATGGGTCATGTCTCCCGAGGGCATGGTCAGCACCGGAACGATCGTCACGGAACCCTCCCGGCCCTGAACCCGTCCGCAGCGTTCGTACAGGGTTGCCAGGTCGCTGTAGAGGTATCCGGGGTAGCCGCGCCGGGCCGGGATTTCCTTCCGGGCCGCGGAGACTTCGCGGACGGCTTCGGCGTAGCTGGTCATGTCGCTCATGACCACCAGGACGTCACTGCCTTCCTCATACGCCAGGTGCTCGGCGATGCTCAGTGCGATTCGCGGGGTGAGGATGCGTTCAATCACCGGATCATCGGCTGCATTGAGCAGCAGTACCAGTTCCCCGGCGCCGGAGCGTTCCTCCAGCCGGTCCCGGATGTAGGAAATGTCCGCGTGGGTCATGCCCATGGCTGCGAAGACCACCCGGAAGTTCTTGCCGCCGGTCCGGGACTGGGCGGCGATCTGCGTCGCGAGGGTCAGATGCGGCAGCCCGGCCACTGAGAAGATCGGCAGTTTCTGCCCGCGGACCAGGGTGGTGAGGGCGTCAATGGCGGAAATACCGGTGATCACCGCCTCCTTGGGGGGAATGCGGTAGACCGGGTTCAGCGGCCATCCGCTTACCGGCTCCACCGTGTCCGCAGTAATAGGGGGACCGCCGTCGAGCGGTTCGCCGCGTCCGTTGCAGACCCGGCCCAGCCACTGAGGCCCCACGGGGATGTGCAGCGGCCGGCCCTGGAAACGCACCGAGATCCCGCCCAGCCGCATTCCCTCCGTGCCTTCCAGAACCTGCAGCAGGGCCTGGTCGCCGTCAACCTCCAGCACCAGGGCATGGCGCTCCGCTTCGCCGTCCACGTCCACACCGGCGAACTCATCCCAGCCCACGCCGTCGGCATCTCCTACCACCATGAGCGGCCCGCGCAGCTCACGCACGTCGCGGTGCGAAACCAGGTTCCGGTTCGGGACGGTCATTGCAGCTCCTTCAGCCCGGCCAGGAAGGCCGCAGCGCGTTCGGTGACGCCCTCGGCGTCGGAAGGCCCGGCGGACTCGCGCAGGCGCAGCAGCGGGGAAAAGTCGAAGGAATCCACGGTGGCCGGCGGCACGCCGTGAGCCACCAGATCTTGGCAGGCGTCGATGGTGTCCAGCACCGCCTGCAGCAGTGCGGCGCCCTTGGCCGCCGAGGAGTAGCCGTCGTTCTCGCTGAGCGCGTTCTGCACCAGCACGCCGTCGCGCAGCAGCCGCCCGCCCAGCAGAACCACCTGTTCGTGGCCGGGCAGCGAGTTGGCTCCGATGATTTCCGCCAGGGCGGCCAGCCGGTCGGCCTCGGCCAGGATCAGACTGGCGCGGGCACGCCGCGAGGCCCACTCGGGATCCCCGTTGGCTGCGTGCCAGCGCCCCAGCGCATCGGCGTCCCGGGAGAAGGAACCGCGCCAGCTCACTGCCGGATAGTGCCGCGAGTACGCCAGGTCCCGGTCCAGCTGCCAGAGCGAACGGACAAACCGCTGGGTGCCGGTGGTCACCGGTTCGCTCATGTCGCCTCCCGGGGGAGAGACGGCACCGATGACGGTGACCGACGCCGTTTCCCCGCCCAGCGTGACGGCCAGTGAGGCACGTTCATAGAACGCGGCCAGCTCCGAGGCCAGCGACGCCGGATAGCCCTCTTCGGCAGGCAGGTCACCGTTGCGGTTGGCGAACTCGCGCAGCGCCTCGGCCCAGCGGGAGGTCGAATCGGCGATCACCACAGCGTGGTAGCCCATGTCGCGGAAGAACTCCGCGACGGTGACCCCGGTGTTAATGCTCGCTTCCCGCGCCATCATGGGCATGTTGGAGGTGTTGGCGATGATTACGGTCCGCTCCAGCAGGGCACCGCCGGTGCGCGGATCCTCTAGGTGGCTGAGCCCGTCGAGGACATCCGCCATCTCGTTGCCGCGCTCGCCGCAGCCCACGTAGACGATCACATCGGCGTCGGACCATTTGGCGATCTGCTGCAGCAGCAGCGTCTTGCCGGTGCCGAAGCCGCCAGGTACCGCAGCGGCGGCACCTCGGGGAAGCGGGAACATCAGGTCCAGCACCCGCTGCCCGGTGTGCATCGGCACCGCGTCGGAGAGCCTCGAGGCGACCGGCCGGGGCCGGTGGACCGGCCAGCGCTGGGCCAGGTTGATTTCCGTGCCTGCCACGACTGCGGCCCGTTCCAGCGGGCGCAGCATGCCGTTGCCCAGCCAGGTGAGTTCACCGTCGACTCCCGGCGGCACGGTTACCCGGAAGGGCACACTGCCGGCTTCCGGCACGGTGCCGAGCACCTGCCCCGCGGTGACGGTGTCTCCGACGGTGGCCTGCGGTTCGAACTTCCACTGCCGGTCCAGGACCAGATGGTCCTCTGCGGCGTCCTCCCGGTCCGCGCTCAGCCACAGGGGAGCCGAGGACAGCGGCCGGAGCAGGCCGTCAAAGACCTGTCCCAGCAGGTGCGGGCCAAGCAGGGCGGAGAGCTGGTGGCTGGTTCCTTCAGCGGTGTCCCCGGCCTTCAGCCCGCCGGTGTATTCGTAGGCCTGCAGGACGGCGTCGTTCCCGTTGACGGCGATGGTCTCCGCTGAGATCCGGTCCGGCCCGAGTGCCACCACTTCCAGCATTGAAACGTCCGGCAGCCCGCTGATTTCCACCAGTGGTCCGCTGACCCGGCGGATGCGGCCCGCGCTTGTTCCGGGCGGCGGCTGCTCACGGGGGATGCCCCCGGTGTTTACTCCTGCCACAGGTCCCGCACCTCCCCGGCATAGCGTTCCATGGCTGCGTTGCTCAGGGCAGGCAAGGACAGGTCCACACTGCGTGAGCCGAGGCTGGCGGTGATCCCGCCTCCGGGAGCTTCACGGATCTGCGCGTCCGGACCGAGCAGGCTGCGTGCCTGGTCCCGCAGGGAGTCCAGCAGGGCCGGATACCGCGGATCTTCACGGAGCTTGGCGGCCTCGGCCAGGACCTGCCGGCGCAGCTGCCCGCGCAGTTCCTCTTCCCGGGCCAGGACCGTGCCGCCGGCTGCCCGGCGCGCACGGGCGGAGCGCAGCACGGCTTCGGCTCGCGCCGCTTCCCGGCCGTCCGCCTCTGCCCGGCTACGGATCTGCTCTGCCTCGGCACGGCCCCGCTCGCGGATGTCCGCCGCCTGCCGTTCCGCGGTGTCCAGGATGGTTTGAGCCTGCGCAGCGGCCTCGGAGCGGATGGCATCGCGGATCGGTATCAGGGCCGTTGCTGCGGCGCGCGGCAGGCTGCTCATGCGGGCAGCGCCACGGTCAGCGGAGCCGCGGGATCGTCCAGATGCCCGGCCAGGGCGGCAGCGGCGTCGGCGGTCAGGATAACGACGGCGGTGTCCTCGGGAAGCTGCTCCCACGCCTGCAGCACGTCCTCGTCCGACTTCGCGGGGACCAGCCGGGCGCCGCCCAGCTCGTAGCCGGCCAGGATCCCCGGCGCGCCCAGTGCCGCGATGACCGTCCGGGTGCTCATGCCTGGCCGATCAGGATGATGGAAATGATCAGCCCGTAGATGGCGATGCCTTCAGCCAGGCCAACCACCACCATGGCGCGGCCGAAGATTTCCGGGCGTTCACTCATGGCTGCGAGCGCGGCGGAACCGGTGTACGCAACAGCGATCGCCGCACCAATCGAGGATCCGGCGACGGCGATCGCTGCGCCGAGCAGGGCCGCGCTGGAGCTGCCGCTGCCGTCCGTGGCCATGGAGACGGCCGTTCCTGCCGCTCCGCCGGACGCAGTGGCCGGTGCTGCAGCGAAGGCCGCGGCGAGCAGGGCCAGGGCACCGGCCATGATCAGGCCGTTCACGCCGAGCATCACCTTGATGCCCGCTCCGCGCCGGCGCCGGAGCAGCCAGATCGCTCCGCCGGCCAGCAGGACGGTGATGATCAGTGCCAGGGGGATGCCGGCAAACCAGGGGTTCATGGCGTTTGCCTTTCGGTGGTGGACGAACCGGATGCCGCGGATTCGGGCAGCTGGGGGCTCCAGGGTTTGAACGGACGGCCTTCGTCCGTGAAGATGCGGGAGAACAGCTCGTAGTACTCCAGCCGCAGCGCCTGGATCGCTGCGACCAGCCCTTCGAGCGCGAACGTGATCGCGTTGCCAACCAGGAACACCACAACTGCCAGTACGGCCCGCCAGTCCGGATGCCACAGGGCGGTGGTGCCCTGCCAGACGATGGACATCAGGGCAGCGTGGGTGAGGCCGAACGCGGCGAGGCGGGTGAAGGACACCAGATTCGAGGCAAGCTGGATGACCGTGTCCACCAGCTCCACCGATGCCTGCATGGTGCCCGTTCCCCCGCCGCCGGCTTCAACGAACAGCCCGGTGAAGATGAGCACCAGGGCCAGCGCTGCCAGGACGGCTGCGGCGATCACCATGGGGGTCCAGCCGGCCACCAGCCCGCCGGCCAGCATTCCGACGGCGAGGAAGAGCAGCGCCCCGGCCAGGCCCGTCCGGGCGTATAGGGCATACCCCCAGCCGCCTTCGCGGACCCGGTTGATGGTGCCGACCGTGAAGGCCACGGCCAGCAGCACCGCGCCGAAGATCAGGGCGGCAATGAGCAGGGGGATGGGATTCTCCACGGGCTCCAGCCAAAGCACCGGTATGACGTGGGTGGGCCCGAAGAACTCGCCGTACAGCACGCCGAAGAACACTGCTGCCAGTCCGGCGCCGAAGATGAACAGCCAGGTCCGCTGGAAGCGCCGGATTCTCGCGATCCTCCCGGAACGGACGATCAGCCCGGCGAGCACCAGCAGCAGCCCCTGCCCGGCGTCGCCGAACATCATGCCGAACATCACCACGTACGCCAGTCCGGCCAGCCGCGCCGGGTCCACGTCTGCGTACGGCACCGTGGTGTAGGTGTCCACCAGCAGGCGGGAGAGTTTCGGTGCCTGCCGGGTGCGGCGTTCGTTTCCGGTGAGCAGGGTGGGCGGCTGGACGCCGCGGGGTGCCTTCAGCGGCACCAGCCCGGCACCCAGCGGCTTGAGCGTCTGCTGCAGTTCAGAAACCCGGCGCGACGGCGCCCAGCCCACCAGGCCGGAGACGGCGCCGTTCTCCACTGCGGCTTCGGCCGCACGGTCCACTTCCTCCGGCCCGTCACCGGGGGTGTAGGGCAGTTCAAGTTCGACGGCGGCGCTGCGGGCTACCTGTTCCAGCGCCTCCCGTGTCCGGTCAGTCGGAGCAATGACCGCCACGCGGTCCATCCGGATGGGGCTGAGGGTCTCACGCCACTGCATCAAGCACCTCGCTTCCGCCGCCGGAGGCCGCTGCGGCCATCGCAGCACGGACCCGCCAGGCGTCCACCGCCAGTACGGTGACTGCCCCGACTGCGACGTCCGGTCCGGGCAGCCCCGAGCGCAGCAGCCGGAACGCATCTTCCTCGACCCGTGCCCGCAGCGCTGCTTCGGCCCGCCAGAGGTCACCGGGTTCCTCGACGCCGACCAGCACCGGCGCCGCTGCGGCCGGAAGCGCTGCCCGGAAGGAGTCAACGTCCTGCGCCTGGGCCCAGGTGCCGCCGATCATCGGCTGCAGCAGGCTGTTCAGCCTGCTCTCCGGGTCGGGACGGACCGCCGAACCCGGCTCACCGGACGTGCCGGGCTGGACGAGCACCCGGCGCGCCGCCAGCAGCGCCGCGCCGGAGACCATCCAGCTGCGGGTCTGGGGCGCGGCGGCGGCCAGCCGGCGGATCCAGACCACGCCCAGGGTGTCCGCCAGGTCCTCCGGAGTGCCTGGGTCTCCCCAGGGGCTGGTGCGCAGCATGTCCACCAGCTCGGCAATGTTTCCGGCCCTGGACAGCCGCGGCCAGGCGGTGGCAAGTCCGCCCAGCTCGAAGTACTCAGGCAGCGCAACGCTTCTGCGCAGCGGGGTTCCGGCTTCTTCAGCCGCGTCTTCCTGCAGTCGGCGGGCAAGGACCGTAATGTTGGCAAGCTCGAATGCGGCTCCGGCCGCGCGGACCATCCGTGCGCCGGAGACGGGCAGCCACCCGGCCAGGACCCGCAGCTGCCAGAGGACGCTGCGGCGCGTCGCGTGCTGTGCCGCGGCGAGCTCCGGGCCGGAGCCGCTCCGTCCGGAATTCCCCGGAGTGTTCCTGTTCGCAGCCAGCTCCGGGCCGTAGCCGGTCTGTTCGAAGAGTTCCACGGCCTGGGACAGAGTGCCCAGCGCCGCGGCGTCGCGGCAGAGCCCGGCGCCGGCCCGCCGGCGGGCCATGGCCTTGGCACGGACGGTCGCTGCCACCCAGTCCGACCTCATGGGGTTTGCCCTCCCGTGCCGCCGTTGTCCGCAGCTCCGAGGTAGTCCCGGGGGATGGACGCGGCGATCTTCGCGGCGAGCGCCGGTAGGCGTTCCTGCGCTGCCTGGCTGAGCTGTTCAGCACGGTTCCTCGCCTGCGCCAGCAGTTCCTGCTCCTGGGCTGCGGCCTGCTGGGTTACCTCTTCGGCGGCCCGGGCACGGACGGAACCGGAATCAAGCCGGGCCTGGGCCACTTCGGCTTCGGCCTGGCGCCGCGCGTCGGCCAGCAGGTTCCTTGCCTGCGCTGCGGCTGCTTCGACCTGCGCCCGTCCTTCGTCGGTGTCCGGCTTCAATGCCGCGAAGACGGGCAGCAGTTCGGCGTCGGGCCCTTCCTGGTCCGTGGATGGGACTCCTGCGGGACCGGAAGGCCCTGGTGCCCCCACCGGACGGAACCGGTCCAGAATGGTTGGCCGTGCCAAAGCTCATGCACCTCCGGGGATCGGCAGCCTGTGGCTGCGGCGCTGGGACCTAGTCGTTGTCGGTCGCCGCTGCCTCTGAGGCTTCGCCGTGGGCAACAATGTCGCCGTCGGTAAAGAGGATGCCGCGGGCCATCTCCCGCCATTCGGGTGTTTTGCGGAGCAGGAACTCAAGTTCCATGGAGAAGTGCTTGAACTCTTCGCCCAGCGAGTCCTGCATGATCGCCCGGGAGGCCGCATCCGGTTCCACCGAGATGCGCTGGACATACCAGCCAATGGCTTCGGCTTCTTCACTCAGGCTGGCGCACATCCTGGCGAACGTGCGTGTTTCGGCGGAGAGTTCCGACGGCGGCTCGTGATACTGGTCTGTTCCCATTGCAGCTCCCTGGCTGTCCAGTCCAGCGCGCGGGCACGGAAAAGCCCGCCGTACGCTGGGCCGAAAACGTGTTTGACCCGTTATTCGAGCGTACGGCGGGCTACCGGGGGGCACAATGGCCGGGCGGCAACTGCGCGGTGTGCCGGTTAGTTCCCGTCAGCGGTCTTGGGGACCAGCTTGATGGAGATCGAATTGATGCAGTACCGCTGGTCGGTGGGGGTGTCGAACCCTTCGCCTTCGAACAGGTGTCCCATGTGGGAGTCGCAGTTCGCGCAGCGGACCTCTACGCGGTCCATGCCCATGCTGCGGTCATGCAGGTAGCGCACCTTGCCTTCTGCCAGCGGCGCAAAGAAGGAGGGCCAGCCGCAGTGCGAATCGAATTTCTCGCTGCTGGTAAACAGTTCCGCCCCGCAGGCCCGGCAGGCGTACACGCCCTCGGTCTTGGTATCCCAGTACTCTCCGGTGTACGGGCGTTCCGTGCCCGCCTTGCGCAGTACCTGGTACTCGGCCGGTGTCAGCTCGCGGCGCCACTCGTCGTCGGACTTCTGGACCGGGAACTGCGTGCCGGTGTCATTGGTGCTGTTCATTGCCGCCTTCCTGTTCGTTCCTGTACTGCTCTTGTTCCTCACAACGTCGGGAACCGGCCAATAAGTCCCGGTTTCGGTTTCCACTTGTGGCTGGAGTCTCCTACGAGTCCCCGATGAAGGTGGAGCCGGAGTAGAGGTGCAGCACCGGGATGCCCAGCCGGTCCTGGGCCTCATTCGCCCAGTCAGTGCCGAACGTGTCCTCCACAGCATGCGGAGTGGTGATCACCACCACCTGCTGGGCCTGGACGCGCTTTGCTTCCTGAACCACCGCTTCTACCGGGTTCTCGCCCGTGACCCGGCCCTCGGCGTCGAACCCCAATCCGCGCAGCAGGTCCAGTGACTCCGCCAGCTCCTGCTCTGCGGCCTTGACCTCCAGCTTCCGGCTCAGATGCGGGCCGGCGATGTTGCGGTAGGCGGCGGCGAAGTCCAGAAGGCTCAGGTTATCCAGCACGTCCACAAGCATGTTCCGCCCCGGATCTGCCGGCACCAGCACATCGAACCGCACCGGGTTGTCCTCTGCCAGATAGCCCAGGTTGCGGGCATCTGCCTCGTTCAGCGTTTCTTCGGTAAGCACAAGAATCGTTGGGTTCATTCCGCCAGCCTAGCTTTTGTGCGTCCCGGTGCCAGCCGGAATGTCCTGAACCGGCGTTTACCTGCCCGGGGAGAAAGTCGGTAACAATAAAGGCATGGTTCTTATCGCATCCGACGTTACCGAATCTGCCTCCGGGCTGGCTGCGCCGTGGGTCAAGTGGACTGCCTTCGGTGCGGGGATGGGTGTTGCGGCCTCTACCGCCGTCCTGGCCGCGACGTCGGGCCTTGCGGTTTATTTCGCGCGGCAGATCGTCACCCCGCGCAAGGACCGCGACGAGAACCTCGAAATCCTCGCCGTCATCGACTCCCCGCACGGCCTGCAGGTCATCCTGCCCGCGAACGAGGACACCACAGTTCCCGGGACCTACGGCCTGTACTGGGACCGCGGTGCCGGGCATGCCCGCATTGGAGAGATCCGTTCCTATGTGCCGCGCGAAGGAACTGTGCAGCGCGACGTCGAACAGGTCTACTCCGGTGACATCGCCACTGCAGTGCGGGGCTGGTGGTCCGGGGCCATCCATCCGTCGCCGTCGGCTGCCGGTTTCCCGCAGGAGGATGTGGAGATCGATGTAGAGAACGGCAAGGCTCCGGCCTGGCTGGTGCGCTCGCTGGACGACACAGGAACGTGGGCCATCATGGTCCACGGCCGAGGTGCCCAGCGCACGGAAACGCTCCGCGGTTTGGGGGCCGCCCGGCGTGCCGGGATGACGAGCCTCCTGATTTCCTACCGGAACGACGGCGAAGCCCCCTACGCCTCAGACGGCCGGTACGGTCTGGGACTGACGGAATGGCGCGACGTCGAAGCAGCCATCCGCTACGCGCTGGAGAACGGTGCACGCGACGTCGTGCTCTTCGGCTGGTCCATGGGCGGTGCGATTGCGCTGCAGACTGCCGATCTATCCCCGCTGAAGCGGCACATCCGCGCGCTCGTGCTGGACGGTCCGGTGGTGAACTGGGTGGAGGTCCTGGCCCACCACGCGCGGCTGAACCGGATTCCCGCGCAGGTTGGCCGGCTGGGCCAGTGGCTGATTTCCAATGCTGCCGGGCGCACACTGACCGGGCTTGCGGCGCCGCTTGATCTGCGGAGCATGGACTGGGTGTCCCGGGCCGAGGAGATCCGGACGCCGGTGCTGATTGTGCACAGCGAGCGGGACGAGTTTGTTCCGGTGGGACCGTCTGCGGACCTGGCCGAGAAGAATCCCGATCTGGTGACGTTCGTCCGGTTCCCGCAGGGCGGCCATACCCGCGAATACAACGTCGACCCTGCGCGGTGGGAAGACACAGTGGCGGGATGGCTGGAGACTGCCCTCGGCCGCACCCGCCGTCCGGCTGAGCACCGCTAGTCTCTTTCCGCGTTCCTCCGCGTTCCTCCGGGTTTACGGCGCTTCATTGTCACGGCTCATTGTGGGGCGCTGAGCCGGGTGCGAGCATTGGGGTAAGCGGGTCTCTGGGTGTTCCGGTACCGCAAGGAGGAACCATGCTTGTAGCCGCATCGGTCTTCGCACTTATAGCCGCTGCCATCCACGTGTACATCTTTGTGCTTGAGTCCATCCGGTGGACGGCTCCTGCAACCATGGCACTGTTCCAGATTCCGAACGGAGAGCAGGCGGCCCACACCCAGGCGCTCGCCTACAACCAGGGGTTTTACAACCTCTTCCTTGCTGTGGGTGCAGTCCTTGGCGTCCTGCTGCTCGGAATGGGGAATGTGGCCGTCGGTGCCTCCCTGGTTGGGTTTGCCGCTGCGTCCATGATGCTTGCCGGTGTGGTGCTGCTGCTGAAGGACTCCCGTATGCTCCGTCCGGCCCTGATCCAGGCTGTACCGGCGCTTCTGGCTCTGGTGTTTCTTTTCGCGGGGGTGTGACGGGGACACCAGGCCCCTTGGAACGCCGTCCAGGCTCCCAATGTCCGCATGCGCCGTCGTCGGGCCTTATGCCCGTGCTAGATTGCGCCCAGATAGGACTGCATTCGCATTTGTGGTGCTGGGAGTCCAACGGGGGAAGTCGTGGGGGAGAGAGCTATGGGGAGGCCGGCCGCGGGGGCCATGCCTCCAGCAGAGAGTGTTGCAGGGGTGGACAGTGCACCGGACACAGGCCTTGAAGAGGCTGGCCGGATAGCCGACGCCGCCGCCGGCGCCTGGCTGCTGCGTGCCGTGGGGATGGGCGCGGTACTCGCGTTGCTCTGCGAACTCAGCGGGAACGGCGGATTCCGTCCGCCGTGGGAGCCCCTGGACCTGTCCGGGATCCTTCCGGGTCTGCATCCGCTTCCCGTGCTCCTGCCGATGTTTCTACCGGCGCTGCTGATCTTCTGCGCATACTTCTTTGTCGCCCGGACGGAGAACCGGTTGAACGTGCGCCGCCAGCGTGGTGCGCTCGTACTGCTGGGCTTTGCTTCTCTGTTTCTGGCGCCTCCGCTGTGGAGCGTGACATTCAGCGGGGTATACGGTGCGGCGCTGCTGGCGTTGGCTGTGCGTACCCGGGACACCCTGACTGTGGCGACTGGCGTAATGGCGCTCGCCGCGTATGTAGTGAGTACGTTTCTCTCTGTCGGCTGGGTGGTCCTCCCGGTGCTTGGGCTCATGGCTCTGGCGGCGTTTGCTGCGGCCTAGCGTGTGGCGACGGAAGCCCGAAATCTTCTGGCTGCGGTCTGAGGGCGGGCAACCCGGGCCAGTGGGCGTGATGACTTTGGCACGCCGGGCTGCTGGGCCGGGGCTTAACGTCTGGATCGGGTTTGGTGTTGACGAAGCTGACGGATTTGCCGGAGCTGATGGAGGACGGGCCGCGCCGGGTCTGGGAGCCCGGAACCATACACGCCCCTTGGCAGACGGAACTTGCCCTGCACAGGCCCAGAATTCGGCCCTGGCGCGAACGGTTATCCCCACCTCCGGAGGTGACTCTTGACCCCTGCTTGGGCGTGCGCATGCGGGGGGACACGAGGCATTTCTAAGTGACTGAAGCGGGTATCAGAACCCGTAGGTTTGCCCTTTCCATGATGCGCACCAGATCCTAGACTCGAACACATGTTCGAATCAATCGACGGTAGTTCCAAAAGCTCAGGCGCTGCCGCGGGTATTGCCGCGGGCTGGACGGGTGGCCGCGGAAGTACATCCGGCGTGATTGAGATGAGCGCAAATGCGGGGGATCTGCTGGGCCGGTTCGAAGCCGCCGAAGGCGAGTCAGGCTCTGCATGGGACCAGACTGGGTGGAACCCTGATGAGGGTGGCCAAAGGGAGTGCGCTCAACTTGATCGGCAACAACTTGGATGGAAAAAAGACGAGTCCGCTCTGCGCTCCCTCGAGGGAGTTGCCTATCCCGGGAGGGTTTCGGTAGAGAACGTTCGAACCTTCTCGGCGGCGCTCGCAGATGCCGATACTTGTGAGACCACGGACTCGCACCTCATCGATTTGATGCGTGCGTTGGAAGAACTGAAGTCTGCTGCTGCGGCGGTGCAGGCCGGTGCTGCTGCTGTGTTTGATGCTTCCCAGCGCCGGGCGCAGGCCCGTGCCGGTGTTCCGGCTGGCCAGCTCGGCCGCGGTGTCGGAGCACAGGTTGCCTTGGCCCGCAGGGATTCCCCGCACCGCGGCAGCCGGCACCTGGGGTTCGGGAAGGCCCTGGTCCACGAGATGCCTCACACGCTCAAAGCCCTGTCCTTAGGTGTGCTCAGTGAATGGCGGGCAACCCTTTTAGTGCGGGAAACAGCGTGCCTGGATGTGCAGGACCGGCACCGGGTCGATGAACTGATCTGCGCTGATCCCTCCAGCCTGGAGGGAGTAGGCGACCGGAAACTCATTGCCAGGATCCGGTCGGTCACCCAGGGCATTGATCCTGCCTCGCAGGTCCGCCGCAATGCCAAGGCGGTGGCTGACCGGTATGTCTCCTGCCGTCCGGCCCCGGACACCATGTCCTATCTGACCGGTCTGCTTCCGGTCGCGCAGGGTGTTGCCGTGTACGCCGCGTTGTCCCGGGCAGCGGATTCCCTGCGTGCCACCGGGGATGAACGCGGGCGGGGCCAGATCATGGCGGACACCCTCGTCGAACGCGTCACCGGCCAGACAACAGCAGACCGGGTCCCGGTTGAGGTGCAGCTCGTGATCACCGACCGGACCCTGCTCTCCGAGATCCTCATCCGGCAGAGCCAGGCGCCGCACGACCAGGGCTCAGAGCCACGGGCACCGCACAGCGCGGCAGACGACCCAGCAGACGGCGCAGGAAACGTTCCGGCAGGCACTCCGGGCCCGCGGCGAAGGGAAGCTCCGGACAGAGGCCAGGACACCACCCAGCTGGATACCCTGCCGGAGAGCCCGGCGTATTTCCCCGGCTACGGGATCGTGCCCGGCGCCTGGGCCCGGCAGCTGATCCGCTCCGCGCTAGGCACCAGTAACCGACGGGAAGCTCCACCGCTCACCGAAAGCCGGGCATCATCACCGCCTGACGCAGACCGTCAGGTGGCTCGACCGCCTGACTCAGGCCGCCAAACGTCAGAACACGCCGGCAGGGAGACTCCACTAGGAGAAGCGTCCCTGGTGAGCCTGCGACGCTTATACCTGGACCCATTGTCCGGAGAACTGACCGCGATGGAGTCCAAGGCCCGTGCATTCCCTGCCGGGCTGGCACGACTGATCCGCACACGGGACCAAACCTGCCGCACACCCTGGTGCGACGCGCCGATACGGCACATCGACCACGTCCAGCCCCACGCCGAAGGCGGGCCCACCAGCTACACCAACGGGCAGGGCCTCTGCGAAGCCTGCAACCACGCCAAAGAAGCACCCGGCTGGAACGCAGCGCCCATCAGGACCATGCCGGGTGAGAGTCTGGCATCGGGACCAGGATCAGGGCCCCGCACGTCCTATGGAACCCGGCACACCGTGCGGGTCACCACGCCAACCGGCCACACCTACACCTCCATTGCTCCACCGCTGCCGGGAACTGGTCTGTAGAGAACTACGCAGCAGGGAACCTGACGTCCATTTGGATAGCGCGGACCTGTTACGCTTTTCCGCATGATTGTTTCGGTACCCGGCTGCGTCATCGCAGCGGAAGGGCTGGTGGGCCTCAGGCCCTGCTGTGCGGCACGCTCCTAGCACCCGCCTCTAGAAAATCGCAGGCACAGCTGTAACTGCTGACCCGCGTCCGCCATCGTGGTGGGCTGCGCTGGACAGCGCCTTCAGCGCTCGTCCAGCCGCCTCCCTGGCACGTCGACAGCCATCTGGCTCGCCGCATGCCACGGTGTCCGACGAAAGCACACGGCCCCACTTAGGTATGCGGCCCACACTCAAGCCAGCCGCAAGGCCCGCCGTCGCGCAAGCCTCCGCGCCCCAGTCAGCCAGCCTGCACCACCGCTCCAACGAGCCACCGAAACGAAAGCCTGAACATGAAAGCCCTAACCCAAGCTGCCATCCGCAAGTCCTTCATCAACGCCAGCCGGTCACAGACTGCTGCCGTGAATTTCCCTGCCGACTTCGACGAGATCGACTGGGAGAACATCGACCAGTTCGGCTGGAGGGACCACAAGATGCCGCAGCGTGCCTACTTGGTGACCGAGTCTGGAGGGAAGCCCACCACGATCCTGCTGCGTGCGCCCGAATTGGTCGCGGCAGGAAGGAAAGCGATGTGCGCTCTCTGCGAAGACCTCGAGGACACTGACGATGTGTTCCTGTTCGTCGCACCGAAAGCGGGTGCCGCAGGGAAGAACGGCAACTCCGTGGGAACCCTCATCCACAGCACGTTCACCTGTTCACGCAATGTGCGCGCCGATGTCCTGCCGACTCCGATCCATCCGGACCCGGAACTCGTCAAAGCCGAACGAACCCGCAAGCTCATCGAACGCACGGAGCAGTTCATCAGGAAGGTTCGGGACTAGTCCTTGTAGACGGCAATCCGGCCGGTCTGGGCCTCCGTAAGGCGGATCAGGTCGAAGGGGGAGAGCTCAATCTCAAAGCCCCGCCGGCCGCCGGAAACGTAGATCATATCCAGGGCTTCGGCACTTGAATCGATCACGGCCGCGCTGTGGTGGCGCTGCCCCAGTGGGGAGATGCCTCCCACTACGTATCCGGTGCGTCGCTCGGCCTCGGCCTTGTCGGCTAGGGAAACCTTACGCACACCTAGCATGGAGGCGACCTTTTTCAGATCGAGCATGGCAGCTACAGGAACCATCGCCACCGCAAGCCGGTTGTCCAGCGACACCATCAGCGTCTTGAAGACTGCTTCGGCAGGAACACCGAGCTTCTCTGCTGCCTCCAGCCCGTAGGACGGAGTGGACGCGTCGTGGTGGTAGCTCATGGTCCGGTAGGCGACGCCGGCAGCATCCAGTGCATGGGTAGCCGGCGTCGCGCCGTGCCCGCCTTTCCTGCTGCTGCCGGCCATGGCCTACCTCGCCAGCTCTGCGGAGGACGTATCCGCGGAATCGGCAGCAACCTTCTCGGCAACCTTCCGCTTGATGCGGCCAAGCATGGCGGACATTCCGCGCATCCGCAGGGGAGTGATAGCGCGGGTCAGTCCAAGCCGGTCCGGAACATCAGCGGGAACCGCCAGGATCTCGGCTGCAGGGAGCCCGTTCAGGCCTTCGTGCAGCACGCTGGCAAACCCACGCGTGGTAGGCGCTTCCGGCGGGGCAGAGAAGAACAGCTCCACCGGATGCTCCGGAGCGTCACCCACCTCGACGGTCAGGAACAGCGGAGACTGGCATTCAACAACCTGCTCCAGCATTTCCGGGTGGTCTGCCAGACGGGAAGGCAGTGCCGGCAGGGCCCGGGAGAACTCAAGCAGCAGTTCGAGCCGCTCCGGTTCGCTCATCGCCTGGAAGTCGAGAACAATCTCCTGCAGCTGCTCCGGGACGGCCGGTTCAGCGGAGGAGGGAATAGGGGTGCTCATATAACCAAGTACTTTCGGTTGTGGATTGCTGGCAGATCTCTAGCGGGAAGCAGGAGCGGCACCGGGCTCGGCACCGCGGACGATCGGCACACGCACCGCGTTGCCCCATTCGGTCCAGGACCCGTCGTAGTTGCGGACCGATTCGAAGCCCAGCAGGTGCTTCAGCACAAACCAAGTATGGCTGGAACGTTCCCCGATCCGACAGTAGGCAACGACGTCGTCGCCCGCCTTGAGCCCGGCTTCTCCGCCGTATAGCGCATCCAGCTCGGTGCGGCTGCGGAACGTGCCGTCTTCTGCTGCTGCCTTGCCCCACGGAACGGAGACGGCGGTGGGGATGTGGCCGCCCTTCATGGCGCCCTCGTCCATGTAGTCGGGCATGTGGGTGCGTTCGCCCGTGTACTCGGCGGGGGAGCGGACGTCGATCAGCGGACCGTTGCCCAGGTGTGCCATCACATCGGTGAGGTATGCACGCACAGGCTCGTCCCGGCGTTCGACGACGGGGTAATCCGTAGCCGTGACCTGCGGCTTTTCAGTGGTCATCTCGCGGCCCTCGGCGATCCACTTGTCCCGGCCGCCGTCGAGCAGCCGCACGTCCTCGTGGCCGAAGAGCGTAAACACCCAGAGCGCGTACGCAGCCCACCAGTTGCTCTTGTCGCCGTAGATCACCACGGTGGAGTCACGGCTGACTCCCTTTTCGCCCATGAGCTTGGAGAAGGCCGCGCCGTCAACGAAGTCGCGGGTATCGGCGTCGTTCAAATCCGTGTGCCAGTCAATCTTGCGGGCACCGGGGATGTGGCCGGTGTCGTAGAGCAGGATGTCCTCGTTGGACTCCAGGACCACCAGATCAGGGGAATCCAGGTGCTCGGCCAGCCAGTCGGTGGACACGAGCTTTTCGGGATGGGCGTAGTCGGCGAACTTCGGATTCGGATCTGCGGGCAGCGGCATGGGTGTTCCCCTTTAGGTAAGACGGCACGTTTACTACCAAGCCTAACGATGTGCACGTCCTAAAACTTCCTTGAGGACTGCCCACCCGCTGCAGTGGCGTATCGTTGCTACGGCAGCAAATGCCGGTACCCCTAGCAGAATCGGATGGATGGTTTGGGCGCAGCAGGACAAGTGGAGCAGCTGACTAAGCGGACTCCCCAGGTTTCCACGGACGAACTCCTGAAGGGTTTCTTCCCCTCGCCCAGGTTCGGTGAAGTCTCCTTCGACAGCTACATTCCCGACCCGTCCCAGCCCTCGCAGGCCGAGGCCGTCGCAGCTATGCGCGCCTTCGCTCAGAGCGTCGACACGCCCGCTCCCAGCGGCTTCCGCAAGCTCTTCGGTGCCAAGAAACCCGAGACGAAGGCCGGTTTCTACCTCGACGGCGGCTTCGGTGTGGGCAAGACCCACCTGCTCGCCTCGCTGTTCCACGCAGTCGAGGGCCCCAAGGCCTTCGGCACCTTCGTTGAATACACGAACCTCGTCGGCGCGCTCTCCTTCCGCAAGACGGTTGAAGCCCTCTCGGCCTACAAACTGGTCTGCATCGACGAATTCGAACTCGATGATCCCGGAGACACGGTGCTGATGTCCCGGCTTATGCGGGAACTGTCCGACGCCGGCGTCAAGCTGGCAGCCACGTCCAACACACTGCCCGGTTCGCTGGGCGAGGGCCGCTTCGCGGCCGTGGACTTCCAGCGGGAAATCCAGGTACTGGCGGACCAGTTCGACGTCGTACGGATCGACGGCGAGGATTACCGCCACCGCGGCCTCCCGGAGTCCCCTCCGCCGCTGGACGACGCCGGCATGGCTGAGCGGATTGCCGCGGAGTTCGACGGCAAGACCGTCGCGGAAGACGAATTCGCTGACCTTGTGTCCCATCTGGCCAATGTGCACCCGAGCCGCTACCGCCAGCTGATCGACGGAATCGACGCCGTCGCCTGGCACAACGTGCACACCATTTCGGAGCAGTCCGTTGCGCTGCGCTTTGTGGTCCTGGCGGACCGTCTCTATGACAAGGACGTTCCGATCCTTGCCAGCGGGGTGCCGTTCGACCAGCTCTTCACCAAGGAAATGATGGCCGGCGGATACATGAAGAAGTACTTCCGCGCCGTCTCCCGCCTCACTGCCCTGGCCCGTGAAGGCCAGACGGGCGAGGCCTCCTAAGAGAAGCCCACATACGACGAAGGCCCTGGTCCCGCATAGTGCGGAACCAGGGCCTTTTTGCCGTGCTCGGGCCTCTTAGGTGGTCGGAGGAGTCTGTCCGGGCGTATTGCCAGAGTCTGGACCCTGCTTGCGGTCAAGATTGTCTACCGCGTCGGAGGCCTTGCTCTGGATACCGTCGATCTTGTCCGAGTACTTGCCGCCGGTTTTCTGGTCGACGAAGTCCCCTGCCTTATCGATGCCGCCCTTGACCTTGTCGGAGTTCTCTCCAACAAACTCGGCAGCCTTATCCTTCAGCAGTCCGGCCTTGCCCTTGAGCGCGTCAAATGCAGACACGGATCACCTCCTTCCACAGGGGAAACCAGACGTTTCCCGTTCAGAACAATAGTAAGCCCACTGAGGGATACCGCCAAGGTTCGGCCGGGGGCCGGGTGCAGCGTTAACGCAGAAGGAGCAGGCCGCGATGGCCTGCTCCTTCTGTATGTAATCCGAGCGGACGACGGGATTCGAACCCGCGACATCCACCTTGGCAAGGTGGTGCTCTAGCCAGCTGAGCTACGTCCGCAAATAAAAGCCCGGCTGATAAAGCCGTTCTTTCGTGCGCGATACTGGGATCGAACCAGTGACCTCTTCCGTGTCAGGGAAGCGCGCTACCGCTGCGCCAATCGCGCCTGATACTGCCCTGGCTCCGGATGACCGGTGCCTCTGCAGTACAGGAGAGCGGACGACGGGATTCGAACCCGCGACATCCACCTTGGCAAGGTGGTGCTCTAGCCAGCTGAGCTACGTCCGCAAAATAAAGTCCATACACAAAGTTCTGAACTTCGTGCGCGATACTGGGATCGAACCAGTGACCTCTTCCGTGTCAGGGAAGCGCGCTACCGCTGCGCCAATCGCGCCCATAACTGGGTGTTGCATGTAACCGTGGAGGTGGGGACGGGATTCGAACCCGCGTATACGGCTTTGCAGGCCGCTGCCTCGCCTCTCGGCCACCCCACCGTGACCAGCTTTTGAGGGCCGGAAATACAGTGACTTGCGAGCGGACGACGGGATTCGAACCCGCGACATCCACCTTGGCAAGGTGGTGCTCTAGCCAGCTGAGCTACGTCCGCATGTTGGCGTTTCTGCGGCGTTCGGCCGCTTTCCAACGAAGAAAAACTCTATAGGACGATTCGGCGTTCGTCCAATCGGCGCGGCTGCGGCGCGTTGCCGGTATCCGGTTTTGACGAGGGGCGATTGTGGGCTAGCATCTTTAGACGTTGCAGCAGTTCAAAGGCAACTCCCGCAAGGGCGATTGGCGCAGTGGTAGCGCGCTTCGTTCACACCGAAGAGGTCACTGGTTCGAACCCAGTATCGCCCACCAGCAGGCCGCCGCTTTCCGAAATGGAGAGCGGCGGCCTTTTTTGTGCGCTCCCGACGCCGTGCGTCCTGCTGTCAGTGCCGGGTGGCAGACTGTTTATATGACTGCACCAGCACTGGCCCACGCAACAGAGTTCGGGCGCATGTACTCGCGCTCCCTCACCGAAGCCCCGGCGGTTCCGTCCATCACCACGGTTATTGCCCAGGGCAGCACGTCACTGGATGGCTGGCACAGCTACATGGCAGCCAGCGCCGTCGTGAAGCACCCGGGCCTGCCGGCGGCGATCGGCAACTCCTCGCAGCTGCGCACCATTGTCCAGGAAGCCTCACGCGCCTCCGAGCGCTACCGTGACGCGGCCGCGGAACGCGGAACCCGTGTGCACTACTACTGTGAACAGGTCGCCCTGCGGGCCCTGGATCAGCCGCATCAGATCGCGGAGGCACGCTCTGCCCTGGCCGAGCACGGGGAACACCAGTTCGCGGACCGCTTCGACGAGTGGTGGCAGCTCTACCAGGTTGAACCGGTCGCGGCGGAAATTACCGTCTGGAACCATGAACTCGGGTACGCCGGAACCCTGGACCTGGTCGCCAGGATAGGCGGCCGGCTTTGCCTGATCGACTACAAGACCAAAAACACTGACCGCGACGGCCAGGTCAAGCCGCTCGATGACAAGGTGGTCATGCAGCTGGTTGCCGGAATGAAGGCCGAGGAATCCCTCGTCGACGCCGCTGCCGGAACGTGGGAACCGTGGGCCTACGGGCAGAGTCCGGTCCTGCTGGGAGTTGCCGTGGGACAGACAGAAGTGCGTCCAATGCGTGCCAACCCGGAGGTCCTGCCGCAGCACTGGTACAAATTCTGTGCGCTCCGCCGGCTCTGGCAGACAAGTTACGACGCCGTTGCCGCCGGGCGCGCGCTGCTTCCAATTGCCCCGCCGCCGGTGCAGGCAGCCGGTTCGCACGCTGTCGCTGCCGGTCAGCCCGCTTCCAACTAGACTGGTTACCGGGCTTTCTGCCCCGCAGCAGGTAAAACCCGCAGCGCTTCGCGAGAGTAAGGGACACATTCTTAAGATGGCAATCCTGACGATTCGGATTATCGGCGACCCCGTCCTGAGGACCCGTGCCGAGGAAGTCACGGACTTCGGTCCGGAACTCGCCAAGCTGGTAGCGGACATGGAAGAGACCATGGACGACGTCGACGGCGCCGGCCTGGCTGCCCCGCAGGTGGGCGTCAGCCTCCGTGTGTTCACGTACCGAATTGACGGCGTTTCAGGCCACGTGGTGAACCCTGTCCTGGAACTCAGCGAGGACTTCCAGGAGGACCAGGTGGAAGGCTGCCTGTCCATCCCGGGCCTCGGTTACCCGGTGCCGCGCCGCCGGTGGACCCGGGTCGCGGGCCAGGACAAGGACGGCAACCCCGTCACGGTGGAAGGCGAAGGCATGCTGGCCCGCGCGTTCCAGCACGAGACCGACCACCTGGACGGCGTGCTGTTCATCGACCGGCTCAAGGGCGATGACCGCAAGGCAGCACTGCGCGCCATCCGCATGGCCGACTACGACGTAATCACCGAACGCACCACAGCCCAGCGCGCGCAGAGCGTGGGCTCCAGCTTCGGCACCTTCGGACAGGCAACGGGAGCGTAGCGGCCGGCATGCGCGTACTTTTCGCCGGAACTCCGGCCGTCGCCGTCCCCTCCCTGAACGCACTGCTGGAGGCAGGATTCGACGTCGTCGGCGTCCTGACCCGGCCCGACGCGCCGCTGGGCCGCAAGCGCGTCCTGACCCCGTCACCGGTAGCAGCCCGTGCGGAGGAACTGGGCCTGCCGGTCATCAAGGCAGACCGGATTGACGACGACGCCGTCGCCGCCATCTCCGCGCTGGCCCCGGACGCTGCCGCGATCGTGGCCTACGGCGCGCTGATCCCGGAGCGGGCGCTGGCTATCCCGGCGCACGGCTGGATCAACCTGCACTTTTCCCTGCTCCCGGCCTGGCGCGGCGCGGCTCCGGTCCAGCACTCCGTCATAGCCGGAGATGAGATCACCGGTGCCAGCACCTTCCTGCTGGAAAAGGGACTCGACACCGGTCCGGTCTTCGGACAGCTCACCGAAAGCGTCGACCCGGCCCTGACCAGCGGGGAACTGCTGGAACGCCTCTCGCACAGCGGTGCCGTCCTGCTGGCGCAGACCCTAGCGGCCATTCAGGCCGGCCGCGCCGTGCCGGTTCCGCAGAGCGGGGAAGTCAGCCTGGCACCCAAGCTGACCATTGAAGACGGACATCTGGACTGGCAACAGCCGGCACTGGCCCTGCGCCGCCGGATCAACGGCGTCACCCCGGAACCCGGAGCCTGGACAACCTGGGACGGAGCGAGATTCAAAATCGGCGCCGCAGTTCCGCGCCCCGACGTCAGCGACCTGGCGCCCGGCCAGGTACGGCTGGGATCCGGCAGCGCCGCCGTTGCCCTGGTGGGCACCGGCAGCAGTGCCCTGGAACTGCAGCGGGTTCAGCCCGCAGGAAAGAAAATGATGTCCGGGGCCGACTGGGCCCGCGGACTGGGCCAGCGTGAGGACGTGGTTTTTAAGTGAGCAGCAGCGACCGCAACGCCAAGGGACATCAGCGCAGCCGCCCGTCCGTCCGCAGCCGGACAACGGCTGCCCCGTCGCAGCGGACCCGCGCCGCCGATCCGGCGCGCCTGGTGGCCTTCGAAGTCCTCCGCGCTGTCTCGGGCGAGGACGCGTACGCCAACCTCGTGCTGCCCAAGAGCATCCGCAAGCACCGCCTGGACAAGCGCGACGCCGGTTTCGCCACCGAGCTTGCCTACGGGGCACTGCGCGGACAGGGCATTTACGACGCCATCCTGGCCCGCTGCGTGGACCGACCGCTTGAAAAACTCGATCCGGCCGTCCTGGACGCCCTGCGGATCGGCGCACACCAGCTCCTGGCCATGCGCGTGCCGGCCCACGCAGCACTTGACCAGACCGTTGGCCTGGCCCGCGCGGTGATCGGCGCCGGCCCATCCACCCTGATCAACGCCGTGCTCCGAAAGGTCGCGGCACGGGACCTTGCCGAATGGACAGCGCTGCTGACCGAGGATGAGCCCGACGCCGTGAAGCGCTCGGCCATCGAATACAGCCACCCGGAATGGATTGTGCGCGCCCTGCGCCAGTCGCTCGTGGCGCACGGTCGCAGCGTCGAGGAGATCACCGACCTGCTCCAGGCGGACAACGACGCACCTGTGGTGAACCTGGTAGCGCTGCCCGGACTCGGCAGCCTCGACGAGGCACGTGAAGCAGGCGCCGTGGACGGCGAACTGGTCCAGGACTCCGCCCTCTTCGCTGCCGGCGACGTCGGACGGCTTGAATCCGTGCGCGCCGGAACCACCCGCGTGCAGGACGCCGGCTCCCAGCTGGTAGCCCGCGCCCTGGCCGAACTGGACCTCGACGGCGTTTCTCCGGACGAGGACGGCGTGGAGAAGTGGCTGGACATGTGCGCCGGACCCGGCGGCAAAGCAGCCCTGCTCGCCGCCCTGGCCCACGAGAAGGGTGCGGTTATCCTGGCAAATGAGCCGGCCCCGCACCGCGCGCAGCTGGTCCGCCAGGCACTGGAAGCCGTGCCCGGGGAGACCTGGAACGTGCGCACCGGAGACGGACGTACCGTGGCTGAGGACTACCCGGAGACCTTCGACCGCATCCTCGTGGACGCACCCTGCACCGGCCTGGGTGCCCTGCGCCGCCGTCCGGAATCGCGCTGGCGCCGCCAGCCCGGCGACGTCGGCGACCTGGGCTCGCTGCAGCGTGAACTGCTGACCACCGCCGTGGACGCCGTGAAGCCTGGGGGAGTGGTGGCATATGTGACGTGCTCACCCCATCCCGCCGAAACCAAGGCCGTGGTTGCGGACGTCCTCCGGAAGCGCAATGACTTGGAACTGCTCGATGCCGGTGCCGCACTGGACGCGGTCAGCCTCAGCGGGTCCCTCGAAGCAGGCCATGAGTCCACAGCGCAGCTGTGGCCCCACATTCACCAGACCGATGCGATGTTCCTGGCCCTGATCCGCCGGAAGATCTGACCAAGGAGAGCACCGTGAGCAACTGCTGCATCAACCCGAGCATCCTGTCCGCCGACTTCGTGAACCTGGAAGCTGAGCTGGAACGCATCAGCGGCGCCGACGCCGTGCACGTGGACGTCATGGACAACCATTTTGTGCCGAACCTGACGATTGGCCTGCCCGTGGTCAAGCGTATCCAGGAGGTCAGCAGGCTGCCGCTGGACGCGCACCTGATGATCGCCGACGCCGACCGCTGGGCCCCGGCGTACGCCGAAGCAGGACTGGCCTCTGTCACGTTCCATGTGGAGGCAGCTGCCGCACCCATCCGCCTGGCCCGTGAGCTGCGCGACCGCGGCGCGAAGGCAGGCATGGCCCTGAAGCCGGCCACTCCGGTGGAGCCGTACCTGGATATGCTGCCGGAACTGGACATGCTGCTCATCATGACGGTTGAACCCGGCTTTGGCGGACAGAAGTTCCTGGACGTCACCCTGCCCAAGATCCGCCGGGCTGCTGCGGCTGTCCGCGGATCCGGCCTGCCGATCGCCATCCAGGTGGACGGCGGGATTGCACCTGACACGATCGAACGTGCCGCCGAAGCTGGTGCCAACGTTTTTGTGGCCGGATCAGCGGTCTACGGCACACCGGACCCCAACGAGGCGATTGCCAAGCTCCGGGCCCAGGCCGAAGCAGTTACGCCGGCGGCCTGACCCGCTGCACCATGACCCGGCCGGTTTTCTCCCAGCCGGGATCCATGGCCTGAGGCCACTGCGCCGTCATCATAAACAGCAGTCCGCCGTCGTCTCCACCCGCGGCGCAGGAGAAGCAGCCGTCATCCAGCTGGACGGTCTGCAGAACATGGCCGCCTTCCTGGATCCGGACACAGCGCTCACCGGGAACCTCGGCAAACCAGATGCCGCCGCTGCCGTCCCAGCTGATCCCGTCCGGGGCACTGCCCTCAAGACTGGCCCATGTCTGGGAGGGGGCAAGGGTGCCGTCCGGGAGGATCTCAAAGGAGGTCAGCCGTCCGGCATTGGACTCGGCCACCACCAGGGACCGTCCGTCGGCGGAGACCAGCATCCCGTTGGGAAACGCCAGGTTCCCTGCGACCTGCTGGATGGACCCGTCGGGGCGGATCAGCGCGATGAGCCCGTTGTCCTCCGGCTCCCCGGCATAGTCCTGCCCGATTCCATTGACGTAGATGTTGCCGGAGGGGTGCACTGCGATTTCGTTCCACGGGTACGGGGAGAGCTCGCGCAGGCTGGCCAGGGGGATCAGCCCGGCGTGGGGTACCTCCACCAGCACTGTGCCGTCGGAACCTGAAACCACGGTCATGCGGCCGTCCGGCAGCCAGTCGAACGTGATCGGAAAGGACGGGACTCCCGCCACCCGGCGGACGTTGCCTGCAGCGTCCAAGGAGGAAATCGTCCCGGCGGTCCAGTCCGCGAAATAGAACTCACCGGCGTGCCAGCGGGCGGATTCACCCATCCCCAGACCGGTAACCAGTGTTGTTGCCTGCACCATTGAGGCACCTCCAGAGATCGGCTAGGTGGTCTGCCAAACGCCTTCAGTATGCGTCGGGGCCCCTGCGCGGGAACAGGGCACAGGCACGGACCGATAGGATTAGTGGCTTGCTTACTTCCCGAGAGGACACACCCGAATGAGCCTGATCAGGCTGCAGGACGTCAACGTTGGCTTCGACAAGAACCAGATCCTCCGGGAAGTCTTCTTCCGGCTGGAGCCAAAGGACCGGGTAGGCCTGATCGGCAAGAACGGCTCCGGCAAATCCACCCTGCTCAAGCTGATCCTGCAGCAGATGGAACCGGACTCCGGCACGGTCAGTGTGGATGACGGCCTGAAGATCGGCTACTTCTCGCAGTTCTCCGAACTGGCCGGCGACTCCACGGTCACCGAAGTCCTGAACGGCCTCTTCACCGAGATTCAGGCGATTGAAGGGGAGCTCGCCTCGATCGACGAGGCACTGGGTGCCGATCCCGATGAGAAGACGATGGACAAACTCATCCGCCGCCAGGCCGAGCTGTTCGAAGCCATGGACCACCAGGACGGATGGGACTATCCGCGCCGGATCGATGCCGCGCTGACCACCCTGGGCTTCAGTGAAGCGCACCGGACCTGCCCCATCGACGCGCTCTCCGGCGGCTGGCGCAACCGTGCGGCGCTGGCCAAGATCCTGCTGCAGGCGCCGGACGTGCTGCTGCTGGACGAGCCGACCAACTACCTCGACGTCGAGGGAGTCCAGTGGCTGGAAGGCTGGTTCCGCGACTTCCGCGGTGCCGCCGTCGTCGTTTCCCATGACCGGGCGTTCCTGGACGCTGTGGTGACCCGGATCATCGAGGTGGAGAACTACCACCTCCACGAATACCCCGGTAACTTCGCCGAATACGTCATCCAGAAGCAGTTCCGGCTCAAGACCCTGGCCTCCCAGTTTGTGCATGAATCGGAGCTGCTGGCCTTTGAAGCTGAAGGAATCGCAGACCGGCGGGAAGCGGCAAAGGCCGGCGGACGTACCCTCGGTGCGAAGCTTGCCAAGATCAAGAAGTCCCGCGCGCCGCGGCCGGTGGATCAGATCATCACCGAGATCTACTCGGGCCTGCATGTGAAGGACAACCTGTGCCGGGTGCATGACGTGTCCAAGTCCTACGGGGACCGGACCCTATTCAGCGGTGTGTCCTTCGAGATCCAGCGCGGTGACCGGCTGGTGGTCCTGGGCGCCAACGGCAGCGGCAAGACCACCCTGCTGCGGGTGCTCACCGGGGAGGAAACACCCGACACCGGCAAAGTTCTCTGGGCAAACGGAGCCGGGATGGTCTCCTACAACCAGGTCCTCGCCGAACTGGACGACGCCGACACCGTCACCCATGCGGTCAACGCGATGCCGGACAGCCTGGCGCTGAAGGCGACGAAGAAATCCGTGAACCGGTTCCTGGCAATGTTCCAGTTCTCCGAAGCGGACCTCAAGCAGAAGATCGGTAACCTTTCCGGCGGACAGAAAGCACGCGTGGCAATGGCCCAGTCCCTGCTCTCCGGAGCCTCCGTGCTGCTGCTCGATGAGCCCACCAACCACCTGGACCTCTCCAGCACCCAGGTCATGGAACAGGCGCTGCTGCACTTCCCGGGCGCCGTGGTGGTGGTCAGCCACGACCGGTTCTTCACGGACAAGGTCGCCAACCGGCAGCTGGTGTTCGGCGCCGGCGGGGGAGCACCCGGTGAAATCGACCTCCGCGTGGCCTGACCGTTCCGCGGGGTGAGACGAAACATGACGGCGCATGTCCCGCGTGTCACACACCGGGTAAAAACTTGAATCCGCGTCCTCAACCTGTGCAAGAATGTGGATACACAAACGTGCTCCGGGGTCGGTGTAATTCCGAACCGGCGGTTATAGTCCGCGACCCGCACGTCCAGCTGGGATCCCTCAGCAGGACGGACGGTTGAACCGGTGAAATTCCGGTACCGACAGTTAAAGTCTGGATGGGAGAAGCACGTACAGTTTGTTGAACCGACGCTTCGGCGTACCCGCAGGGGTACCCTCAGCGTCGATGCACCGCACTGTCGTACCCCCGGAGCCGCCGCTACGGGATAAGGAACGACATTGGATTTTTTGCGGTGGCTCTTTGACGCGCAGATCCCCGTGGGGAGCTCTTCCCTGCTGGTGCGCGAAGTACTTGGCAACATCTTCGGGCTGCTCAGCGCCCTCGGCGGCATGCGCCGGAAAATCTGGGCCTGGCCGGTGGGCATTGCCGGCAACGTCCTGCTGCTGACCGTTTTCCTCGGCTCCATCTTCGGTGATGCCAGCACCGCCAACCTGCTCGGCCAGGCCGGACGCCAGGTGATGTTCATCGCCGTCGCCATCTACGGCTGGCGCCGCTGGCAGGCCAGCAAAAGCTCCGGAGCGGACGCCGTCACTCCCCAGTGGGCCTCCGGCCGTGCACGGATAGGCCTGGTCGCCGGCATGATCCTGGGCACCGCCGCCCTCACTCCGGTGTTCGGCATGCTGGGCTCCTACGAACCGGTCTGGGCGGATGCGTGGACCTTCGTCGGATCGCTGCTGGCCACCTACGGCATGGCCAAGGGCTGGGTGGAGTTCTGGCTCATCTGGGTGGCCGTGGACATCGTCGGAGTCCCGCTGCTCTTCAGCGCCGGCTACTACGCGACGGCGTTTATGTACCTGTTCTACGGAATCTTCACCCTGATCGGTTTCTTTGTCTGGTGGCGGGCCAAAGCCAATGAGAAGCCGAAGGTGCAGGTGGCCATGCCGGACCCAACGGTGCGCTGACCATGGCCTTCTCCGACGCGGAACACACCGCCATGAAGCAGGCGCTGGCGCTGGCGCGCAGGGGCGTGCGTGGAGCGAATCCCCTGGTGGGCGCGGTCATCCTGTCTCCGTCCAGTGAGGTCCTGGCCACGGGGTGGCACCGCGGCGCCGGAACCCCGCATGCCGAAGCCGACGCGCTGGCATCCGCGGCTGAGGCCGGCATCGATGTGGGCGGGGCAACCATGGTGGTCACCCTGGAACCCTGCAACCACACCGGACGCACCGGGCCCTGCGCCCAGGCGATCCTCCGGGCCGGGATCGCACGGGTGGTTTACGCTGCCGCGGACACCAACGGCGACGCCGCCGGGGGAGCAGCAACGCTGGCCGCCGCCGGGGTGGAGGTTGAGGGCGGCCTGCTGGCGGAGGAATCCCGGGACCTGAACCACCGCTGGGCGGCTGCCGTTGCCTCCAACCGCCCGTTCGTCACGGTCAAAACCGCACAGACACTCGACGGCCGCACTGCCGCCGCGGACGGCACCAGCCAGTGGATCACCGCACCCGAGGCCCGGGCCGATGCCCAGGAGCTTCGTCTGCGGGCAGACGCCATCCTGGCGGGTACAGGAACCGTCCAGGCTGACAACCCGATGCTGACCGCCCGCAACCCGGACGGCAGCGATGCCCAAGACCAGCCGCTGCGCGTGGTCATGGGCCACACCCCGGTTCCCGACAACGCCCGCATCCGGGGGACCGACGGCAGGTTCCTCCAGCTGACCACGCATGATCCCGCCGTCGTACTGGCGGAACTGTATGCCCGCGGGGCGCGGCACCTGATGGTGGAGGGCGGCGGCACCGTAGCCGGGGCCTTCCTCCGCGCCGGCCTGGCCGATGAGCTGCTCGCCTACACGGCGCCGGCCCTGCTGGGCGCGGGCACTCCGGCCTTCGCCGGACTTGGCATCACCACCATGGCGCAGATTCAGCGGTGGCGCTGGGATTCGGCGGGGGGCGGCGCTGCCGTCCCCGTGGGCCCGGACCTGCGCCTGCACCTTGAACCGCTGCCAGAACCCACGAATGAACAACAGTAAGGACCCAAACGTGTTTACCGGCATTGTCGCTGAACAGGGCAGCGTTGTTTCCCTGAATACTGACGGCTCCGGCGCCGGAAAGGTGCTGGTCATCGACGCTCCGAGCACCTCCGCAGAGCTGGGCCTGGGCGGATCGATCGCAGTCAACGGCGTCTGCCTCACCGCCACCGCGCTGGACGGAACACGGATTTCGCTGGACGTGATGGGTGAAACCCTGGACCGCACCACCACGGGAAAGCTGGTCCCCGGCCGCAAGGTGAACCTTGAACGCTGTGTTCCCGCCGGCGGGCGGCTGGACGGCCACGTGGTGCAGGGGCACGTTGACGGGGTCGGCACTCTCCTGGAACGCGAAGACCTGGGCAGCTGGGACCGGCTCCGGTTCGGTGTGCCGGTCAGGCTGGCACGCTACATCGCGGAGAAGGGCTCGATCGCGGTCGACGGCGTTTCCCTCACCGTCACGGCGGTGAGCGCGCCGCAGGATCCCGCGCCGTGGTTCGAAGTTGGGCTGATTCCCACCACCTTGGCCGAGACCGGACTGGGCGCACTGGAACCCGGTTCGCCGGTGAACCTGGAAGTGGATGTACTGGCGAAATACGCCGAACGGCTGCTCGCGTTCGCCGCGCCTGCCAAAGCCGCAGATGAAGGGACGGTGCGCTCATGAGCATCCGGCTGGAATCAATCGAAGCGGCGGCCCGGGCCATCGCCGCGGGCGGCGCCGTCGTCGTTGTCGATGACGAGGACCGCGAAAACGAAGGCGACATCATCTTCGCAGCCCAGCACGCCACACCCGAGCTGATGGGCTTCACCGTGCGCTACACCTCAGGAGTAGTGTGCGTTCCGCTGCCCGGGGAATGGGCCGACCGGCTGGACCTGCCGCCCATGACCGCGGTGAACCAGGACGCGAAGGGCACCGCCTACACCGTGTCCTGCGACGCCGCCGCGGGCACCAGCACCGGCATCAGCGCAGCCGACCGGGCACTGACGTCCCGGGTGCTGGCCAATCCGGGCTCCGTTGCCGGGGACCTGAACCGGCCGGGACACATTTTTCCGCTGCGCGCCCACGACGGCGGAGTCCGCGCCCGCCGCGGTCACACCGAGGCGGCAGTGGAACTGGCCCGGCTGGCCGGCTGCACGCCGGTGGGCGTGATTGCCGAGCTGGTGCACGACGACGGATCCATGATGCGGCTGCCCGCGCTGCGCGAATTCGCGGACGCGCATGATCTGCCGCTGGTGTCGATCGAGGAGCTGGTTTTGTACCTGATCGCACCGGCAGTTGCAGGGGGCCGGCGGTGAACAGGGAAGAGAACGTAGTGCCGGGACCCGAGGTCCAGCTGCCGACGGCGTTCGGGAACTTCACGGCGCGGGTCTGGACGGATACCCGGACCGGCGCGGAGCATTTGAGCGTGTCCGCCCCGGGGACCGAATCTGACGGCGGAACCCCGCTGGTGCGGCTGCACTCCGAATGCCTGACCGGCGACGTATTTGCCTCCTACCGCTGCGACTGCGGGGAACAGCTGGAACAGGCGCTCGGCCTGATCAGCCTGCACGGCGGAACCGTGCTGTACCTGCGCGGCCACGAGGGCCGCGGGATTGGCCTGGCGAACAAGCTCCGCGCCTATGCGCTACAGGAGGCCGGTGCGGACACCGTGGAGGCGAACGAACAGCTTGGCCTGCCGGTTGACGCGCGGGACTACCAGGCGGCAGCGGAGATCCTGCTGCAGATGGGCACGCCGCGCGTCCGGCTGCTGACCAACAATCCCGTCAAACGGAACCGGCTGGAGGCGTACGGCGTCGAGGTGGAGGCGATGGTTCCCTCCGAAGTGCCCGTCCGGGCCGAAAATGAGCGGTATCTGCAGACCAAGCGGGACCGCATGAACCACCACCTGAACCTGCTCCGGGCCCAGCCCGTTCAGCAGAGCTAACTCTTTCTTCTACCAAAGGACATCAGACATGAGCGGACACGGCGCCCCCGAAAACGACGTCAGCAGCATCAAGGCCAAGGGCCTGGACATTCGAGTGGCCATTGTTGCCGCCAGCTGGCACACCGAAGTGATGAACGGCCTCATCGAAGGCTCGCTGCGCGCAGCCGCCGACGCCGGGCTCGGTCCCAAGCTGATCCGGGTTCCGGGCACAGTCGAGCTCTCCGTGGCTGCCGCCCGGCTGGCACCGCACTTTGACGCCGTTGTTGCCCTCGGCGTCGTCATCCGCGGCGGGACCCCGCACTTTGATTACGTGTGCTCATCGGTGACGCAGGGCCTGACCGAGGTGAGCGTGCGGACCGGCACCCCGGTCGGGTTTGGGGTGCTGACCTGTGACACCGAGGAGCAGGCCCTGGACCGTGCCGGACTTGAGGGGTCCTCAGAGGACAAGGGTTATGAGGCGTTTGCAGCTGCGGTGAACACCGTTGACGTGCTGCGCGGGGCCGGGGTTTAGGACTCCTGCCGGGCCTTCCGCCAGCGTTCTATGCTGCCTGCTGGAAACTCCATGCACGGCGAAGCAGGTCCTCCGCCAGCGGCGGATTATGCGACTTGCCCAGCGGGGCTGAATTCTGACGCATCAACGTGATTACCAGTTCGTAGACGCCGTCTAGGATGGAGGGCTCGGCAAATACGCGCCTGGCGGTTACAGCGTCTGGAATCTCGATTGTTTGAACTCCGGAGACCGCCCGGTACTTCGCGTCGAAGACCTGCAAATGGCCCAGCCGTGCCTTCATCAGTGCACGTTTTACGCCGTTTCCCTTCCCCCTGTCGACGATATTCAGATATCCCGGTCTCGAATGAACCGCTCACGAGTCTGCCCAGCCACTGCGGCAGTGCTTCGGGATCGGTGAGTCCCCACCACACCCGGTCCCGCGGAGCGTCCAGCAGCCAGGAAAGCCAGACACATTCGGCTGCGGAGTCCAGAGAGCTGTCGATGAGCGGCATGACGGGAGCCTAGCGGAACTTTAGAGGTTGAACGGTGCGTCCCTGTGTCGGTCCGGGACATTCCGCCGCCGGAACTCTAGGGTCTGGAACCATGAAAATCCTGATTCTTGGCGGAACGGCATGGCTCGGCAATACGGTGGCAAAGACGGCAGCGGCGGCAGGACATGAGGTCACCTGCCTGGCCCGTGGGACCGCAGTGCCCGACGGCGTGCGGCTAATCCGCGCCGACCGGGATGACGACGCCGGGCTGGCACCCGTGGCCGGGGAGCCGTGGGACGCGGTGGTCGACGTCGCGCGCCAGCCCATTCACGTGACCCGGGCTGTCCGCGACCTCGCGGCGGCAGGCCGCTACATCTTTGTGTCCACCGGCAACGTTTATGCCTCCCAGGCCGAGATTGGAGCCGATGAGGATGCCGAACTCCTCGCACCGCTGGAAGCGGGCGTGATGTCCGGCCCGGAGGACTACGGTCCGGCGAAGGTCGCCTGCGAGAAGGCTGTGCTGGCAGGTTTCGGGGACAACGCCGTCATCGTCCGCTCGGGCCTGATCGCCGGGCCCGGGGATGATACTGGCCGCACCACATACTGGGTCCGCCGGTTTGCCCGTCCGTCCGGGCCCTCGTCTGCCGTCCTGGTGCCGCAGACGAACCTGCTAACCTCCTGCATTGACGTCCGCGATTTGGCGGACTGGCTGATCCGGCTGGCGGAATCCGGTCCGGGCGGCATCTTCAACGCGATGGGGGACCCCGTTCCGTTTGCCGAGCATATTGCCGCCGCCCGGACGGTTGCCGGACACACTGGACCAGTCATTCAGGCCCCCGAAGAGTGGCTGGCGCAGCAGGGCATCCGTGAATGGGCGGGCGAGCGGTCACTGCCGCTGTGGCTGCGGGACCGGAACTGGTACGGAATGCACGCGCGGTCAAACAAGCGGGCTGCCGCTGCAGGCCTCAAACTGCGACCGCTGCACGACACGCTGGCGGACATTCTGGCCGAAGAGCCGCCGCTGGATCCGGAGGTATTGCTGGCGGGACTGAACGACGCCGACGAGCAGGCGCTGCTCGCACTCCTGGACAATTCTCCGAAAGATCACCGCGGCTGACCACGAGGGCACTCAGCTTGCAGGTTTCGGCGTCCGAATCCCCAGGAAGGCGATGAGTCCCGCGGCCAGGAACAGTGCCGCCGTCGCAAGGGCTGTCCGCTGGAAGCCGGGGTAGTCGAGGGAACCGCCGGAAATGCTGCCGATCAGCGCCACGGTGACCAGACCGGCCACGCGGCTGACGGCGTTGTTGACCGCTGACCCGATGCCGGCATCGGTCTCATCCAGTGCACCGAGCACCGCGGCGGTGAGCGGAGCGACCATCACGGCAAGCCCCAGGCTGAACAGCAGCAGTCCCGGCAGCAGCTGGGTGAGGAAGTTCAGCGGCGGGCTGACCGTGAGCATCAGCAGGAATCCTGCGCCCATGATGGCCGGTCCGGCGGTCATGAAGATCCGCGGCCCGTATTTGCCGGCGAGGTTTCCGAAGTAGGTTGAGAACGCCAGCATTGCCAGCGGCAGCGGCAGGGAGATCAGGCCCGCTTCGATGGCGCTGAAACCGGCAGTCTCCTGGACAAAGACGGTCAGCGCGAAGGTGCCGAGGGACAGCGCCCCATACGCCGCGGCTGTTACCAGGTTGCCGTAGCGGAAGTTGCGCGCGTGAAAGAGGCCAAGCGGCATCATCGGTGCGCTGGCCCGTGACTCGCGGAGAACGAACAATGCGAGTGCCGCCAGGCCTGCCACCAGGGGGATAAAGACTGCCGGATCGCCCCAGCCCAGCCGTTCCTGTTCGATCAGTGCGTACACCGACCCGCCCAGCCCGGTGACCGCCAGCAGCGCACCCGGGATGTCCAGCGCCGTCCGCCGTCGTGGGCTGTCCTGAAGCCCGGCCATGAGGATGAGGGTCAGCGCCACCGGCAGCACGTTCACGGCGAAAATCAGCCGCCAGCTCGCCCAGTCCACCAGCACACCGCCCAGCAGCGGACCAACGATCGCCGCGGTTCCGGTCCAGGCCGTCCACGTTCCGATCGCCCTGGCGCGTGCCGGTCCGGCATAACCTGCAGTGATCAGCGCCAGGCTGCTCGGCACCAGCAGAGCGGCGGCCATGCCCTGCAGAGCGCGGGCGAAGACCAGGACCTCCGGCGTCCAGGCGAGTGCGCACAGGACGGAGGCTGCGCCAAAACCCGCCAGCCCCCAGGCCAGCACACGAAGCCGGCCGAAGGAGTCGGACAGGGACCCGGCAAGCAGGATCAGCGCCCCAAGTGTCAGCAGATAGGCGTTAACCGTCCACTGCTGCGTGACCAGCCCGCCGCCCAGCTCCGTGCCGATTGCCGGCAGGGCCACCGTGACAATGCTGCCATCCAGGAACGCCACGAATGAGGCCAGAATCGCGACGATGAGCAGGCGGCTGCGCTTGCTTGCGGGGGCGGGAGCTGTTTCCGCCATATGATGCGCGCCTTTCAGGACAGATGGCATGTGCACCCATCATCACACCCAACTGCGCCGTGCAGCATTGCTTCGGGGAGAGTGAACCAGGAGGCTCCGGCGGAACGCGGTGGCGTCCGCGCTGTTCATGCCAGAGAATGGCACCTCACCCGCCAGCAACCGCAGACCTATCCATGGGGAGAAACACAATGTCCACCAAGATCACCTTCATCATCGACAACCCGGCAGATCCTGAAGCGTTTGAAACGGCATACAAGGGTTTCGAGGGAAGCGCGCGTGACCTTCCGCGCCTGCAGCGGTTCGAAGCAGGAAAGGTCTGGCCCAAGGAGAACGGCTCGCCCACCCCGGCATACCGGACCCTTGACCTGTACTTCGACACCTATGATGACGCTTCCGCAGCGGTGGCAACTGCCGGGGCCAGGGACTTCATGGATCAGCTGAAGGCTACCGGGACAACGTTCATGGCCCTGTTTACGGACATCGGGGACGAGTGATGCGGATTCCCCGCAGGCTCACCGAACGGCACCCGTCAGGGCACGGCCCTGAACTGGTCGGCGTGCTGGTGCGCCCACTGCGTGAAGGTTCGTGCCGGGTGTCCGGTGACTTCCTCGACGGTACGCAGAACCGTCCCGGCACCCTCGGGAGTGTTCGTGGCAAGCTGGATGCCGAACTCAACGAAGTCCTCGTCGTAGCCGTAGCTGCGGAGCCGTTCGCGCTCCGCGTCCTCACTTAGCTGCACGAAACCGATCGGCTCACCGATTGCTTCGGCGAGGAGGCTTGTTCGTTCGGCAGGGGTTAGTGCCTCTGGCCCGGTCAGCGGATAGGTTTTCCCTGCGTGCCCCTCCGTGGTGAGCGCGACGGCGGCGACGCCTGCGATGTCGGCTTCGTGTACGACGGCGCTGGGATACCCGGCCAGCATAGAGACTGTGTGCCTGGCGCGGATTTCAGGGACCAGTTCGAGTGCGTTGCCCATAAACTCGGCTGGCTGCAGGATCGTCCAGCTGATGGAGCTGGCTTTCAGCGCTTCTTCGACACCGGTGGAGGACCATCCGCCGAGGACCGTGGCCCGGCGGATCCCTGCGCGCTCTGCGAGGTGAACGATCTCCTCCCCGTTGGTGAGTTCCTCGCCGTCGTCCCCGCCGAAGGTGATCAGGTGGACGGCATCCATTTCCGCGAACGCCGCTTCCAGGCTTGCAGTGTCGGTGAGGTCGCCCGCCACTGCGTCGGCTCCCGTCGGCAGCACTGCCCTCGCGGGGCTGCGTGTCAGTGCACGGACGTTGTGGCCGCTGCCGAGCAGCTGGTCGATGAGGTGTCGGCCCACCTGGCCTGTGGCGCCGGTGACAAGAATGTTCATAAGGGCTGAGTCCTTTGGCTGGGGTCTGGGCTCCTAGCGTGGCAGCGATTGCGGACAACTTTGGACCGCAGGAACGCGCGCCTGGCCGCTGACCCTATGAAGCTGACAGGCGCTGCGCGGCAAGTTCCATTTCCAGCTCCATGCTGCGCAGGCGAGCAGGGGAGAAGTCGTAGGGCATTCTTCCGACCGCCTCCATGAGGCTCATGGAACCCTCCGGCTCGCGCTGGCATGCGTCAGGTGTAGCAGGCTGCAGCGCCTCCCAGGAATCGAAAAGCGCTTCGTTGCTCTCCGCCAGTCCGGACTCCTCGATGACGGTCTCCAATGCCAGTTCGAAAGCGTGGCGCTTGGCAGCCACTCGCGCCACACGGGGGTCATCGACGGCGACCGTGTCATCGAGGTCTTCCTCTGCGGCATCGACGCGGTCTGATTCCTCCCTCAGATCCGGGTGGGTGGCGAGGGCGATGAAGCGGCCGGCTTGAACTGCAGCGCCAAGTGGGCCAAAGGTGTGTTCAGAGAGGAGCAGGCTGTCCAGATCTGCCAGGCGCAGCGAACCTTCGGGCAGCTCTTTCAAACGGCTGGTGACGAAGTCGGAGAGCAAATCCAACCGGCCCTCGAAGGTGCCAATGCGCTGGCCGGGAGCATCGTCGTCGTCGGCGGTAGAGGGTGCCGTGTCTGCAAAGGAATTCCGGATGTCGTCCAGGGCGATACCTGTGCCGACCATCTTCTCGATCCAGAGCAGCCGGATGAATTCGTTGTAGCCGTACCGGGGCTCTTCACTGCCGCTTGCGGGAGAGGGGAGCAGCCCGGCCTCGAGATAGCGGCGGATGTTATCCGGCGTGGTCCTGGCGAGCGACGCAGCCTCACCGATCGAGACCGACCGGGGCGGAGAAAAGGAGAAGTGCATGGGGTAGTGCCTTCCTGGGCAGCGGGCTATCCATACACAGTAGCGCTGACATGGGACTTTCTTCGTTTCCCGTTTGAGCCTCCGGTGTGCGAAGGTTCACGTCATGGCCAACAGTGCACCACAGTCCACGACGGCGGATGGCGTGCCCCTGGGGTCTTCCTTTTGGAAGCTGTGGACTTCATCGGGGCTGTCCAACCTGGCGGACGGGGTCTTAAAGATCGCGCTTCCCTTGATGGCGATTCAGCTCACGCAGTCTCCTACGCTCGTTGCCGGACTGGCTGTCGCCGCGACGCTCCCGTGGCTTCTCTTCGCACTGACCGCAGGCGCCCTGGCAGATCGGCTGGACCGGCGGAAGCTGATGCTGTGGGCCAACTTCAGCCGCGCTATGCTGCCCGCCCTGCTGATCGCGGTGATCCTGCTTGACCTGGGGTCCATCTGGGCTCTGTACGTGGTCGCCCTGATGGTGGGGGTTGCAGAAACCCTGTACGACACCTCGGCACAGTCGATCCTGCCCCAGGTGGTGAACAGGGATCAGCTTTCGCGTGCGAACGGCCGGCTCTATGCCGTTGAGCTGACCGCCAACCAGTTCATTGGTCCTCCGCTGGGCGGGCTGCTGGTGGGTGTAGGCCTGGTGGCCGGGATGGCAGTTCCGGCGGCGCTGTGGCTGACGGCCGTCGGAGCCCTGCTTATGCTGCCCGGCAGTTTCCGGGTGGAGCGGGAACAAAAGACAACACTTCGGTTCGACATCAAGGAGGGACTGAAGTTCCTCTGGAACCAGAAAATTCTTCGCACCCTGGCGCTGATGACCGGTGTCCTCAACTTCGCGTCCAATGCCGCCTTCGCTGTCCTGGTGCTGTTCGCCGTCGGGCCGGGCTCGGAAATGGGATTGTCTGAAGCCGGGTTTGGTTTACTCCTGACGACGTCGGCAATCGGCGCTTTTATTGGGTCCTTTATGGCGGAATCAGTGGAAGCGAAACTGGGCCGCTCCAAGTCCCTGGTGCTCACCATCTTTGGCTGCGCGCTGTTCGTGGGAGCTCCGGCGCTTACCAGCAACCCCTACATCCTGGGCGCAAGCTTCTTCGTGGGAGGCATGCTGGTGGTTTTGTGGAATGTCATCACGGTCACGCTGCGCCAGCGGATCGCACCCACCAGGTTGCTGGGGCGCATCAACAGCGCCTACCGCCTGCTGGCGTGGGGAACGATGCCGCTCGGAGCGGCGGCCGGGGGAGTGCTGGCCCAATGGCTGGGGCTGCGGGCAATGTTCGCCATCATGGGGCTGCTTACCCTGGCGCTGCTTGTGATGATGCCCATCCTGAACGACAAAGCGATCGCTGCGGCGGAAGAGGCCTGATACTGCTGCAAGCCGGCTAGGGAAGTCCGGGCGCCAGAGCCTCGGTGAGCCGGTCCAGCGACTCGGGACTTGCGGCGAGCTGGACCTTGCCCTTGTCAGTCAGCAGAGTCAGGGCCAGGTATCCGTAGGCCTGCAGGTACTTGCGCTCCTTGCCCGTGATCTTGCGGCGACCGGGAAGCACCTCCAGCACCGTAAACTCGGTTGCTTGTCCCGAAGGCACCAAGTTGTCATAAACAGCAGGCTGGAAGCGGACAGACCCGGAACCGGGAGTCGCAATACCTTGGTTCCAGATGTCGTTGAGCGAACCGGGCCGGGAATCCGGGTAGCGGATATAGGCCTTGAACTGACCGTGTTCCTCGAGCCGCTGATTGGTTTTCCAGACACTCCGAATCTGTGCCAGGGCCAACAGCCAGTACACCGAGGTGTATGTGAAGGCACCGACGACGGCGTCAAACAGGTCACGTGGGCCGATGACGAAGCGGGTGGCGGCTGTAAGCACGAAGAACACCACGTAGCCGAGCGCAAGCGCCCGGTAAGGGTGCAGCCGGATCCAGTTCTTCATTCCATTATTCGGCCGTGTGACCGAGCAAGGGTGGCGGACAAGTCTGTGCCTTTGGAGGCCTTCATGCGCGCAGTCTACACAGCTGCTTCACTAAGGGAACCGCCTGTACTGTTCTGGTGTCCGGCCCGTCATTGCGGCGGAGAAGCCGGCCGCTGTGTTGTGATGGAGCATGAAAATCTGGCTGGGGGGCATCCTCGGATCAATCCTGTTGCTCGCTGGGCTGGCAGCGTCGTTCGTTGGCGTGGTTCAACCTGGTCTAACGTGCCCTGATGACGATGTTTCGGCCGGGTGCCCGGCAACTCCTTTCTATTCAGGCATGCTGGGAATTGGGCTGCTGCTGCTTTGCATCGCCAGCATCTTCTTCGTCCTCTTCGTGCGGGCCGGGCAGGCCCGGAACAGGGTGACCGGATGAGATGTTGATTCCCAATGGGCTGGAATTGGGGGCAGCCGGGACCGGATCGGCCAGCTGCTGACCGACCCGAGTCTCGACGTCGTTCCCGTCAAGAAGAAGGACAAGCTGCCGTTTTACTCATAGAACTCCGGCCAGCGCCGCTGACGCAGTGTGCACGGCGCTATCCCTGCTCAGGGTGGAGCGAGGCATCCGCATCGGTTTCGACCCATCGGGTGAAGGTGGCCGTGAATCCTGCCCGTGTGGGTGAGGCACAAAACGGGCCGGCTTCGACACTCGCCGTCTCACTCAGGGGAGCGACCCGGATGAGGCGAAAAGGTTCATCGTCAGCGCGTGCCCTGATGGTTACAGCGTCACCAGATCTGCTCAACCGCACTGTAACCTCCCGATCCTTCCACTCCGGGACAGGTGCCACCGACCAGTCCGAGACCTCCCGCGTTACGACGGCACCGACCTGCGGCGTCCCGTCGGAAATCTCCACTCCGGCCTTGATCCACACCGATTCCGAGACGTGAAGATAGATTCCCGCCTGATCGAACTGCTCCGCGTAGTCCAGGAGAAACGAGACCTCCACTGCGCCTTCCGCGCCTAACGGCGCAAGGAGGGCATGTGCACTGACATGGACAAACCCATACAAGGTGTACCGCCATGCGTCACTTTCCTCGGCCGCAGTCACCTGCAGATTAGGCCCGTCACTGACGACTCGCACCGGTGGGTTCCGCCACGTTCCCCGGGCCCAGACTGTTCGGCTTTCTTCGATTTCTGTCATCACGCTCTTCCACTTGAATTCTGAGTTGATTGCTGACTTACCGTTCGGGGACCGCACGGTCCGGTTCGTCCTCAGGGCGGCCGGCGTACCACTCATGGAACTCGGAACACCGTCCCGAGTCATCGAACCGCAGGAACCAGATGTTGTCGTAGGCCGTGGCCACTCGATCACTGTCCGGCTCATAGAAGACAGTCCGCCCATGCGCTACCACCCGATCACCTTCGACCGCGACCGGATAGTACTTGGCGTCGAAGGACCCATCTGCGAAAGCATCGCGCTCACTTATCCACTCAGCGACTATGTCCTCGCGTCCTGATGCCCGCGTCTGGAAGGGGTAGTGCCACACAGCGGTCTGCGACCAAAGATCCGCGATTGCTTGTTCGTCGTAGGTTTTCCACGCCGTCACGTAGGCATCAAGCCACTTCTGCGCCTCGTCCCGGGTGATCATCACCGTTGACATTGAGGTGTTGTGCCAATCGGGTTGATTCAGCAAGTTCGTCATTCCCAGAATGGTAGCCAGATAACCGGAAACGCTTATGGGGCTCATGCCCCGGCCGTCGCTGGTGCCCCATCAGTCCTGCCGTGCGGCATCACCGGTGCTCCGGCCGGTGAAACCAGAGGTCAGGAGACGGAAAGTACCCTGCGCGTGCCTGCGGGAATAGACCACGGCGCCAACAGCGAGAGCCACCACGGCAGCGTTCGCCGTGATGGTGCCCGCCCAGGCGGCCGGTGGGATCCCGGCGGTGAAGCTGGCCGCATTGAACATGGTGTGGAAGAGGACGCACAGGAACACCGCGTTTTGGGGTGACACAGAGAGGACCGCACCGTAGAGGAAGCGGAAAGCCATGATCTGAACAGCGAACATCCAGAAGTTAATGACACCTGATTCATGATTCGTGCCTGGGATGAAGAACAGTGGCAGATGCCAGACCAGCCAGATGGCCCCGACCACGAGGGAAGAAATGAGAAACCCCCAGCGCCGCTGGAGCTGCGGCTGCAGTGCCGTCATCCACCCTGCTTCTTCCATGCCGCCGATAATGAGGTTGCCCGGCAGGGACATGAAAAACATGAGCCAAGGGAGCGCATAGGAGGAGGGCCCGGACACAAGCAGATGAAGCAGGAAGTACAGGACGAGGGCCGAGAGGACCAAGAGGAAACCGGCCGGACGTCCTTTCGCGAAGAAAATGATCCGCAGCCATTCCCGAACACCGGATACCTTGCCGCTCCTTCGGAGGACGATGTAGGAAGCGATGGCGGGGGAGAGGATATAAATCGAGAACGGCACGTTCGCGAGGAACTCGGGGAAAGAGGTGACTACATTGTTCACCTCGTACCCGAAACGTCCGGCGATGACCAGAGCGCCTGCGAAGCCGTAGGCGATCAGGAAGGTCAGGGCCGTGAACTGCCATGCGATCCGTGAGTCCGTCACGCTGCAACGATATATCGCTCGGTTGCTGACCAGCCCTCCACACCCGCCACGGGACGCGTCCTTCGTCACACACGCGGGCCGGAATGGGGCAGACTGTGACGCAGCGCGTACCCTTATTCTGTGAAAACCTTCGAAGAGCTATTTGCCGAACTCAGTGAGAAGGCGGAGAACCGGCCAGCCGGTTCACGCACCGTCGCCGAACTGGAGTCAGGCGTTCACGGCATCGGCAAGAAGGTAGTCGAAGAAGCCGCCGAAGTCTGGATGGCCGCCGAGTACGAGTCTGATGAAGCCGCCGCCGAGGAAATCTCCCAGCTGCTCTACCACCTGCAGGTGCTGATGCTGGCCAAAGGCCTCACCCTGCAGGACATCTACAAGCATCTCTAGCCACGCGCTGCCTTTGAGCACCCCTCAAACAGTGTGTGGCCCGCCGGCAGGCCCAGCTCCCATCTGACTTCCAGCGAAAGAAACAACTTCATGCTCCGTGTAGCAGTGCCCAACAAGGGCGCACTTTCCGAATCCGCCTCCGCCATGCTCTCCGAGGCCGGATACCGCCAGCGCCGCGACAGCCGCGAACTGGTGATGGTCGATCCTGACAATGACATTGAATTCTTCTTCCTCCGTCCCCGGGACATTGCCGTCTACGTCGGCTCCGGAACGCTCGACGTCGGACTCACCGGCCGCGACCTGTTCCTGGACGCGCAGGTAGAGGCCGAGGAACTGATGAGCCTCGGGTTCGGCGCCTCAACTTTCCGGTTCGCCGGACCGGTAGGGGAGTTCGCTTCCCTCGACGAGCTCAACGGCAAGCGCGTAGCCACCAGCTACGACGGACTGCTGCGTGACTACCTCGCCGAACACGGCGTGGACGCCTCCGTCGTCCGCCTCGACGGCGCCGTCGAATCCTCCGTACGCCTGGGTGTCGCAGACGCGATCGCCGACGTCGTAGAAACCGGAACCACGCTCCGTGCCGCAGGCATGGAAATCTTCGGCGAACCCATCCTGAAGTCCGAGGCCGTGCTGATCGGCCGCAAGGGCGCCAGCCCCGCCGGACTCGATGTGCTCAAGCGCCGCCTCAAGGGCGTCCTGGTAGCGCGCCAGTACGTGATGATGGACTACGACGTCCGCAAGGAACTGGTTGAGGCAGCAGCAGCGCTCACTCCCGGCCTTGAATCCCCCACGGTCTCCCCGCTGCGGGACTCCGACTGGGTGGCCGTGCGCTCCATGATCAAGAAGTCGGACACCAACCGCATCATGGACGAGCTGTACGACTTGGGCGCCCGCGCCATCCTGGTCAGCACCATCCACGCCTGCCGGATCTAGGGGAGCGGCATGAGTGTTGCGATCCGCGTCATTCCCTGCCTGGACGTCGATGCCGGACGCGTCGTCAAGGGCATCAACTTCGAAGGCCTGCGCGACGCCGGTGACCCGGTCGAACTGGCACACCGCTACGACCGCGCCGGAGCAGATGAGCTGACGTTCCTGGACGTCACCGCGTCTTCCGGCGCACGCGAAACCGTGTTCGACGTCGTCTCCCGCACGGCCGAGGAAGTCTTCATTCCGCTAACCGTGGGCGGCGGCGTCCGCACCGTTGAGGACGTGGACAGGCTGCTGCGCTACGGCGCGGACAAGGCCTCCATCAACTCAGCCGCAGTCGCCCGGCCGGATGTGATCGATGAGATCACCCGGCACTTCGGCTCGCAGGTGCTGGTGCTTTCCGTGGACGCACGCCGCACGCACGACGGTTCAACGCCGTCGGGCTTTGAGATCACCACGCACGGAGGCCGCAAGGGCACGGGGATCGACGCCGTTGCCTGGGCGAAAGAAGCAGCCGACCGCGGCGTGGGGGAGATTCTGCTGAACTCGATCGACGCCGACGGCACCCGCGACGGATTCGATCTGGAAATGATCCGGGCCGTCCGCGCTGCCGTGAACGTGCCGCTGATCGCATCCGGCGGTGCCGGAGTGCCGGAGCACTTCCCGCCGGCAATCGAAGCCGGAGCGGATGCCGTCCTGGCCGCATCGATCTTCCACTTCGGACCGGACAATGCCATCGCGGACGTCAAGAAGGCCATTGCCGACGCAGGCTACCCCGTCCGGTAACCCGGCGTACCGATAAAAGGCGTCCCGTCCTCTTGGCGGGGCGCCTTTGCCGTATCAGGCCCCGGCGAAGAGGCTCAGCACGTACACGGTCACGGGGACAAACCACAGAGCGGCCACTGCGTTGAATGCGGTCAGCGCGCTCCGCAGCCGGCCCCGCAAAGCGAAGACCGCAAATCCCAGCCAGGCTGCACCCCACATGATGAGCATGCCGGGCCACAGGAGGAGCCACTCGCCGCCGGCTTCAGAACCGTTGAACTCGGAAATGTCCTGGTTCAATCCGGCCAGTGCGTAGACAGGATAGATCAGCAGCAAAAACACGAGATTGGCCGCCACCAGCAGGATTATCGGCAGGACGCGGGGACGCTGGTTCGGATCCTGCACGGCTTCGCCGGCAGGCGGACGGGGCGGGGAAGCGGAAATCGCTAGAGCCCGATCTCGGCGCTTTCAAGCAGCGCAACGGCGTCGGGCTGGCCTTCGAACATCACCAGGGCCTGCTGGGTGCGTCCGTGGGCGTGCAGCAGCAGCTCGCACGGTTCCCCGACGATCGCCACGGAAACGGCAGCCCGCTTGGCCACGTGCCGCGGCCCGTCCGGGCGCACCAGGACAATGCCGACGTCGACGCCGCGGTACAGCAGTGCGGCGCGCTTGAGCAGTTCGGACCAAAGTGCTTCGGAGTATTCGGAATCCAGGGCACGCGGAGCCCAGCGGTCACCGGCACGGCGGATGTCCTCGGTGTGCACAAAGTACTCCACCAGGTTGGCGCTGTTGTCCACCGACTTGATCTGCATGGGGGAGAGCAGCGGCGGTCCGGAGCGGAAGGACTTCACCAGCTTGGCGTAGCCTTCGGACGTGGACGCCTTGGCTGCGAGGGTATCCATGGCCTTAGCCGTCTTGGCGGCGAACGGCTTTACGAAAAAACCGAGTGCTGAGGCCGGCCGGTGCTCGCGCAGGTAAAGGTGCGCAGCAAGATGCCTGGTCTCCCACCCCTCGCAGAGCGTGGGCGCGTGGGGACCGGCCGCAAGCAGTGTTTCGGCCAAGACTTCACGTGAGGGTTCTACGAATTGCATCACTGCTGAAACTAGCATGGAACACCCCGCATTGCCCGCTGAACGCGGCCATTCGGCTCCGGCGCGGCCAAACGCACTAGAATCGAAGCGATGGCAACAGACACCACCCCCCAGACCCCCCGCCCGGACTCCGCACTGGACCCTGCCGTGGCTGAACTGCTCAAGCGCGACGACGCCGGGTTGGTTGCAGCGGTAATCCAGCAGCATGACACCGGCGAGGTGCTGATGCTCGGCTGGATGGACGACGAAGCACTACACCGCACACTGACCAGCGGCCGTGTGACCTTCTGGTCCCGCTCCCGGCAGGAGTACTGGCGCAAGGGCGACACGTCCGGCCACGTGCAGTATGTGAAGTCCGTGGCAGTGGACTGCGACGGCGACGCGCTGCTTGTGCGCGTGGACCAGGTGGGCGCTGCCTGCCACACAGGCACCAGGACCTGCTTCGAAGGCCGCGGCCTTCCGGTCTCCGCTTAAACCTCCCTTCCAAACCGAAAGCCCAATACATGCAGGATCTAGGTGTTATCTCTCCCTCCCTGGAGGAATTCCGGGCGCTGGCTGCTGACCGGCGCGTGGTCCCGGTCCGCCTGAAGGTGCTTGCCGATGCGCACACGCCCATCGGCATCTACCGGAAGCTCACCAATGGTGAACCCGGTACCTTCCTTATGGAGTCCGCCGCATCCGGCGGAGTCTGGTCCCGCTACTCCTTTATTGGGGCCCGTTCCCGCGCCACGCTGACCACCCGCGACGGCGATGCGTTCTGGCTGGGCGAGCCGCCGGCCGGTGTGCCCGTGGACGGCAATCCCGTGGAAGCGATGGCTGCAACGCTGCAGCTGCTGGCCACGGACCGCTTCGAAGGCCTGCCGCCGTTCACCTCCGGGCTGGTCGGCTTTGTGGGCTGGGAATCCGTGCGGCACTGGGAGAAGCTCCCGTCCCCGCCGGTGGATGACCTGGACCTGCCGGAAATTGCCATGAACCTGGTCTCGGATATGGCGATTCATGACAACTCGGACGGCACCGTGCTGCTGGTGGCCAACGCCATCAATTTCGACGGCTCCGACGAGCGGGTGGATGATGCGTGGCTGGACGCCGTGGCCCGGCTGCACAGCATGCTGGACCGCCTCGCCGCGCAGTCGCCGCAGCCCGTTACAGTGCTCGACGGCGGCACGGTGGACGTCGCGTCCCTCACCTCCGGGGTCAAGGAATCCTGGCCGAAGCCCGACTACCTGCGCGCGGTGGAACGGGGCAAGGAAGCCATCGTGGACGGCGAGGTCTTCCAGGTGGTCATTTCCCGCCGGTTCGAGATGGACTGCCGGGCGGAGGCACTGGATGTGTACCGCGTGCTGCGCAACACCAACCCCAGCCCGTACATGTACCTGTTCAACTTCGAGGACGCCCGGGGCAACCCGTTTGCCGTCGTCGGCTCCTCACCTGAAGCGCTGGTCACCGTGACCGGCAGCGAAGTCATCACGCACCCGATCGCCGGTTCCCGGCCGCGCGGAAAAACCCAGGAACTGGACCGCGCGCTGGCCGAGGAACTGCTGGCCGATGAGAAGGAACGCGCCGAGCACCTGATGCTCGTGGACCTGGCCCGCAACGACCTCTCCAAGGTCTGCCGGCCCGGAAGTGTGGACGTTACCCAGTTCATGGAGGTGGAGCGGTTCAGCCACATCATGCACCTGGTCTCCACCGTGGTGGGGGAGCTCGCGCCGCAGAATTCCGCCTACGACGTCCTCTCCGCCACCTTCCCGGCAGGCACGCTTTCGGGGGCCCCGAAACCGCGTGCCCTCAGCCTGCTCGATGAACTTGAACCGCACCGGCGCGGCATCTACGGCGGCGTCGTGGGCTACCTGGACTTCGCCGGAGACATGGACATGGCAATCGCCATCCGCTCTGCGCTCCTGCGGGACGGCAAGGCCTACGTGCAGGCCGGCGGCGGAATCGTCGCAGACTCGGACCTCGAAGCCGAAGCCCAGGAGACGGTGAACAAGGCCGCAGCACCGCTGCGCGCCGCACTGATCGCCGGGGGACTGGAACCGGTGACCCCGGCCGTCGCCAGGCAGATCTTCAACAGACAGGACAAATAAAGTGAGCACCAAACCGGCCGCCGCCCCGCGCTGGCGGCGCAAGTCCACGGTGGTTCTGGGAACTGTCCTGCTGGGCGCCGCGGCGTTCGGCACCACCACCCAGACGTGGCTTGACGTGGTCCTTCCGCAGGCCGCCGTGGAAACCCCTGACATCGCCGTAGCCGGCAGCGAGGCTGCTACCGCGGTGACAGCGTTCGCCGTCGTCGCTCTTGCCGCAGCCCTGGCTGCGTCCATCGCCGGGAAGGTGGCACGCTGGATCGTCGCCGTTGTCCTGCTGGTGGCCGGCATCGGAATCACCGCGGCCAGCGTGTCAGTCATTGCCGATCCGGCCCAGGGTGCAGCCGGTGCCGTCGGCAAGGCAATCGGCGTCAGCGGCAGTGCCGGAGCGGACATCACCCTCACCGCCGTGCCCTACCTCGCCGCCGTCCTGGGCGTACTGATCGCCGCCGCGGCGGTGTGGCTGGCAGCTGCCTCCCGCAGCTGGGCAGTCTCCCGCCGCTACGCCGCCCAGCCGGCCACCGGCGCTGCCGTCAAGGAGAAGTCCACGCAGCCGCCGATCGATGAGATTGACAGCTGGGACCGCCTGACCAAGGGCGAGGACCCCACCAACTTCCGCTAAGCGGATCCTGGGCCGCGCAGCACGCGGCGCAACAAGTACGAGAGTTTCTGCCAGCTAATGGCAGAATGGATGCCAGACCCGTTTACGAGGAGATTTACCATGAGCACAAACGCCCTTGACCAGCAGGACACCAAGCCCGAGAACGACGCCGAGGCACACGCCAGCATCCATGACGAGACCATCGGCCACGGCAACACCCCCGCCGCCTGGACCTGCGTACTGATCATGATGGCTGGTGCCCTGGTTTCCAGCATTGGCTTCGTCATTGCCAGCTGGCTCTGGTTCAACATCGGCCTCGGCGTGATGGTTCTCGGCCTGATCGTAGGCTTCATCATGCGCAAGGCCGGATACGGCGTCGGCGGTTCGAAGCTGTCCAGCAACGGTCACTAAGTGAGCGTTCTCGACGACATCATTGCCGGCGTCCGCGAGGACATGGCACAGCGGCAGCAGGAGCAGCCGCTGGAAAAGGTGCAGGAGCGCGCCGCCCAGGCCGCTCCTGCACTTGATGCCTTTGCCGCACTCGGCGGCAATGACAGCCCCCGCGCCGCGCTTCGCGTGATCTCAGAGGTTAAGCGGTCCAGCCCCTCCAAGGGTGCGCTGGCCGAGATCGCGGATCCCGCCGACCTCGCCCGCCGCTATGAGCAGGGCGGAGCATCCGTCATCAGTGTCCTCACTGAGGCACGCCGCTTCAACGGCTCACTCGCGGACCTCGACGCCGTCCGCGCCGCCGTGAGCATTCCGGTGCTGCGCAAGGATTTCACCGTGGATCCCTACCAGATCTGGGAAGCACGGGCACACGGAGCTGACCTGGTGCTGCTGATCGTGGCTGCCCTGGATGATGAGGAACTGCGTTCATTCCTGGACCTGACCCATGAACTGGGCATGAACGCCCTGGTTGAGGCGCACACCGCTGAAGAGATCCAGCGGGCCGGCGCAGCCGGAGCACGGATCATCGGCGTGAACGTCCGCAACCTGAAGACTCTCGACGTTGACCGTTCCGTCTTCGCCGCGCTTTCCGAATCCATTCCCGCAGGCGCGGTTGTGGTGGCGGAATCCGGTGTCCGTGACACGGCCGACGTCGCGCACTACGCAGCTCACGGCGCCAATGCGGTGCTCGTGGGCGAAGCGCTCGTAAAGCACAATGACCCTGCAGCCACCATTGCGGAGTTCATGGAAATCGGAGCCGGGGCCATCGCCAGCCGGCTGCAGGCCAGCGGACGCTGAGGACTTACTTTCGACACACCTTCCGTAAACCGCCCTCAGCGGCCCGCGGACCAGAGCAGGACAGGACAGGCTCCATGACCGGGATCCCGGAAAACAGCACCCCTCCCACCGCGGCAGGTACGCCAGAGCAGACGGTGAACGGGCAGGTGACTGAATCCTTCCTGGCCGGCGGGCCGTCCCTGCGCCACGCCTCCGGCCCCTACTTTGGGGAATACGGCGGCCGCTGGATGCCCGAATCCCTCATTGCTGCTCTGGATGAGCTCACGGACACGTTCGAGAAGGCCAAGGCTGACCCGGAGTTCACCGCCCAGATCGCAGACCTGAACCGGAACTACTCCGGCCGTCCGTCGCTGCTCACCGAAGCCAAGCGCTTTGCCGAGCACGCCGGGGGAGTGCGGATCTTCCTCAAGCGCGAGGACCTGAACCACACCGGCTCCCACAAGATCAACAACGTCCTTGGCCAGGCGCTGCTTGCCAAGCGCATGGGCAAGACCCGCATCATCGCCGAAACCGGTGCCGGGCAGCACGGCGTTGCCAGCGCCACCGCGGCGGCCCTGCTGGGCCTGGAATGCGTCGTCTACATGGGTGCCGAGGACTGCCGCCGGCAGGCCCTGAACGTTGCCCGCATGGAACTGCTCGGTGCCACCGTCATCCCCGTGACCAACGGTTCCCAGACGCTCAAGGACGCCATCAACGAAGCCCTGAGGGACTGGGTGGCGAATGTGTCCACCACCCACTACCTGCTCGGCACAGCAGCCGGAGCCCACCCGTTCCCGGCCCTGGTCCGGTACTTCCACGAAGTCATCGGTGACGAGGCACGTGAACAGATCCTGGACCAGGCCGGCAAGCTGCCCGACGCTGTCTGCGCCTGTGTGGGCGGTGGCTCCAACGCGATCGGCATCTTCCACGGTTTCCTGGACGACCCGTCGGTGGCCATCTACGGCTTCGAGGCCGGCGGCGACGGCGTAGACACTCCGCGCCACGCTGCCACCATCACCCTGGGACGCCCGGGCGTGCTGCACGGTGCCCGCACCTACCTGATGCAGGACGAAGACGGACAGACCATCGAGTCCCACTCGATCTCCGCCGGGCTGGACTACCCCGGTGTAGGCCCCGAACACGCTTACCTCGCAGACATCGGCCGGGTCTCCTACGAACCGATCACCGATACCGAGGCAATGGAAGCCTTCAAGCTGCTCTGCCGCACCGAAGGCATCATTCCCGCCATCGAGTCCTCCCACGCCCTGGCCGGCGCCATCAAGGTGGGCCAGCGGCTCGCCGCCGAAGGCGATGCATCCGAGAAGATCGTTCTGGTCAACCTCTCGGGCCGCGGCGATAAGGACGTAGCCACCGCCGCTGAATGGTTCAACCTGCTGGATGAGAAGTCAGCTGAAGCCGAAATCGGCAAAGAAGGAGAACAGCTGTGAGCGTCTCGACCGCCAGCAAGTCCGCCGCCGCAATCGACCGGGCACGGGCCGACGGCCGCGCCGCCCTGGTCGGCTACCTTCCGGCCGGGTTCCCGTCCGTACAGGAAACCATTGCCGCCGGCATTGAACTGGCCCGCGGCGGTGCCGACCTGATCGAAATCGGCATTCCCTACTCGGATCCCGTCATGGACGGCTCCGTGATCCAGGCAGCCACCAGCCAGGCACTTGAGAGCGGTTTCCGCGTTTCCGAGGTATTCGACGTCGTCGCCGGGATCACCGCCGAGACCGACGCGGCCGTGCTGGTAATGACCTACTGGAACCCCGTTATGCGCATGGGCGTGGACGAGTTTTCCCGCCGTCTGGCCGAAGCCGGGGGAGCCGGGCTGATCACGCCTGACCTCATTCCGGATGAAGCCGGTGAATGGATGGAAGCCTCGGACAAATACGGGCTGGACCGGGTCTTCCTGGTTGCTCCGTCCTCGACTCCAGACCGCATGAAAGCCACGGTTGAGGCGAGCCGCGGTTTTGTCTACGCGGTGTCCATCATGGGCGTGACCGGTACCCGGAACCAGGTGTCCGACGCCGCTGAAGGCGTTGTCAGCGCCGCCCGCGCTGCCGGTGCCGAACGCGTCTGCGTGGGCCTGGGCGTCTCCACCTCCGATCACGTGCGGGAAATCGGCGCCTATGCCGACGGCGTCATTGTTGGCACCGCGCTGGTCGCGGCGCTCCGCGACGGCGGGCCGGCAGCTGTCGGTGCGCTGACCCGCGAACTCAGTACCGGAACCCGAAAGAACTGACTATGCCGATGTCCCTGGCGGTCCCGGCCGCAATCCCCAGCCCGCCCGCCGAGTTCAGCAGCTTCTCCCTGGGGCCGCTGACCATCCACGCGTACGCGCTGTGCATCCTCGCCGGCATCATCCTGGCGCTTTGGATGACCTCCGTCCGCTGGAAACGGCGCGGACTGCCGCCGGACTCCGTCTGGGACATCGCCATCTGGGCCATACCGTTCGGCATCATCGGCGGCCGGCTCTACCACGTCATCTCCTCGCCGGACGCGTACTTCGGTCCGAACGGCAACCTTGCCCTGATCCCGCAGATCTGGCTCGGCGGCCTGGGCATCTGGGGCGCCATTGCGCTGGGCGCCGTGGGTGCCTGGATCGGCTGCCGCCGGGCGGGGATCAAGCTCTCCACCTTCGCCGACGTCGCCGCCCCCGGTGTGCTGCTGGCCCAGGCGGTGGGCCGCTGGGGCAACTGGTTCAACCAGGAGCTCTTCGGCGGGCCTACGGATCTGCCCTGGGGCCTCGAGATCGATCCCAACAACACGAACTTCCCCGACGGCGCGGCTCCGGGAACACTGTTCCACCCGACCTTCCTGTACGAATCGCTGTGGAACCTCGCCGGCGTCGCACTGCTGCTGGTCCTGGACCGCCGCTTCCGCCTGCGCGGAGGCCGCCTGTTCTGGCTCTACGCGGCCTTCTACACGGCTGGCCGCGTCTGGATCGAGATGCTGCGCATTGACGACGCGGAAATGATCACCATCCTGGGCATGACACAGCGCCTGAATGTCTGGACCTCCATCCTGATTCTGCTGGTCTCGATCGGTATGTTCATCTACCTCACCGTGCGGGCACGCAGGCAGCCCGAGCCGTCCCTGATGCTGCCCGGACACACCCCGCCGGCTGCTGAAACCGCTGGCCGGAGTAACAATTCACCGCTTGATAACAAGAGCGAAACAGATTCCCCGGATGTGAAATCTGGATCACAAACGCGTGACACGCGTGCTAATGTCGCAGAGACAAAAAACGAGGCAGCCAAGCCTCAGCGGCCCGAAGACTCGGGCCCAGCCACGTAGGACCGGCCAGCGCGGGTTACCACCCGCCTGCGGTCCGGATGCCACACCGCGGTGGCGGCTAACGGTAACCGTGCCGGGGACAACCCCGGCAGGACACCGGACGGTTTCCGGGAATTGTGAGCAGGCCCCATGCCAGCATGCAGGGCTTTCACACCGGCATAACCGTAAAATCATCTGACACACCGGACGGTCCATGCCGCCGGTGTGGGGCCAACGTCGTCCCCTCCCAACGCTCAACAGGGGGAAGGACTTACCCTATGACTGACGCAATGTCCCCGCAGGCCGCCCAGGTGGTGTCTCCGTTCCAGCGGTTCGCGGCCTACCCGGAAGACTCCGGCCTCTACCGTGCCGAGAACGAGAAGGACGCGTGCGGCCTGGCTGTCATCGCCACGCTGCGCGGCGAACCCGGACACGACATCGTGGACGCGGCACTGACCGCCCTGCGCAACCTCGAACACCGCGGCGCCGTGGGCGCCGATGAAGGCACCGGCGACGGAGCCGGCATCCTCACCCAGGTTCCTGACGAATTCTTCCGTGCCGTCACCGGCTTCGAGCTTCCCGCTCCCGGCGGCTACGCCGTCGGCACGGCCTTCCTGCCCACCGAAGAGCGGGAGCAGGAAACCGCACGCGCCGGGGTTGAGGCAATCGCCGAATCCGAGGGGCTCAAGGTCCTGGGCTGGCGCGAAGTGCCGGTGGAGGCCGATCTGGTGGGCGCCATGTCCCGGGCCTGCATGCCGTACTTCGTGCAGGTCTTCCTTGCTCCGGAAGAGGACGGCTGCACCGATCTGGATGCACGCGCCTTCCGCGTCCGGAAGCGGTCCCAGAACAAGTTCGGTGTCTACTTCCCGTCCCTGTCCTCCAAGACCATGGTCTACAAGGGCATGGTCACCACGGCCCAGCTGGAGCCGTTCTTCCCGGACCTCTCCGATCCGCGGTTCAAGACCAAGCTCGGCATTGTGCACTCGCGCTTCTCCACCAACACGTTCCCGTCCTGGCCGCTGGCCCAGCCGTTCCGCACCATTGCGCACAACGGCGAGATCAACACGGTCAAGGGCAACCGCAACTGGATGCGTGCCCGCCAGTCCCAGCTCAAGAGTCCGCTGCTGGGGGAGACCCCCGAGGAACTCTTCCCGATCTGCACGCCCGGTGCTTCCGACTCGGCCTCCTTTGATGAGGTAGCGGAACTGCTGATGCTCTCCGGGCGTCCCATTACCCATGCCGTGATGATGATGATCCCGGAAGCCTGGGAAAACCACGCGACCATGGATCCCGCCCGCCGCGCCTTCTACCAGTACCACTCCATGCTCATGGAGCCCTGGGACGGGCCGGCGGCAGTATCCTTCACCGACGGCGACCAGGTGGGTGCCGTGCTGGACCGCAACGGCCTGCGCCCGGCACGCTACTGGATCACCGAGGACGGCCTGGTTGTCCTGGCCTCCGAGGTGGGCGTCGTGGACATCGATCCGGCGAAGGTGGTCCGCAAGGGCCGCGTCTCTCCGGGCAAGATGTTCCTCGTGGACACCGCCGAAGGCCGGCTGGTGGAGGACTCGGAGATCAAGGCTGAGATCGCCGCCGCCAACCCCTGGGCCGAATGGGTCCGGGAAAACCAGGTGTCCCTCGAGGAGCTGCCCGAGCGTGAGCACGTGCTGCACACCAAGGCCTCCATCAACCGGCGCCAGCGCACCTTCGGCTACACCCAGGAAGAACTGCGCATCCTGCTGGGCCCGATGGCCCGCACCGGTGCCGAACCCCTCGGTGCCATGGGCTCGGACACTCCCATTGCCGTGCTCTCCAAGCGGCCCCGGCTGCTCTTTGACTACTTTGTGCAGTCCTTTGCCCAGGTCACCAACCCGCCGCTGGATGCCATCCGCGAAGAGTTGGTCACCTCGCTGCAGAGCTCGATTGGCCCGAACGGCAACCTGCTGGCGCTGGGCCAGGTGAAGACACACCAGATCGCTCTGAAGTTCCCGGTGATCAACAATGACGAGCTGGCCAAGATCGCCAACCTCAAGAATGAGGAAGGCGAGAAGGTCGCCCTGAAGGTCCGCGGGCTCTACCGGCCCGACGGCGGCGAGTCGGAACTGCGGGCACGCATCAGCGAGATCTGTGAAAAGGTCTCCGGCGCCGTGAACCGCGGCGTGCAGTACATTGTGCTCTCCGACCGCGACTCTAACGCGCAGTGGGCACCCATCCCGTCCCTGCTGCTGCTCTCCGCCGTGCACCACCACCTGCTCAAGAGCGCCAACCGCACCAAGATCTCCCTGATCGTGGAAGCCGGCGACGTCCGCGAAGTCCATCATGTGGCAGTGCTGATCGGCTACGGCGCCTCCGCCGTGAACCCGTACCTGGCCATGGAAAGCTGCGAGGAACTGGTCCGCAACGGCGACATCACCGGTGTCACCCGCGAACAGGCCGTGACCAACCTGATCAAGGGCCTGGGCAAGGGTGTCCTGAAGATCATGTCCAAGATGGGCATCTCCACCGTGGCGTCCTACTGCGGCGCGCAGACCTTCGAGGCCATTGGCCTGGGCCAGGAACTGGTGGATGAATTCTTCCACGGCACCCAGACCCAGCTTGGCGGCGTCGGGCTGGACGTTATTGCTGCCGAAGCGGCAGCCCGCCACACGCACGCCTACCCGGCGGATGAAATCGAGGAACCGCACCGCAGCCTCGAAAACGGCGGCGAGTACCAGTGGCGCCGCGAAGGACCGCCGCACCTGTTCAACCCAGAGACAGTGTTCCGGCTGCAGCACTCCACCCGCGAACGCCGCTACGACGTGTTTAAGGCCTACACCCAGGGTGTGGATGACCAGGCGAAGAACCTGATGACCCTCCGTGGCCTGCTGGACTTCAAGACCGGAGAACGGCCCCCGGTTCCGCTGGAGGAAGTGGAGCCGGTCTCCGAGATCGTCAAGCGGTTCTCCACCGGTGCCATGAGCTACGGGTCCATCTCCAAGGAGGCACACGAGACCCTCGCGATCGCCATGAACCGGCTGGGCGCCAAGTCCAACACCGGTGAGGGCGGCGAGGACGTGGATCGCCTGCTGGATCCCGAGCGCCGCTCGGCGATCAAGCAGGTTGCCTCCGGCCGCTTCGGCGTCACCAGCCTGTACCTGACCAACGCCGATGACTTGCAGATCAAGATGGCGCAGGGCGCCAAGCCCGGTGAGGGCGGCCAGCTGATGGCCCAGAAGGTGTACCCGTGGGTTGCCAGCACCCGGCACTCCACCCCCGGCGTCGGCCTGATTTCCCCGCCGCCGCACCATGACATCTATTCCATCGAAGACCTCGCCCAGCTGATCTACGACCTGAAGCGGGCCAATCCGTCCGCCCGGGTCCATGTGAAGCTGGTCTCCGAAGCGGGCATCGGCACCGTGGCAGCGGGCGTCACTAAGGCAAAGGCCGACGTCGTACTGGTCTCCGGGCACGACGGCGGCACCGGCGCCTCTCCGCTGAACTCGCTGAAGCACGCCGGGGCACCCTGGGAACTCGGCCTGGCCGAAACCCAGCAGACCCTGATGCTCAACGGCCTGCGCGACCGCGTGGTGGTGCAGGTGGACGGTCAGCTGAAGACCGGCCGCGACGTCGTTATTGCCGCGCTGCTCGGCGGCGAGGAGTTCGGCTTCGCCACCGCCCCGCTGGTGGTCTCCGGCTGCATCATGATGCGCGTCTGCCACCTGGACACCTGCCCGGTGGGCGTCGCGACGCAGAACCCCGAACTGCGATCCCGCTTCACCGGCAAGCCTGAATTCGTGGTGAACTTCTTCGAGTTCCTGGCCGAGGAAGTGCGCGAGCTCCTCGCGGAACTCGGCTTCCGCAGCCTGGAAGAGGCAATCGGTCACAGCGAAATGCTGGACACCCGTGCCGCCGTCGACCACTGGAAGGCCGACGGGCTGGACCTGGAGCCGATCCTGCGCGGCCACGAAGTGGACCCGGGTGCGCCGCTGCGCAGCCTGGTACCGCAGAACCACGAACTGGATCAGCACTTCGACAACAAGCTGATCGAAATGAGTGCCGATGCGCTCTCCAGCCGCCAGCCGGTGCGGATCGCGCTGGACGTGGTCAACACGGACCGCTCGGTGGGCACCATGCTGGGCCACACCGTCACCAAGACGTTCGGCACCGACGTCCTGGCCACGGACACCATCGACATCACCCTCACCGGCCAGGCCGGCCAGTCCCTGGGCGCGTTCCTGCCCGCTGGCATCACGCTGCGGCTCTACGGCGACTCCAACGACTACGTGGGCAAGGGTCTCTCCGGCGGACGGATCATTGTCCGGCCGGACCGCAGCAACGTCTTCCCGGCGGAGCGCAACGTCATTGCCGGCAACGTGATCGGCTACGGTGCCACCAGCGGCGAAATGTTCCTGCGCGGACAGGTGGGGGAGCGGTTTATGGTCCGCAACTCCGGGGCCACCGCAGTTGTTGAAGGCATCGGCGACCACGGCTGCGAGTACATGACCGGCGGGCAGACCCTGATCCTGGGTTCCACCGGCCGGAACTTCGGCGCCGGCATGTCCGGCGGCACCGCCTTCGTGGTGGACCTGGTCCCGGCACGCGTAAACAAGGACGCACTGGACAACGGTGAACTGCTGCTGCTGCAGCCCGACGCCGAGGACGCGGACATCATCCGCGGCCTGCTGATCAAACACGCGGAAGAAACCGGATCCCCCCTGGCGGCCAGCCTGTTGGAGGACTTTGAGACCACGGTTTCCCGCATCACCAAGGTACTGCCGCGCGATTACGCAGCTGTGCTCGACGCCCGCGCCTCCGCGGCCGAAGCGGGGCTGGACCCCGACGGCGCCGAAGCATGGACCAAGATTCTGGAGGTAACCGGTGGCTGACCCACACGGATTTTTGAAAGTACGGGAACGCGAAACCCAGCCCCGCCGGCCCGTTTCCGTGCGCATCATGGACTTCAAGGAAGTCTATGAGCGCCAGGAAAAGGGCGTGCTCAAGGAACAGGCCGGCCGCTGCATGGACTGCGGTATTCCGTTCTGCCACCAGGGCTGCCCGCTGGGAAACCTGATCCCGGAGTGGAATGACCTCACCTGGCGGGACAAAGGACAGGAAGCGATCGAACGGCTGCACGCCACGAACAACTTCCCCGAGTTCACCGGGCGGCTCTGCCCGGCACCCTGCGAGGCCTCCTGCGTGCTGGGCATCAACCAGCCGCCGGTGACCATCAAGCAGGTTGAAGTGTCCATCATCGACCAGGCGTTCGATGAGAACTGGGTCCACCCGCATGCTCCGGAACGGCTCACGGACAAGACCATCGCCGTCGTCGGCTCCGGCCCTGCCGGGCTCGCTGCAGCCCAGCAGCTCACCCGCGCCGGCCACACCGTGGCCGTCTACGAACGTGATGACAAGATCGGCGGCCTGCTGCGCTACGGCATTCCCGATTTCAAGATGGAAAAGATGCAGGTGGACCGGCGCCTGGAGCAAATGCGCGCCGAAGGCACCCGCTTCCGCACCGGCGTCGAGGTTGGCAAGGACATCTCCTGGGAGCAGCTGCGCCGCCGCTACGACGCCGTCATCATCGCCACCGGCGCCACCGTTCCGCGGGACCTGCCCATCCCCGGCCGCGAACTCTCCGGCGTGCACTTCGCCATGGACTACCTGGTGCAGTCCAACCGTGCCGTGGCCGGGGAAAAGGTCAAGAACCAGATTCACGCCGAAGGCAAGCACGTGGTGATCCTGGGCGGCGGCGACACCGGTGCCGACTGCATCGGCACCGCGCACCGCCAGCAGGCCGCATCGGTAACCACGCTGGCGATCGGCAAGCAGCCGCCGGCCGAACGCGCAGCCCACCAGCCGTGGCCGATGTTCCCGACCCTGTTCGAGGTAGCCAGCGCCCATGAAGAGGGCGGCGAACGGACCTACCTGGCTTCTACCGTCGAATTTGTAGGGGAGAACGGCCGGCTCACCGGAGTCAAGGTCGCCGAAACCGAGTTTGTGGACGGCAAGCGCCTCCCCAAGGCCGGAACCGAACGGATCATCCCTGCAGACCTCGTGTTCCTGTCCCTGGGCTTCACCGGACCTGAACCCGCGGGACTGGCCGAGCAGGTGCACACCGAATTCGATGAGCGCTCCAACGTCAAGCGCGACGGCTACTACATGACCGCCACGCCAGGCGTGTTCGCCGCCGGCGATGCGGGCCGGGGACAGTCGCTGATTGTCTGGGCCATCGCGGAGGGCCGGGCCTGCGCCGCCGCAGTCGACAAGTGGCTCGAAGGCTCCACCCGCCTGCCGGCACCCGTAGCTCCCAGCGACCGGGCCATAGCACCGTTGTAGGAAACCCAAAGCGCAGAGGCGCCGGACACCTTCGTCCGGCGCCTCTGCTGCAGGCGGCCCGGGACCGTCCCGGACTGCATAAAGACCCACAGGAGACTAGGCTAGGAAATATGAGACGCGCAAAGATCGTTGCCACTTTTGGTCCTGCCATAGCCAGTTACGAGAACACCGTAGCCGTGCTTCGTGCCGGGGTAGATGTAGCCCGCATGAACATGAGCCACGGTGACCACTCGGTCCACAACAACACCTACGAGAACGTGCGCCGGGCTTCCGAGGAACTCGGGAAGCCCGTCGGTATCTTCGCTGATCTCCAAGGTCCCAAGATCCGGCTGGGACGCTTCGTGGACGGACCGCACCACCTCAACCGCGGTGACGAATTCACCATCACGATTGAAGATGTTCCCGGCACCGCCTCCATCTGCTCCACGACGTACAAGGGCCTGCCCGGCGACGTGAACGTTGGTGACACTCTGCTTATCGACGACGGCAAGGTGGGTCTGCGTGCCACGGCCGTTGACGACACCAAGGTTGTCACCGAAGTAACGGTGCCCGGCCCGGTTTCCAACAACAAGGGCATCAACCTGCCCGGCGTTGCCGTGAACGTTCCCGCCATGAGCGAGAAGGACGAGGAGGACCTCCGCTGGGCCATCCGCCGCGGCGTGGACATGGTTGCCCTCTCCTTCGTCCGCAACGCCGTGGACGTTGCCCGCGTCCACGAAATCATGGACGAAGAAGGCCGCCGCGTCCCGGTCATCGCCAAGATCGAGAAGCCGCAGGCCGTCGCCGCCATCGAAGAGATCATCGACGCGTTTGATGCCATCATGGTTGCCCGCGGAGACCTGGGCGTCGAGCTCCCGCTCGAGGACGTTCCCCTGGTGCAGAAGAACGCAATCGAGCTGGCACGCCGCTGGGCCAAGCCGGTCATCGTGGCTACCCAGGTTCTCGAGTCCATGATCGACAGCCCGCGCCCGACCCGCGCTGAGGCGTCGGACTGCGCCAACGCCGTGCTCGACGGCGCCGATGCGGTTATGCTCTCCGGCGAAACCTCCGTGGGCAAATACCCGATCGACACCGTCAAGACCATGGCCCGGATCATCGAATCCACCGAAGAGCACGGCCTGAACCGCGTTCCTCCGCTGGGCAGCAAGCCGCGTACCCGCGGCGGTGCAATCACCCGTGCCGCCGTCGAAATCGCAGACCAGCTGGACGCAGCCTGCATCTGCACCTTCACGCAGTCCGGAGATTCGGCCCGCCGCCTCTCCCGGCTGCGCCCGAAGAAACCGGTCTTCGCGTTCACACCGGTGGAATCCACCCTCAACTACATGTCCCTGTTCTGGGGTATCCAGCCCATGCTGGTGCCGTTCGTTGAGCACACGGACAAGATGACTGAGCAGGTGGACCAGACCCTGCTTGAAAAGGGCATTGTCCAGGAGAACGCCATGGTGGTCATCGCCGCCGGTTCGCCTCCCGGACAGGCAGGCTCCACCAACCTGATCAAGGTGCACCGCGTCGGCGACGCCGCAGACACCGGCCAGGCCGGCGACGGCCGGCCCCGTGAGAAGGAAAAGGTTGGCCCCTGGCCCGTCAAGGAATCCAACAAGGGCAAGGCCAAGGCCATCTAGGGCCCGCCCGGACAACAGAAAGCCCCCGCCGGAAACGGCGGGGGCTTTCTGTTGTTCTCTCAGAAGGACTTAGTTGACCTGGTTGATGATGGTCTCGGCGACCTCGCGCATGCTCAGGCGGCGGTCCATGGACGTCTTCTGGATCCAGCGGAACGCCTCGGGTTCGGTGAGCCCCATCTTGGTGGTCAGCAGCGACTTGGCTCGTTCCACCAGCTTGCGGGTGGCGAACTGCTCTTTGAGGTCGGTGACCTCATTCTCCAGTGCCTTGATCTCCTCATGCCGGGACAGGGCGATCTCGATTGCGGGAATCAGGTCTGCGGGGGTGAAAGGCTTGACCACGTAGGCCATCGCGCCGGCCTCGCGGGCACGCTCAACGAGTTCCTTCTGGCTGAAGGCAGTCAGCAGGACTACCGGCGCAATCCGGGCCTTCACGATCGACTCGGCGGCGCTGATGCCGTCCATGACCGGCATCTTCACGTCCATCAGCACCAGATCGGGCTTCAGCTCGTTGGCCATCTTCACGGCTTTCTCGCCGTTGTCTGCTTCTCCGACAACTTCATAACCCTCGCCGGTAAGGATCTCGACGATGTCCAGACGGATCAGCGTCTCGTCCTCCGCAACGAGGACGCGCCGCGCGGGAGTATTGGACGGTACGGACTCGGATGACTCAGACACAGATGCTCCTAGGAAAGACGACAGCACTACCGGTGGCTGCCGGTAGTTCACGAAAACAGCCTATCTGCATGTAGAGTGGTTTCGCGCCCAACACGGGGAATCAATCCGCTTGATCAACGTCACAGGGCCTGCCCGAATGGCGGAATTGGCAGACGCGCTGCACTCAAAATGCAGTATCGAAAGGTGTGTGGGTTCGAGTCCCACTTCGGGCACCAGCAGCACTCCAGGCAAGAACCACGGCTACCAGCGCCACAGCCGCGTAGCCCAGGCCGGAGTAGCCGGCGGCCGCCAGCACCGGTCCGGCCAATGCACCGCCCAGGGCTCCGGCCGCATTCATGCCAAGATCTGAGATCCCCTGGATGGCCGGACGCTCAGCTACGGCCACGGACTCGGAGAGCAGAGCCGACGCGGAGACCACCGACGCAGACCAGCCCAGCCCCAGCAGGATCAGGCTGGCGGTTACGCCGGCAGTGGTTTCCGATGCGGTTCCGGCCAGGACCAGCGCACCAAGCAGCAGCAGCTGGCCCAGCACAATGATCCTGACCCGTCCCGCGCGGTCGGAGAGCCAGCCGAAGACCGGTGAGAGTGCGTACATCCCGGCAATGTGCAGGCTGATCGTGAATCCCACCACGCTAATCGCTGCGCCGTGGCTGCTCAGATGCACCGGAGTCATCGACATCAAAGCCACCATCACCGCATGGCTCAGCGCAATCACGGCGACCGCATACCGGGCGCCCCTGTTGCTCCGCAGGACCGCCAGTCCGGAACGCCGCGGAGCGGGTGCAGTTCCTTCGGCCTCGTCGGCCGCCGCACGAAGGGCTTTCAGCGCCAGGAGCGGGTCCGGCCGCAGTCCGGTGAGGTAAACAGCGGCAGCAGCCAGCTGTGCAGCCAGGGAAAACACGAACGCACCGGTCAGGGGTGGCAGCCCAAGGGACTGCCCAAGGACCTCACCAGGGCCAAAAAGGTTTGGTCCCATCACCGCACCAATGGTTGTGGACCACAGGACAATGGACAGGTCCCGTCCCCGCGTTCCGGGACTGGCGAGGTCAGCGGCGGCAAACCGTGCCTGCAGGCTCACGGCGCTGCCGGAACCGAGCAGTGCGAGGCCCGCCAGCAGCAGCGGGAAAACTCCGAGAACAGCCGAGGACACAGCCGTGACTGCACCGGCTGCGGAGATCAGGGCACCCACGGACAGTGAGACACGGCGTCCGCGCGCCTGCGCCAGCCGGGCCAGGGGAACCGCCGCAGCAGCGGCACCCAGCGTGCTCATCGTCGCCGCCATTCCGGACCAGGCGGGCGAGCCGGACAGCGCGGCCGCCAGCAGTGCTCCGAGTGAAAGTGTGGCACCCATCCCGATTCCGCCCAGGATCTGGCCCGCGACGAGCACGCCCAGCACCCGGCGCTGGGAAGGAAGGACTGGAGCCTGGGAACCCGTGAGCGCCGTTCTCCGGTGTCTCTGCATTGCTCCCCGTTCGTGCGCGATTGCCTTTCCGGAAGGATATCCCGGCGGGCACCCGGAAACCGGCACTGACGTGCTTGTTTTCACATCCCGGACGGCGCTTTCGGGTGTGCCGGCGGGCGTAGGGTGAAAATGTGGAGGCTACCTCGACCAGGGCCTCCGCCAAGCTACTGAGTAAGGAGATGCCCCATGAAGGCATGGCAGTTCACAGGCACCAACAAGCCACTCGAACTCAACGAAGTCCCCGAACCCCACGCCGGCCCCGGACAGGTAGTTGTGGAAGTCAAAGCAGCAGGGGTCTGCCACTCGGATGTCACCGCTCTGGATGACCCGGGATGGATGCCGCTGTTCTTCGAGCTTCCGCGGACCATGGGCCATGAGAACGCCGGTGTGATCACCGAAGTCGGTACCGGGATGGAGCACTGGAAGGTCGGCGACCGGGTGGGCCTCGCCCCGGTCATGAGCGACGGCGATGCCCTGGGCTACGGCAAATGGGACGGCGGCTTCGCCCCGAAGCTGGTTGCCACTGATGACAACCTGGTGAAGCTCCCCGACGAGGTCCCGTTCGACCTCGCCGCAATGGCCACTGACGCGGGCCTGACGGCGTACCACGCAATCATGGCTGTCGGCGGAGCCAAAGCCGGCATGAAGGTCGGCGTCATCGGCCTCGGCGGCCTGGGTTACATCGGCGCCCGTGTAGCGGTGCTTTCCGGCGCCGAAGTCTACGGAGCTGAGATCAACGCCGAGACCCGCGAGCTCGCCGATGAGATCGGCCTGGCCGGCGTTGCGGAGTCCATCACTGAGTTCAAGGACAAGGGCCTGGACCTGATCGTGGACTACGCCGGTTTCGGCACCACGACGTCGCAGGCCATCGAGACCCTTGCTGAGTTCGGCACTCTCGTCCAGGTGGGGATGGGCCGCCTCGACGCGACCATCAACACTTACCCGATCATCATCAACCAGCTGAGCATCAAGGGCTCCAAGTCCGGCACCAAGGAGGACCTGGAGGCCCTCTACGAACTGATGAAGTCCGGCAAGCTGAACCCGCCGATGAACATCATCACCCAGGCCGAAATCCCGGAGGCGATCGACAAGCTGCGCGCCGGCGGAGTCGTCGGGCGTTTTATCGCGAAGTACTAGACCCGCTTAGCCCTCCCGGTCCAGTGCCTGCAGCAGCCGGCTAACGGAGCTGCCCAGGTTCCATTCCCCGGCCAGCTCCGTCAGCTCGGCCCGTTGGTCCTTTCCGGGCGGCTGAAGCCGGGCACCTGCATCCTCCAGGGACGGCAGCTCGAGGCCGCGCACAATCCGCACAACGGTTGGCGCGGCCTCGAGGTATTCCCGGGCACCGGCCAGCTTGGTCCGGACAGCAGCGGAAACGCCGCCGTCCTTATTTTCTGCAGCCTGCAGCAACGAGCCGAGCGTTCCGAACTCGGCCAGCAGGGATGACGCAGTCTTCTCTCCGATTCCGGAAACGCCCGGCAAGCCGTCTGAACTGTCGCCGCGCAGGGTCGCGTAGTCGGCATACTGTTCCGGGAGAACCCGGTATTTGGCGACGACGGCGGCGTCGTCCATCACTTTCAGGTTCTTCATGCCGCCCGCGGTGTACAGCACCCGGACCCCTTTGGCGTCGTCAATGACCTGGAAAAGGTCCCGGTCTCCGGTAACCACGTCCACCGGCATGGACGCCCGGGCAGCGTAGCTGCCAATTACGTCGTCCGCCTCGTGGTCTTCGGCACCAACCACGGCGATCCCGGCGAGGGCAAGGACCTTCCGGATCATGGGAATCTGCGCTTCCAGTGCGTCCGGAACCTCTTCAACGTCGGGTCCGTCCTTCACCACGCGGGCAACCCGGTGTTCCTTGTAGGAAGGCAGCAGGTCCACCCGCCACTGCGGACGCCAGTTCTCGTCCCAGCAGGCAACGAGATGCGTAGGTTCGAACTCCGTGACCAGCCGGGCGATCATGTCAGCCAGTCCTCGAACGGCGTTCACCGGTGTCCCGTCTGCGCGGCGCAGTGAATCCGGGAGCCCGTAGAAGGCACGGAAGTACAGTGAGGCCGTATCAAGGAGCATCAGGCGTTCAGACATAACGCAGATCCTGCCATGAATCAGCCGCACCCGCCCCGCGGCGAGTCTTCGGGACTGCTACTGCGGGCTATGCCAGCATGTTGGCCATGGCCGGAACCGATAAAACCACCGTCCCGAAACCCGTCCAGGCCGCCGAAGAGCGCAGCGCACGGATAGCCGTCACCGTCTTTCCGCTGCTGATCCTCGCCGGGGGAGCAGTGGCGCTGGTCTTCCCGGAGCCCTTTACCTCGCTGGCACCGCTGATCAACCCCGGGCTCATGGTGATCATGTTCGGCATGGGCCTGACACTGACCCTGCCGGACTTCGCCATGGTGGTGCGCCAGCCGCTGCCGGTGTTCCTGGGCGTTGTGGCGCAGTTCCTCATCATGCCGCTGCTCGGGCTGGGAATCGCGTGGGCGCTGCAGCTTCCGCCGGAACTCGCCGCCGGCGTCATCCTGGTGGGCTGCGCGCCGGGTGGCACGGCCTCCAACGTCGTGACGTACCTGGCTCGCGGAAACGTTGCCCTCTCCGTCGCCATGACTTCAGTCTCCACCCTGCTGGCACCGCTGCTCACGCCGCTGCTGGCCCTCTGGCTCGCCGGCCGGTACATGGCAGTAGACGCCGGCTCAATGGCCCTCTCAATTGTCCAGATTGTGCTGATCCCGGTGCTGCTGGGGTTGCTGATCCGCTATCTCATTCCACGCGCCGTGGACCGGGTCCTTCCCGTCCTGCCCTGGATCTCCGTCGCGGCGATCACTTTTGTGGTTGTGGCTGTGGTGGCAGGCAGCGCAGCGGCCATCCTGACCGCGGGCTGGCTGATCCTTCTGGCAGTGGTGCTGCACAACGGACTGGGGCTGGACCTGGGCTATGGTGCGGCCCGGCTGTTCAGGCTACCCGTCCCCTCGCGGCGCACCATGGCTGTTGAGGTGGGGATGCAGAATTCCGGGCTCGCGGCCGGTCTGGCCCGGGAGTACTTCAGCCCGGAAGCTGCCCTGCCCGCCGCGGTCTTCTCCGTCTGGCACAACGTCTCCGGTGCGCTCATGGCTGCCTACTGGCGGCGTCGTCCGTCGTCCTGAAAAGCCCGCGCCCGGCTACCGCCCGGTGCGCTCCCACAGCTAAGGTGAGCCAGTCCCGGCATTTCAATGAAAGCAGGCCCGTGTGGCTCCCAAGACCATCGTGATCACCGGCGCGTCCGACGGCGTGGGGGCCGCGGCCGCACGCAGGCTCGCCAAAGACGGACACCACGTAGTGCCGGTGGGCCGCTCCCTGGAGAAAACAGCTGCCGTTGCCGAGGACATAGGAAGTGAGTATTTCACTGCCGATTTCGCTGACCTGAGCCAGGTCCGCAGCCTTGCCTCGGACCTGCTGCAGCGCTATCGGCGGATCGATGTGCTGGCCAACAATGCCGGAGCCATCTTCGGCAAGGCACGTCAGGTCACCGCGGACGGCCATGAGATGACGTTCCAGGTGAACTATCTGGCTCCGTTCCTGCTGACCCGCCTGCTGACCAACCGGCTCATAGAGTCCCGGGGAACGGTGATCAACACTTCCAGTGCGGCGAACCGGCTGTTCGCCAAGCTGGACATCGATGACCTTGAAGAGGAGAAGGACTACTCCCCGCAGCGCGCCTACGGGAATTCAAAGCTGGAGCAGATCCTCTTCACCGAGGAGTTTGACCGGCGCTACCGCGCCGCCGGCGCCACCTCCACCGCCTTCCACCCGGGCGTCATCGGGTCAAGCTTCTCCAGCGCGGAAGGCTCCGCCATGCGGGCGGTCTACACGTCCTTCCTCGGCCGGTTTGTGCTGCAGAGTCCGGAAAAGGGTGCACAGACACTGGTGTTCCTGGCCGAAGGAACTCCCGGGGCGGATTACCCCACCGGCAAGTACTTCGTCCGGTCCAAGCCGGCCCGTGCCAACAAGCTGGCCGGCGACCATCTGCTGGCGCTGGACCTGTGGAACCGGTCCGTCGCCATGCTGGAAGGCTAGGCAGGCGTTCGCCTAAACGTTCAGGAAGTCCTCCAGTAGTACGACGTCGAGTCCCGCCGCCTGCTGCGCGGCACGGAAAGCGTTCAGGTCGTCCGCGAACTCGGGGCGGAAGTGCATCAGCACAATATCCCCGGGGCGCAGGCCGTTGCCCACCTGGTACTGCATGGACCCTGCACTTGCCTTGGCTTCCCACGTGATGATCGCCTGCAGCCCGGCGGCCGCCACGGCCTGCTGCATGGCGGGCGACCAGGCGCCGCCGGGCGGGCGGAACAGTGTAGGCGCGCGGCCGTAATGCTGCAGGACGTAATCCTGCATGCCGGCGATCTCGGCGTACTGCTGGTCGTATCCCATCCGGTACACCATCTGCGTGTCATGGTTCAGGGTGTGGTTCTGAATCCGGGAATGAGGGAACTGGGTGAAATACCCAGGGTCGGCTTCCATGAACGTGCGGGAGAGGAAGATCGACGCCGGATAGTTGTATTCCTGTACCAGTGCGAGGGCTTGCGGTGTACGGACCATTCCGTCATCAATGGTTAGGAACACGATGGGGTGCGCGGTGGGAATCCGGGTAATCACCGGCGCAAGGCCGTCCACTGCAGGCGGCAGCTGATAATCAGGGGTGTACACGGGCGGCGGTGGGGGAGTCTCGACGGAAGAAGGTGCCGGTGTACCGGGTGGGGTTGATGTTGACGGGACCGGCCGCGGACTTGTGGAGCGTGGTGTTGGCGCCGGTGCTGCCTCTGTTCCGCTGCATGCGGCCAGCCCGGCTGCGGCTGCCGCTCCAAAGACCGCCAGCGCGCTGCGGCGGCTGAGCAGGGACGGACGGTCCGGCGGATTGGTTGGCACCGCCCCAGCCTAGGCCCCGGGTTTAATGGAGAACAGATTCCGCTGCGGAAACCCCGGCGTGGCGGATCGAAATGGTCTTATGGATGGCGGGGACAGCGAATCAGGGCAGAAGGAGCAAAGCAGATGCTCACCAGTGCCGGCATCCTGCTCTACCGCCGCGCCGGAGCACCACCCGCCCGTAGCGGCGTCGAGGTCTGGATTGCGCACATGGGCGGCCCGTTCTGGGCCCGCAAGGACGAGCATGCGTGGTCCGTGCCCAAGGGCGAGTCAAGTCCTCCGGAAGAGCCGCTGGCCGCGGCACTCCGTGAGTTTGCCGAAGAGATGGGCTGGCCGGCACCCGAAGCGGAGTACGAACTGCTGGGAACCTTCCGGCAGTCCTCAGCGAAGTCGGTCACGGTTTATGCGGCTGCTGCGGACTTCCCTGACCGGGAAATCCGCAGCAGTACATTCGCGGTCGAGTGGCCGCCTCGCTCCGGCAGTTTCCGCGAGTTTCCCGAAGTCGACCGCGCTGGCTGGTTTACCGTTGAGGCGGCCCGGAGCAAGCTGGTCAAGGGCCAGATCCAGGTGCTGGACGCGCTGCTGGCGCGGCTGGGCTAGCTGCTCGCGGTTGCGAGCAGCGCCGCGCCCCAGCGCTCAACGAAGGCTTCAGCGGTGCCGTCTGTGGCGTAGGCCTTGTCCAGCTGATACAGGCCCGGAGCAGGGCAACAGGCCCCAAGCTCAACCAGCACTGGCTTCAGCGTCAGGTCGGCTGCCATGGCATGGGCGGGGGATGCTCCTAGCATAAGCGGAACAGCCGTCACGCCGCGCAGGCCCTCTCCGGTCGCAAACTGGTCAAGGAAAAGTTTGAGGACGCCGGTGTAAGTCCCCTTGAAGGTGGGGGATGCGAAAACTGCCAGTTTTGCGGACGCCACCGTTTCGACGGCGGCTTTCACGGCCTCATCGCCCCAGCCGAGCAGTCCCGGGCCCAGAGTGATCACGTCCACCACCTTCGGCTGGGTACCCGAGAGGAGTGCGGCGACTCTGGTCGCTGCGTCCAAGGTACGTGAGTTGGGCTTTGGATTGCCTGCAATGACGATCGAATCCAAAAGTCAGTCCTTTCTTATTGGTTGCGGCCATTCTGCATGGAGATCATTTCGCGGAGATTGCGCCGTCTGCGCCCTGCATATGACGGCTCCTTTAACGCTGAGTCATGAAACGATCGGGTAACAATGACTGTCTAACGTAGTGACTCCCTGATCCTTCCCGGAGGCACCAATGAGCAGTTATCTCTCCCCAGACCGCGTGCAAGAGGCGGCAGGCCAAAAATCCGTTCGCCGGACCCTGGACCAGCTGCGGTCCATGATTGGAACCGGCGACCTGCCTGTGCAGGAAAAGATCATCGAAGATCGGCTAATGACTCTTCTGGGGGTCGGCAGGTCCACGGTTAGGGAAGCGCTCAACCGCCTGGCTGAGGAAGGCGTCATCAGCAGACAGCGGCGGGAGGGAACACACGTCATTCGAAGGCTCGTTCCCTTCACGATGGGAGACATCGTCCCGGGTAATTCGACAATGCCTTTCGCCGTCACCAGAACTGATTGCCGGCGGACCCGGTCTACACCCTTGATTCGCCAGAAGCTGCGAACTGATGCGGAAACGGTTGGCGTGGTAGAGCACTGCTTTTACTCAGGACCCACCCCGGTTGGAATACGTACGGCCTACTATGACGCCGCCTACGAGCAGCCCGAAGGCTGGCAACGCTGCCCCACCCTCGCTGAAGCCTTCCAGAGCGTGTACGGAGTCCGGCTCGGAAAGGTGCACACCACCGTCAGCGTGACCGCCTGTATTCCAACCGTCGCCGCCATGCTGGAGGTGCGTACCGGATCCCCGGCTCTGATGCTTGAACAGGTAATAGAAGACGCTGAGGGAAATCCCAGGGAGTTTGTCTACTCCCATTACCGCCAAGGTGCCACCTTCGAGTTATAGTCCGCCAGTGAGCCGCCGGTTAGGGATTGTCCCGCACCGGCGGCTTTCTTTTTGTTTTCAAGAACGGACTAGAGCCGGCCAAACATCTCAATGGCGGCGTTATTTGCCGCTGTGGTCGGAGCTATCTCCGAAAAAAGCTGCTCTGACTAGGCGGTTTACGCGGCCGCAACTTTATTTCCACCAGCACTACCGGCCGCGGAATGGACAGTTAACACATCGAATATTGAAGGGAAACGCATCCCGACTTGACTGGTTTCAGATCGGCTGCCGACCAGGCAGGACCGACCCAGTCTAGGAGGATCATGAAACGGAAGAGCCTTTTCACAGGGGCGGCCATGGGTCTCGCGGCGCTGGCCATGTCCGGCTGCACCTCTGCAGCTGCGCCTTCGAACGCGGCGGATCCCGCGGAAATGACTGCATCGCAGTCAGAATGCGTCGAGGCTGCAGAGGAGGCCGTTGCCCTGGGCAGTGCGCCCATGGAGCTCATCGCCCCGGCCAGTGCACTGGATCTCAAGCAGCTGGAGGGGCGGAACATTTGGTACATAGCGGTGGGCATGAATCAATTCGCCACTGACGTCGCCGACGGAATCGAAGCCGCCAGCGAAACCCTCGGAATGAACGTGACCGTCTTTGACGGGCAAAACCAGACCAACCGGTTCAATGAAGGAATTGAACAGGCCATTGCCCAGGGCGCCGACGGCATCATCCTCCTCGGAATTGACCCGGCGCTGGTAACAAATTCCCTCCTCAAAGCGGAAGCAGCCGGCATCCCGGTGCAGAACAACCTCACCGGCGATGTAGGCGACCCTGTTCCGGCCGGTGCCTACGGCAACCTCACGTCGGACTACACCGGAGACGGAGCCCTGGCAGCAGAGTGGGCCATGGCAGACTCGGGCTGCCAGGCACATGTGCTGCTGCTTAGTTCCTCGGGTATTCCCGTGTGGGACAAGTTTGCAAACGGCGCTGCAGACGCCATCCAGGACTGTGCGGATTGTTCGGCAGAGATTCTGAACATTGACGCTGCAAATGTGACCACCTCCGTGGGGTCACAGGTACAGACCGCCCTGCAGCGAAATCCGGAGATTAACTACATCATTGCGGCCTGGGACAGCGCTGTTCCCTTTGCTAATCCAGTAATCGCGGCATCCGGTTCGAAGGCAAAAGTCGGTGCCCGTGACGGAATCGAAGCCAGTATCCAGATGATTGCGGCTGGGAACGGACAGGACATGACAGTCACAATGCCTCCAACCGGCTGGATCGGGTACATCGCGGTCGACGATGTTGCCCGGGCCATTCTGGGCGAGGAACAGCCCGGATATACCATCCCGTCCAGCATCATCGACGCCGAAAACGTAGGTACGGGATCTCCGGAAGATGTGGCACCGAATTACGTTGACTACCCTGCAGCCTTCGAAGCCGCCTGGACTGCCAAATGACAGCCGCACTCAAGACGGAAAGGCTTCTTGAGGTCCCGGCGCTTCCGGTCCGTCTGCAGGCAACGAGGCCGTCTCCGGAGCGATGGGCACTCGTAGCCGGACTCGGGGTGCTGCTCGTGGTCTGCATGATCGCGTTGCCGCAGTTTCGAACGGCCTCGCTGCTCACCACCATGATCAATACGCAGTCCCTGGTCCTGCTGCTGGCACTTACTGCGACCGTGGTACTCCGGGTGGGCGCTTTCGACTTGTCAATATCCCAAAACATGGTCGCTTCGGCAGCATTGGTGGCGCAGCTGTGCCTGGCCGGAGTGCACCCGCTCCTGGCTGTCGGTGCAGGAGTGCTGCTCGGAGCCGTCATCGGACTCATCAACGCCATCCTCGTGGTGAAGGTAGGCGTGGATTCCTTTGTGGTCACGCTGGGCAGCTACACAGCGTTGGCGGGCCTGGCTTACCTCATTACTGACAGCCGCGTGATCTCCCAGGTGCCGGCGGTTTTCACGGAAGCCACGAGAACCAACCTCCTTGGCATCCCGCTGCTCACCTGGTACGCATGGCTGCTGGCCGCAGGCCTGTGGTACCTCTACGAGCGGACTCCGCTGGGCCGCTACATGGTCTTCATTGGAGGCAACCACAAGGCTGCCCGTCTCGCGGGAATCCCGGTGGCAGGTATCCAGGTTGGCTGCTACGTGGCCTCCGGGGTGCTCGCGTCGCTGATCGGGGTTGCCTTCATCGGCTATTTCGGCGCCGTGGACCCTGCCGTGGGCGGGCAATACATGCTGCAGCCGTTCGCTGCGGCCTACCTGGGAGCAACTGCCCTGACTATCGGGCGTTTCAACGCCCTCGGCACGGTAGTTGGTCTGTATCTGCTCATCGTTGGTATCACTGCCCTGCAGCTGCTCGGTGGACAGACCTGGGTTACCAATGTCTTTTACGGCACTGCGCTGGTGGTCTCGGTGACTGCTGCCAAACTTGTGGGCCGCAAGGGCAGGATCAAGACATGACCGGGCGGGGAACCGGGCTCATCGTCAGCGGGCTCCGCAAGAGCTACGGAGGTGCTGTAGCCCTGGACGGCATGGACCTGTGCATCGCTCCCGGAGAAGTCCATGCCCTGCTCGGGCAGAACGGATGCGGCAAGAGCACATTGGTCAAGTGTCTTACTGGCGTCGAATCCCCTGACGGGGGACAGCTCCGCTGGAACGGCCGGCAGCTGCCTAATCCAGTGGTCGATGCGCACCGCTATGGAATTGCGGTGATTCATCAGGACATCGGGCTGGTAGACGCCATGACTGTCTTGGAGAACCTGGCAATCGGTGCGCGTTTCGGCACGCGGCTTCTGGCCGGCATCAACTGGAAGCGAGAGCGATCCATCTACCTGAAGGTGATGGATCGACTGAAGTTCAGCTGCGACCTGGACGCTCCGGTCTCCACGTTGTCACCCGCGGAGCGTGCACTGCTGGGTGTGGCGCGGGCGATGAGGCTGATGGGCGGGGACGGCAGCGACCAGCTCTTCATCCTGGACGAGCCCACAGCATCCCTGCCGCAGAGCGAAGCCCGCCGCGTGATGAACCTGATGCGGAGCGTAGCTGAGTCAGGCGCTGCAGTGATTTTCATCAGCCACCGGCTTGTTGAAGTCATGGAAGTCTGCGACCGGGTTACCGTCATGCGCAACGGGCAGAGCGTCGCTACGGGAGCAGTGGGGGAAATGACCCGCGAGAGCATCGTTGCGGCCATGCTTGGACGCCGGATGGATGACTTTTACCCCACGCCTCCCCGGCTTATGGATTCAGCCACCCGGCTCGCCGTCGACGGTTTGTGCGGTGGCAAAGTAACCGACCTGAGCTTCCAGGTTCGCTCCGGGGAAATCGTAGGCGTCACGGGTCTGGCAGGCATGGGGCAGGAGGAGCTGCCGCTCCTCCTGGCAGGCGCACAAAAGCCGCGGTCCGGAAAGATCTCTTTGGACAGCTCTGCAGTGAGTTTTCGATCCCCTTCGGCAGCCATCAAGGCAGGAGTCGCCCTGGTACCGGGAAACCGGCTGAGGGACGGCGTCTGGGCAGAGGGGACAGCCGCGGAGAACATCACCCTGCCGGTACTCGGACGCCACAGCGGATGGCATGGCTTGAAAAAGCGCAAACTGGCGCTACGGGCAGAAGAGCTCATGAGCCAGGTATCGGTTCATCCCCATAACCCCGCTCTGCCTGTGAGCGGGTTCAGCGGTGGCAACCAGCAGAAAATCGTCTTCGGAAAGTGGCTTCAACTGCGACCCGGTTTGTTGCTTCTGGATGAGCCCACCCAGGGCGTCGACCCAGGAGCAGCAAAGGAACTGCTGACTCAGGCCATGGACCTGGCGTCAAACGGCACCGCCGTCCTGGTGTGCTCAAGTGACCACGAGCAGATAGCAGCGATATGCCACCGCGTGATTGTGCTCAACCAAGGCCGCAAGGTAGCTGAACTCAGCGCACCCGACCTCTCAGAAGAGGCGCTGCTGGCCGCAAGCGAGGCCCCCGTGCCGGCGCTTGTCCCGGCCTGACGGCCAACTAACGACCTTCCCATCAGATAACCAAAGGAGTACCAATGTCCGCAGATCCTTTCCGCCTCGGCTGGTTCGGCAACCTCACTGCACCCGAGTGGAAGTCGCCTTACAGCGGCAATGATCCAAAGTCGTGGTTCAACGGAGACTTCCACATCGACATGGTCCGCAACCTGGAGCGGGCTGGTTTCGACTTCATCATGATCGAGGACTCGCTCATGGTTTCGGACATCTACCAGGGGACGGCCGAGATTGAACTCAAGCACGCCAGATACGCACCCAAGATGGACCCGGTAGCTGCAGCGTCCATGCTCGCCAAAGCCACGACAAACCTGGGCATCATCGCGACGGCGTCGACAACGTTCTACCATCCGTACCAGCTGGCCCGGCAGTTCGCGACGCTGAACCATCTCAGCGGAGGCCGCATCGGTTGGAACGTCGTGACCTCGAGCGAAGACCTGGCAGCAAAGAACTACGGGATGGATGCACTTCCGCCACACGATCTTCGCTATGACATGGCTGAGGACTTCATGAAGGCGGCGAAGGCGTTGTGGGGATCGTGGGAAGAGGGCGCGATCGTCGCCGATCCCAATTCCGGCTACTACGCCGATTTCACGAAGGTGCACCCCGTCAATTACGACGGCGATTTCTACAAGACCCGCGGACCGCTGAATCTTCCGCCGGGCCCGAACGGGCGCCCTGTCATCTGCCAGGCTGGCGGCTCTCCGCGCGGCCGCGATTTCGCCGCCAAACACTCGGATCTGATTCTCAGCATTCCTGCGGACATTCAGGGAGCCAAGGAGTACCGCGAGGACATTCGCCGCCGGGCTGCTTCGTTCGGGCGCGATCCGGACGATGTTAAGTGTTTCTTTGTTGTGTATCCCATCATTGGCGAGACCCAGCGGGAAGCCGAGGAGAAGAACGCTGCCTGGTATGCGCGCAAGCAGCACAACTTCGAAGTCCAGATGGCCCACTTCGCCGCTACGACCGAGATCGATTTCTCTCAGTTCGATCCGGATCAGCCAATTCCGGACGACGTTTCGACCAACGGCCACCAGTCCCAGCTGGAGATCTGGCGCAAGCAGCTCGGTGGACGAACCATCCGTGAAGGTTTCTCAGGTATGAGGGTCCAGACCACAGAGCTGGTGGGAACACCGGACTCTATTGCCAGCCAGATGGACGAGATGATGCAGGAAGTGGGAGGCGACGGGTTCCTGTTCTACGGGCAGCCCGTAAGCCGGCAGTCCATTGCCGAAGTTACCGATGGGCTTGCCCCTGAGCTCCAGCGCAGGGGACTGATCCGCGAAGACTACGCCTACAAGACGCTCGCGCAGAACCTCAAGTCCTTCAAGTAACAGCATTGCGATGAAAGGAAGAAACATGACCAACTTGCTGCCCGCAGATCCGGGTGCGCTCCGGCAGGCATTCTCCCGCTTCCCTTCAGGAGTTGCCGCGCTCTGCGCACGCGTTGACGGAAATCCCGTAGGTCTGGTCGCATCGTCGTTTACGGTCGGGGTGTCGCTGGAACCGCCGCTGGTGATGTTTGCCGTCCAGAACACCTCGAATACCTGGCCTGTACTTCGAACCGCAGGGAGGCTCGGCGTATCCATCCTTGCTGACGGTCATTCTGCCGTGTGCCGCCAGCTGGCATCCCGGCAGGGCGATCGTTTCGCGGGAGTGGACATGGTCCCCTACGGGGAAGAGGCCATCCTGGTTGGTGGGGCGACGCTATCCATGGAATGCAGCATCGTCAGTGAGACCCCTGCAGGCGACCACGCAGTGGTAATCCTTCAGGTGCACAACATCGGCTATGTGCCCGAGTCTGAACCGCTTGTCTTTCATGGTTCAGCCTTCCGCCAGCTGGCGCCGGTTTAGAAACCGGACAAGTGGGAGGCCCTGCCGCCGGTCCTGGCGGCAGGGCCTCCCGGCTGGGCTAGTGCAGCTGTTTCCGCGGCCGGACCGTGATCTCGTTGAGTCCCACGCCCTCCGGCTGTGTGACCGCGAAGGCCACCACTGCGGCGACGTCCTCCGCAGTAATTGAAACTTCCGCGTAGGAGGCCTCAGTCCGTGCCCGCACCTGCGGGTCAGTGATGTGGCCGGGCAGTTCCGTCGCCACGGCACCAGGTTCGATGACGGTGACGCGCAAATCCGGCAGGAACTCCTTGCGGAGGCAGTCGGAGAATCCGATCAGGGCCCATTTGGTGGCGGCATATACCGCGTCACCGGGCCGGGTGGTCCGGCCGGCGACCGACGAGATGGTGACCGGGTCCCCTCTGCGCTCACGCAGCTGATCGAGGAAAACCTCTGTGGTGGTGATGGCGCCGAGAAGGTTCACGTTGACCATCGCCTCGTAGTCGGAATGGAGTTCCGGGCCGAACGGTCCCAGCAGCATTACGCCGGCATTGTTGACCAGGACGTCCGTGCCGCCCAGCTCGGCCCGCACCCGCCGGGCAGCCTCCACCAAATCATCGCGGCGGGTAACGTCCGCCTCCACCGCCAGCGCGCCGCGACCAAGCTCGGAAGCCAGGGCCTGAAGCCGGTCCAGCCGCCTGGCCAGCAGGGCAACTTGATAACCCTCCGCGTGCAGGGCACGCGCCGTCGCCGCACCTATGCCGGATGAGGCGCCGGTAATGACGGCGACCTTTCCCGTTCCATCTGATTCACTGCCCATGGTGCAGTCCCTCCGGTCAGTCCTGCGTCGGAATCGGTCCGTTCAACGCTAGCGGGACACAGCTGTCCCGGACAGGGACACCGGAATCCCGAGCCTGCTCAGGACCTATCGACGGTGACCGCGGTGCCCAGGAACCTCCCGTAACCGGCAGCCGCGCGTTCGACGGCGCTCCAGTCGCCGTCGCTCAGGGGCACGAACGGACTGAGCGTGACGGCCGTGCCGTTCCGGGTGGTTTTCCGGGACCACACTCCGGCCACCTTTCCGCGGAGCACCAGGGTTGGTTTGAAGACCCCGTTGCTGCCGGGGACGGTCAGCGGCGCATGTTCAGAAGCCAGTGCGGCGGTGCGGTCGGTGTATCCCAGAAGGTACTCATCGAATCCCGGGAGCAGGACAACGGGTTGCAGCTGTGAGGCATCGGCCTCTGGCTGCGCGGCCTGCCAGTAGGCAGCGCCGTCGTACTGCACCCCCTCCAGTTCGGCACCGCAGGCGGCGATTCCGCGCCGGACGGCGGTCACCGGGAGCTTGCTCCACCAGGTCAGGTCCGCAGTGGTGGCGGGGGACCGGCCGGCCAGATAGCGCCGGACCAGCTCAGCCAGGGCCTCGTCGCCGTCGAGGTTCCTGCGCCCTGTCACCCACTCCTCAAGAAGGGCAAACTGCTGCTCCGCCCCGTCGAACGGGCCCAGGACCGTGGTGCCCGTAATCGAAAGGTGCCACAGCAGGTGATAGCCCCGCTGGCCGGAAGTGGGGATGCCGGCGGACTCGAATCTGGCTAAGAGGTCCCTGCGGCCAAGTGCCCGGCCTCCGGCCAGCACTTCCTCGGCGGCCTCCCGGGCCCGTGCCAGGGTCTGCTCGTCGAGTTCGAGTTCTGCACGGCGCCGGGCAGCGGAACGCACCGTCCGCTCGGCTGTCAGGGCCAGGATCCAGTGCACGTCCTCGGCCGCCAAAACATGCAGGGTGCCGCGGAACGGCCAGGTCCGCACCAGTGTGCCGTCATTGAACGCGGCCCGCACCTCGTCCTGGGTGGCTCCCGTGCGTACGCCCAATGACCAGAGCACACCGGGGAGGTCCTGGCCCTGCAGTGCGAAGAGGCGGCTGGCAGCGGCGGGCGCGCCGTCGAGCCCGCCTTGCCTGCTCAGCGCCTGGCTGTGGGCGCGGCGCCGAAGCAGCTCAGTGCGGCCAATGGTTTCCATCCGTCCTCCGAGGTGCCGGTGCCAGTGCACCGCAAGTCTAGGCCGGAACGTCTGCCTCAGTGGCTGGACCCGCTGGCGCGCCGCCGCCGGGCCGGAGGTCAAGCAGCCGCGCCTCCACATGGTCCAGGGCGAGCCGGACAGCCCCGGTGGCAACCAGCATTTCGCCCAGCTCAGAGACCGCCAGCCGGGGCGGGTCCGGCACGTAGCGCGCCAGTTCGTCGGTCATGACCGGGAGCAGTGCCGTGGCGGAAGCAGCAACGGCTCCGCCGATCACAATCAGGCGGGGATCGAAGAACGTTGAAACCAGCGCCAGGACCCGGGCCATGCGTTTGCCGATCCGCTCAAGGATCTCCGCAGCTGTCTCATCGCCGGCCGCAGCCGCTTCGAAGACGTAACGGGCGGAAACACGGTTGGTGTGGGTGCCCACCAGCTGGCGGATCATTCCGTCGTGGCCGGCATCCAGTGCAGCGGTGCCCCAAAGCCTGGCGAGCTTGGCGATGCCGTCCTGGTTGCCGACGCCCTCCACCAGCTCCAGGCCGCCCATGGTTCCGGCGCGCCCCCGTGCGCCGTGAACGAGCCTGCCGGATTCGATGACACCGGTGCCCAGGCGTTCGCCGGCGAGGATTACGGCGAGGTTGCTCTCGTCCGCTCCGGTTCCGCGCCAGCGCTCGGCGAGGGCAGCCAGCTTGGCGTCGTTTTCGACGAGCACGGGCCAGCCGAAGCCTTCGCCGAACTCCTGGGTCAGGCCAAGGTCAAACATCGGAGCCAGTTCCTGTCCCGGTGCGATGGTGCCCTCCGGGGTGACCTGGGCGGCGATGCCCAGCGCAACGCCCAGCACGCTGGGTACGGGCACACCGGCGTCGTCGAGTGCTGCACGGGTGGCAGCAATGACATCGGACCTGCGGTCAGCCGGAGTGCCTCCGTGGTGCGGGAACCGCGACTCGGTTCCGCCAACCACGTTGCCGGCCAGGTCGGAAACCACCACCCGGACGGTGGCCAGGCCGACGTCGAGCCCCAGGACAAATCCGGCACTCTCATTGAACTCGAACCGGCGCGCGGGCCGCCCCTTCTGACCGCCCATTCGGGGAGACGCAGCCTCCCGCGCCCAGCCCCGGGCAATCAGGTCGTCGCAGACCGCAATCACCGTTGCGCGGGTCAGTCCGGTGGCTTCGATGAGATCCGTTCCGGTGGCAGAGGGAACAGTACGCAGCACATCAAGGACAGAGCGCAGATTGGTGCGGCGCAGCAGCTGCGGAGTGCTGGCGGAAACGTCCAAAGTTAGGGCCCCTTTGACGAGTGGCGGGAATAACAGCATAATTGTACTAGTTCATATATTTAGTCTCTAAATCTAATCCTCAAGCCTTCAGGAGGCCCTTGTGAGTATTCGAGTCGGAATCAACGGTTTTGGCCGCATCGGGCGCAATTTCCTCCGCGCCGCACTGCACAGCGAGAACGGATTCCAGGTTGTAGCCGTCAATGACCTGGCAGATCCGGAACAGCTGGCACACCTGCTCAAGTACGACTCGGTTGCGGGCCGCCTGGCTGAGGACGTGCGCGTCGTTGACGGTGACCTCCAGGTAGGCAACCAGACCATCAAGGTTCTGGCCGAGCGCGATCCGGGGAGCCTGCCCTGGCGTGACCTGGACGTTGACATCGTCATCGAATCCACCGGCCTGTTCACCAAGGCCGCCGACGCCGAGAAGCACATCGCCGCCGGCGCCCGCAAGGTCCTGATCTCCGCCCCGGCCAAGGACGAGGACTTCACCGTGGTGATGGGTGTGAACGACGGCGACTACGATCCCGAGAAGCACAACATCATCTCCAACGCGTCCTGCACCACCAACTGCCTTGCCCCGATGGCAGACGTGCTGAACCGTGAGTTCGGCATCGAGCAGGGCCTGATGACCACCATCCACGCCTACACTGCTGACCAGAAGCTGCAGGATTCCCCGCACCGGGATCTGCGCCGCGCCCGTGCAGCGGCCCTGAACGTGATTCCCACGTCCACCGGCGCAGCCAAGGCCATTGGCAAGGTCCTTCCGGAGCTCCAGGGCAAGCTGGACGGCTACGCCATGCGCGTTCCCGTCCCCACCGGCTCCGCTACGGACCTGACGGTCACGGTCAGCCGCGAAACCACGGTCGAAGAAGTGAACGAGGCCTTCCGTGCCGCCGCCGCTTCCGACCGCTGGTCCGGCATCCTCACGTTCACCGAAGATCCGATCGTCTCCTCGGACATCGTCGGGGATCCGGCATCCTGCATCTTTGACTCCGGCCTGACCAAGGTTCAGGGCAACCAGGTGAAGATCGTCGGATGGTACGACAACGAGTGGGGCTACTCCTCCCGCCTGGTGGACCTCACCGCACTGGTGGCCTCCAAGCTCCGCTAGCCCCCGGCGGCTCCGGCCGCCGCGAAAAACGCAGAAACCGCCGGTCCCCTCGGGGACGGCGGTTTCTGTTTGCCCGCCTGGCGTGGGAAAAGATCCGGGCACGGTCGCTGGAGAGTGCCAGCAGGATCAGCACATCCAGGGCGTAGGCCGGCCGGTCACTCTGCGGGATCTCGGCCGCATTTCCGGCAAAGAACGCAGTCACCTGCAGGATGATGGACACCGAACTCAGCGACATCGCTGTCAGCCGTGCCCAGTTGGTTCCGCGCAGGATCAGGAAAGCCAGAGTGCACTCGAAAAGGGAAAAGACCAGCAGGGCCACGCCGGCCGGAACGTACACCTCGGCACTGCTGAACAGCTCCCGGTCGCTTCCGGCGAGGTCTGCCACCCAGGTCCGTTCCGCTGAACCGGTAAACAACAGCCCCGCTACGGCCAGGGCCGCCAGCACGCGGAACAGCACGAGCACTGCTCCCACCAGCACCGGGGCCGGGAGCCGGAGCCGGTGGCGTGCATGCGCGCCGGACGCTACCGGGTGCGGCTTCAGCCGGGTTAGGTCAAGGACGGGCAGGTTTCCGTCCGTGCGGATGGTGTCCCCGCCGCCGTTGCGTGAGTGGTAGCCGGAGGAAAAATCCTGGATTACCGAGACCGCAGCCGCGGGGGAGGCGCCCAGCACTGACTTCACCACATGGTCGCGTTCGCCGTCGATGTCTTCACTGATCCGATGCGTGACCTGGAGCGTGAAGTAGGAAAGCCCCACGGCGCGGTCGTAGGAGGCAGCGGCCAGCCAGTCCACCGCGATGCCGCCGGGCAGCTTCCAGCCGGCCGGGCACTTCCAGAAGCGGATATGGTGCCGCTTGCCGGGATTGCCGTCCACTTCCTGCTGGTAGGCGAAGTCCTGCTGGCGTTCGAAGAGGAAGAGCGGGGACACCGGTGCCGCGTCGTAGCTGCGGCGCAGCAGCGTGGCGGTGACGATCCGTCGGCTGCTGGCCAGGTTCACGGGATCAGCCATGGTCCAGCCCGCGGTCCGCATGGCGGCGTGCACCTGCCCGGACTGTCCGTTCAGGGCAAGGTTCACCGGATCACCGAACAGTCCGTCGCTGGTCCGGGTGCGTCCCATGAAGTAGTCCGGCAGATAGATCCGGGTCAGTATCCGGTGGATCCGCGGGAGCACCAGGTAAGCCAGTGCGGCCCAGAAGAACACCAGGAACCACCAGCGCCGGACGTTCAGGCTTTCATCCAGGAGCAGTGAGGCGAACCAGACTGCTGCCGCGCCGCCGAAAATGAAGAAGGCCCAGTCAACCCCGGCTTCCAGCGAAGCCCGGCGTGTGCGTTGTACGGGCTCAGGCACCGATCCCGACCAGGCCAACCATAAGCGGCAGCAGCGCGATGATCAGCGCTGCACCCAGAATGTCGAACACCAGGCCGGTGCGGATCATCCGCGTGATCGGCACGGCGCCGGAGCCGTAAACAATGGCGTTCTGCGGAGTGGACACCGGCAGCATAAAGCCGAACGACGCAGCGAAGGTCGCCGCCAGGGCCGGAACAAACGGGTCCAGGCCCATGGCCGTGCACAGCGGAATAACGATCGGAACCACGACGGCGGCGGAGGCAGTATTGCTGGTCGTCTCAGAAATCAGGATGGCCAGCAGCGTGGAGAACGCGGTGATGGCGAAGATGCTGGTGATGCCCAGGCTGTCCGAGGCGGCGCGGCCGATGGTTTCCGCCAGACCGGTCTCGGCCAGCAGGGCGCCGAAGATGATGCCGGTACCGAAGAGCAGGATGGTTCCCCAGTCGATCTTGGCGGCGTCAGTCCACGTCAGGGTTGCCTTGCGTTCCTTCCAGCTGGTGGGAAGGATGAACAGCAGCGAGGCACCGAGCACAGCCACGATGCCCTCATCCAGCCGGTCATCGAGGAAGGCGTAGGCCTCCGACTCCGTTCCGGCCACCAGGGACGCGACCGCCGGAGCCAGCCACAGGACCACCGTGGTGCCGAAGGCAATGAGCGTGTTGATTTCCGCCCGGCGCATCTTCCCGTGCTTGGCCTTCTGCTCCCGGATGTACTCCTCCACACCTTCGATCCGGCGCACCTCGGGGCGGTTCAGCAGGAACATGACCAGTGCGAGGATCACGAACATGCCCAGGCACAGCGGCGCGGCTGCGGCCATCCACTGGGCGAAGGAGATCCGTTCCCCGGTGGCCTCCTCGATCAGGCCGCGGCCGATCAGGTTCGGCGGCGAGCCGACCGGGGTCAGGAGCCCGCCCACGCTCGCCCCGTAGGCCAGCATCAGCAGCAGGGCCGCGCCCACCCGCAGCCGCAGCGGATCAAAGTCCGGTTTCACTTCTCCGCGGTCCTGCATCAGCTTGGCGATCACCACCAGGATGCCCAGCGCCGTCGGAAGCAGCATGGCCACCGTGGCCGTGTTGGAGACGAAGGCCGAGAGCAGGCAGGTAATCGCGCCGAAGGCGATGATCACCCGGTACGTTGACCGCCCTACCCCGGGGAGGGAGAGCACCGCGAACGCCAGCCGCTGCGCCAGGCCGTGCTTCAGCATTGCCTGCGCCAGGATAAAAGCGCCGATGAAGGTGAAGATGGTGGTTGAACCGAAGGGTGCCAGTACCGCCGTCGACGGCGCCACCCCCAGGATGACGACGGCGGCAACTCCAATCAGTCCGCCAATCGGAATCGGCACCGGCTCGCAGATCCACAGGACAATGACCCCCAGCAGGATGGCGGCCAGCAGCTGCTGGGTGGAATCCATGTTCGAAGGCCAGAGGGCAAAGATGATGGTGACCGCCGGGGCAAGGAAAAACCCGATGGTCTGCCGGGCCCGTTCGAAGCGCTCTTCGCGCGGGGACAGCGTCTGCTCGCTCAAGGTCCGGAAGGTGCGTCCGCCCAGCAGTGCCGCTTCGACGTCGGTTCGGGCCGGGGGCTGCCCGCCGCCTGTCCGTGAGGGGGAGAGATCCTGGGACATCCTTGCCTCCGTTGGCCGGCACGGGTGATGTGCAGCCAAAGGTAGTCCCGTCCCGGCCCGGGCTGGAAGGGCAGCCGTGCGCTTTTCGGGCTGGCCGCGGGAACTTAGGTACCCGGATGTGGAATCGGCTAGGCTCCCGGGTCCAGGGGGCCCCAGATCCGGCCCGGGGCGCGGACGGAGGGGAGAGGGCAGATGGAACGCAGGTTTCGGATCGCAGTGATTCCGGGTGACGGAATTGGAGCCGAGGTGATCGCTGCCGGGCAGCAGGTGCTTGAAGCCCTGGCCGCCACCGCCCGCAGCTTCGGTTTCGAGTGGATCCACTACCCATGGGGCAGCGCGTACTACGCGGAGCACGGCGTGATGATGGACCCCAAGGGCCTGGAAATGCTGCAGGACTCGGACGCGATTTACTTCGGGGCGGTTGGCTGGGAGAACGTTCCGGACCACACCAGCCTGTGGGGCCTGCGGCTGAACATCACCCAGAACTTCGATCAGTGGGCAAACATCCGCCCGGTGAAGTTCCTGACTGGCATCGATTCACCGCTGCGCATGGACACCTCGGAGCTGGACTGGATTGTGGTGCGGGAGAATTCCGAGGGGGAGTACGCCGGGCTAGGCGGACGTAACCTCTCCGGCCGCGGACCGGGCAATGAAGTGGCGGTGCAAACAGCCCTGTTTACCGACACCGGCTGTGAGCGGATCATCCGGTTCGCCTTTGACCTGGCGCTGACCCGGAACGTTCCCAAGGTCTCCGCGGTCACCAAATCGAACGCCCAGCAGTACGGCATGGTCCTTTGGGACGAAGTGTTCCGCCGGGTCGCCGCCGACTACCCGGCAGTCGAAACCGAGAGTGTGCTGGTGGATGCGATGAGCGCCCGGTTTGTGCTAGCCCCGCAGAGCCTGTCCGTGGTGGTCGCCTCGAACCTGTTCGCGGACATCCTCTCTGACCTGGGTTCCGCGCTGGCCGGCAGCCTGGGCCTGGCAGCCAGCGCCAACCTGAATCCCGAGCGCCGGTTTCCGTCCATGTTTGAACCGGTCCACGGATCCGCTCCGGACATCGCCGGCCGCGGCATCGCCAATCCCGTGGGAGCGATCGCCAGCGCCGCGCTGATGGTGGACCACCTGGGGCTTCCCGGGGAGGCCCGCAGACTGGAGGCTGCGATCGCGGCCGTGGCGGCGTCGGGCATCAAGACACGGGACGTCGGCGGCACCGCCGGAACGCAGGAAGTCACCGACGCCGTGATCGCTGCCCTGGCGGAGTGAAGTCAGCGGATGCTTTCGTAGGCGTCCAGGGCGTGCCGGCGGGATTCCTTCAGGTCCACCAGCGGCTCGGGATAGCCCGGGGTCAGGGCATCGGGCACCCAGCGGGAGATGTAGGCGGCGTCGGGATCAAAGCGCTTCGCCTGCGTTTCCGGATTGAAGATCCGGAAGAAGGGAGCGGCGTCCGCGCCGGATCCTGCAACCCACTGCCAGTTGGCCGGATTGCTCGCAGGGTCTGCGTCCACAAGGGTCTCCCAGAACCATTCCTCGCCTACCCGCCAATGGATGCCCAGGTTCTTGATCAGGAAGCTGGCGGCGACCATCCGCACCCGGTTGTGCATCCAGCCCATGCTCCAGAGCTGCCGCTGGCCGGCGTCAACGAGCGGAATCCCGGTGAGCCCGGCCTTCCACGCATCGAGCGCATCCAGGTTCTCAGGCCTGGATTCCGACGGCGATGTGTCCACCGGCTTTCCGCGCAGCACCGGCGGGGTCTGCGGACCAGCAGCCTCGGGGTACTCCCAGGGAAAGGCGTCGAACGCCGGCCTCAGGTTCTGAGTGGCCAGGTCCGGATTGTGGAAGAGCTGGTGCCAGCAGAACTCGCGCCAGCCGATTTCGGTGCCGAACACATCGGGTCCGGGACCGTTCCCCCGGACCCGGGCCAGCGCATGCCAAACCTGGAACGGGCTCACATGCCCCCACCGCAGATAGGGGGAGAGCCGGCTGGTTCCGGGCTTCGCCGGACGGTCGCGGCCGTCGTCGTAATCCTGCACCGGCCCGGCCAGGAAGTCCTCAAGCGCCTGCAGCCCTGCTTCTTCGCCCGGGGTCCAGGCTTCAGCCAGGCCGGCTGACCAGTCGGGGTGCGCCGGCAGCAGGTTCCAGTCCGCCAGGTCCTCTCCGGCGGGCACATTGTCCGGTTGCCTGGCCGCCTTGCCGGGGGCACCCAGCGGGGCGCGGAAATCCATCGCTGACACCGTGCGCCAGAACGGCGTGAAGACCCGGTACGGTCCGCCTCCGCCGGTGCGGACCGTCCACGGCTCATGCAGCAGCGATGCCTGGAAACTCTCCGCATGGACGTTGTTGTCCACGGCCCATTCCTTGATTTCAGTGTCCACCTCGCGTTCCGGGCCGCCGTAGCGCCGGTTCCAGAAGAGGTGGTCAGCGCCGGTCTCCTGTACAAAGCGGGGCACGGTCGATGCGGCTGCGCCCCGGAGCAGGACCAATGGAATGTCCAGTGCTTCGAGGTCAGTCCGGAGGTCCGCCAGGGCGTGGTGCAGCCACCATTTCGCGGCGGAACCGAGGGGGCGGATGCCCGGTGATTCCTGGTCCAGGACATAGAGTGCGACGGCGCTGCCTTCGTGTGCTGCTGCCAGCAGCGCGGGGTTATCCGCCGTCCGCAGGTCGTCGCGGAACCAGGCAATGGAGACCACGGGCGGGTCCTTTCTCAGAATGTCCGTCAGTACAGACCCTACCCGCGGCCGGGGCCGGGCAGGGATGATTCACGTTCCGGTCAGTCTTGGAACCGCACCGTGTGTTCTTCGGCACGAAAGTAGTTGTCTAAGGCAACCAGTTGTATAGTTGACCTAAATCAACTATCAGCAGGAGTCCGATGCCCCCCGCAGTTAATACCTCCACCCCGCCGCAGAAGCCCACAAAGTCGAAAACGCCCAAACGGACGGTTTCACCCGACGGAACCATGACGCACCGTCAGGTGCTTGAGTCCCTTTCCGGGCTGCTTCTGGGCATGTTCGTCTCGATCCTGGCGGGAACGGTGGTGTCCACGTCGCTGCCGCTGATCATCTCGGACCTCGACGGCGACCAGTCGGCATACACCTGGGTGGTCACCGGAACACTGCTCGCGACGACGGTTTCGACGCCGCTGTGGGGCAAGTTCGCGGACCTGTTTAACCGGAAGCTGCTCATCCAGCTGGCACTGGGCATCTTTGTGCTCGGTTCTGCGCTGGCCGGTTTCTCGCAGGACACCGGCACGCTCATCGTCTTCCGTGTCCTTCAGGGCCTGGGTGCCGGCGGACTCGCAGCACTGAGCCAGATCATCATGGCGGACATCATCAGCCCGCGTGACCGCGGCAAGTACGCCGGACTCTTTGGCGCCGTCATGGCCGTCGGTACCGTCGGCGGCCCGCTGCTTGGCGGCGTCGTTACTGATGCCTTTGGCTGGCGCTGGAACTTCTTCATCGCCCTTCCCGTGGCGATCGCCGCAATCATCCTGCTGCAGCTCACCCTGCACCTGCCCAAGCACGCCAAGCGCAAGGTCCACATCGACTACCTCGGCGCAGTCCTGATCGCCGGCGGCGTTTCGCTGCTGATGATCTGGGTAACCCTGGCAGGCAACCAGTTTGAGTGGGCCTCCCTGGCGTCCTTCCTGATGGTTGCCGGGTCCGCCGTCCTGCTGATCGCAGCCGTCCTGGTGGAGTTCAAGTCCCCGGAGCCGATCATCCCGCTGTCCATGTTCAAGAACCGCACGTTCACGCTTGCCGTCGTGGCGAGCATCTCGGTGGGCGTTTCGATGTTCGGCACCTCGGTGTTCCTGGCCCAGTACATGCAGCTGGCCCGCGGCGCTACGCCCACGCAGTCCGGCCTGCTGACCATTCCCATGATGGCCGGCCTGCTGATCGCGTCCACCCTCTTTGGCGGCATCATCAGCCGGACCGGCAAGTGGAAGGCCATCATGATCTCCGGCGGCGTGCTCACCGTGATGGGAACCATCCTGCTGGGCACGCTGACGTATGAAACCAGCCTGGTGTTGGTGGGCGTCTACATGGCCGTGCTCGGCGCCGGTCTGGGCATGCTGATGCAGAACCTGGTGCTGGTGGTCCAGAACTCCATCGAGGTGAAGAACCTGGGCGTCGCAACCAGCGCCGTCACGTTCTTCCGCAGCCTTGGCGGCACCGTGGGCGTTTCAGTCCTGGGATCTGTGCTCGGCACGATCGTGTCTTCGCAGATCAAGGACGGCATCACTGCCCTCGCTCCTGCTGACCAGGCAGCCGCGGCGGCGGCCCTCGGCAGTGGCAGCATCCCGAAGATCTCCGAACTGCCCCCCGCGATCGCCACACTGGTGGAAAGCGCCTACGGAGTCGGCGTCGGTCACGTGTTCATGTACAGCGTGCCGCTGGCCGTCATCACCCTGATTGCCGTGGTTTTCCTGCCGAACGCCAAGCTGGGCCGCCAGAATGCCGTGCAGCTGAAGAACGCTGCTGCTGCCAAGGCGGCTGCCGGCCGCCCAGCAGCGGCGGGCGAAGACACCGCCCCAGGGGACGCTAAGTCAGAGCGCGCGGTTGAGGCGGAATCCGCTGAACATGCGCTCTCAGGGGCGGCAACCGGATCCGTCGGTCTGGTTGACCCGTCCGCTCCCTCTGCCCAGCCGGGTGCGGAACGCGCCGGAAAATGAACAAGCCCTCCCGTGAACAGGCGCAGCGCGAGGTTGAGCAGAACCTCCGCCTGCTCACCGAGGTTGTCCGCACCAGGATGCGCGAGGCCGCCCGGGCAGTGGATCCATCGCTGTCCCTGTTCGGGCTGAAGGTACTCCAACTGCTCAAACGGTCCGGGCCGCTGCACTCAGGTGCTGTGGCTGAACAGCTGGTGGTGGACAAGAGTGTCATCAGCCGGCAGTCGCGCCAGCTGGAGACACTGGGCCTGATCGAAGTCCAGCCTGACCCCGCCGACGGCCGCGCCCGGGTACTGGTGCTGACGCCGGCCGCCGCCGAACGGGTGACAGCCGTGCAGACGGGGATCATGCTCGATCCGGCCGTGCTGGGCTCCTGGTCCACCGAGGACCTGCACCGGTTCGCCGGCTACCTTGCCCGGCTCGGCGGCGGGCATCCAGGGATCAGCGAGTCCCTGGCCCGGCAGGAGGCACAGGGTTCGACGGCGGTGCTGGAGGAACCTGCCTAGGCGCACGTCCCGGCATAAACAGCAGAAGGCCAGCCCAGCAGGGCTAGCCTTCTGCTGTTCTAGTTCAACGCGGGCGCCTCGGCCCGGCGTGCGGCCAGCCGGGCAAACGGTCCGTCGGCCGCTGCCAGTTCGGCCGGAGTTCCCTGCTCCACGATCTGCCCGGCGTCCAGCACCACCACCTGGTCAGCGTTCTGCACCGTGGAGAGCCGGTGCGCGATGGTGAGCGTCGTCCGGCCCGCTGAGAGTCTTTCCAGTGCCAGCTGCACCTGGGCTTCCGTGGTGTTGTCCAAGGCCGAGGTGGCTTCGTCCAGCACCAGGACCGGGGGATTGCGGAGGATGGTCCGTGCGATCGCCAAACGCTGCTGCTCTCCGCCGGAGAAGCGGTGGCCGCGGGCGCCGACCAGTGTGTCCAGCCCTTCCGGAAGTGCGCCGATCGCGTCAGCAATCTGCGCTGCAGCGAGTGCCTTCAGCAGCTCTTCATCGGAGGCATCGGGTTTGGCCAGCAGCAGGTTGTCCCGCACCGAGGCATGGATCAGGTACGTCTCCTGCGACACCACACCCACAATCCGGGAGAGGTCTTCCGCCGCCAGCTGGGCCACGTCAACACCGTCGATGGTGACCCGGCCGTGTCCGGGATCGTTCAGCCGCGGAACCAGCGAGGCAAGCGTCGACTTGCCGGATCCGGTGGCGCCCACCACCGCGGTGGTTGTTCCCGGCGCCAGCGTCAGGTGAATGCCGCGCAGGACCGCTGTGCCGCCGTCGTACGCAAATTCCACGTCCTCAAAACGGACCTCGCCGCGGACCCGGTCCGGATCCAGCCGCACCGGATGCTCCGGCGCCTTCAGCTGCGGCTCCAGGTCGAGGTATTCAAAGATGCGGCTGAAGAAGGCCAGGGCGGTGACCCACTGGACGCCAATGTCCAGCAGGCCCATCACGGGCCGGAATACCGCGGCCTGCAGCCCCGTGAAGGCGACCAGCGTTCCGATCGTCATGCCGCCGCTCGTGGCCGGGAAACCTGCGGCCAGGTAAATCACGGCGGGGATTGCCGCGAAGACCACCTGCATGGTGGCCATGCGCCAGCGTCCGGCGAGCTGGCTCCGCAGTTCCAGACCCACCAGGTTCTCCGAGCGGGCGGTGAAACGTGCGGCGTCGCGCGGGATGGTTCCCAGCGTTTTGGCGAGCCGGACGCCGGAGACGGAGAGGCCTTCTTCGACCTGGGTATGCAGGGCGGCGAGTTCGCGCTGGCGTTCGTCGGTGACCGTGCGCCGGAGCCGGGCGACCTTGCGGGAAAGCCAGATGGCGGGCGGCAACACTACCAGGGAAATCAGGCTGAGTCCGGGGGAGAGGGCCACCATGGCGGCGGCCGTGGCGATCGTGGCGGTGAGGTTCGCTGCCACGCCCGTCGCCGTCGTCGTGACCACGGACTGCATGCCGGAAATGTCGTGCGTGAGGCGGGACTGGACCTCGCCGCCGCGGGTGCGGGTGAAGAAACCCAGGGACTGCGCCTGCAGGTGGGTGAAGAGCTTCACCCGCAGGGTGTGCATGACGCGCTGGCCCATTTTGGTGGCCAGCCAGGTCTGCACGACGCCGATCGCGCTGGTCAGCGCCGCGACGCCGACCATCGAGGCCGTGAGGAAGACCAGCAGTCGGAGGTTCTGGCTGGGCAGCGCGTCGTCGATCACGGCGCGGACCAGGAACGGCTGGGCGAGGTTGACGACCGATGCTGCGGAGATCAGGGCAATAACGACGGCGATCGTCCGCTTGTGCGGTGCGAACAGTGCGGCGATGCGGCGCAGGCTGACCGGATGGCGGTTCAGTTGCTTCTTATCTGCCGGGTTTAGGCGGGCCGGTCCGCGTCCGCCGCCACCGCCGCCTCCTCCGCCCGGTCCGGAGGTGCCGGGCACGGCGCCGGGACCGTCGGGCATTCCGGCGCCTGGGCGTTCGCGGGTGTTGGGTAGGGCCAAAGGTTCCTCCTTGTGCGAATCCGGGTCTGCGCGGTGGCGTCAGTCGACCGGATATATAGAGGTTACCTCATTATGTGGTTAGTGGGCAGATGTGAGTGTGATGTCACAGAAGGTGTGAAGTGGGCAGCTGCCCGTAGTTTGAACGGTATGACGATCTCGGTGTGCCGCGCGGATTTTTCTGATCCGCGCCTGGCTTCCTTCCTGCAGTCCCACCTGGATGAAATGCGGCCCACTGCGCCGGCCGAGAGCCGGCATGCCCTGGACCTGAACGCTCTCAGCCAGCCGTCTGTTCGACTGTGGGTAGCCTGGGACGGAGAATCCATCGCCGCGACAGGTGCCCTCGCAGCTCTGGAACCGGGGCACGAGGAACTCAAGTCAATGCGCACGGCTCCCGGGTTGCGTGGCCGGGGGCTGGGCCGGTTGATGCTGGACCATCTGCTGGAGGATGCAGCCGGCAGGTCCGTTCAGCGGATTTCTCTGGAGACCGGAAGCATGGACTTCTTCGCTCCGGCTCGCCGGCTCTATGCGAGTGCCGGGTTCGTGGTGTGCCCTCCCTTCGGCGAGTACCGGGAGGATCCGAACAGTGTCTTTATGAGCCTGGCCCTTTTCAGCCCGCCGAAACCCGCCTAGTCGCGGATCGGCCGGTCACACCTAGGCATCCGGGCTATTCCGCCGCCGGAACGCCTCATACTCCCTCTTTCGCGCTTCGAGCTCTTCCTCGTACGCCATGGCCTGCCGGCGCTGCTCCTCCTCTTCCCGCTGTTTGTCCGCCAGTCGGTCGGAGGATCGCCACTGAGCTCGGTGGATGTAGAGAATCACCGCCAATATGATCCCGACTAGGAGAGTTAGCAGAGCCACGGGCAGCGGAACATCGGCTTTGACCAAGCGGACTACCCCCAGTGGAATCAGCCATCCGATCAGGAAACCGGCAAAGCTCCAGACCGGCCGGGGGAGCTTCAGGAACTCTCGCAAAGGGTCTCCTCCTCGGGCGGCCAGCTGGCTTATGTCGCTGGCCGGAGTCTACATGTGCGCACAGATACGGCGGCTACCTCACAGTGTGGCTCCTCACCGAATGACTAGACTGGGGAACATGCCGCAACAGTCCGTAGATTCTGCCACCCTGGGCGAGCTGATGCACGCCGCCTTCCGCGGGCTGCGCGGCCGCTGGATCAAGCAGCTGGCACCGTTCGACCTGACCCCGCACCAGTTCCGCGCGCTCAACGCCGTGGCACGGAGCGGGAACGACGGCGGCCTGCGGCTGAAGGACTTGGCAGACTCGCTCCGCATCGCGCCCCGGTCAGCCACCGAAGTGGTGGACCAGCTTGAGGCCAAGGATCTGGTGAAGCGCGGACCCGATCCCTCAGACCGCCGGGCCACCCTGATCACGCTGACGGAGCAGGGCGTGAGCATGCGCTCCGAGGTGCGGGAAGACCGTGCACGGCAGGCGGATGAGTACTTCGCCGTTCTCTCCGACGAAGACCGCGCCCAACTTGAGCGGATCCTGGCGAAGCTGGCGGAGGAAAACCCACACCGCCACGGCCCGCGCGGCAGGGACTAGCAGGAACCAGGCAGGGAAAACTTCAGCCGGACAAGCGGTCCCGGAGACTCCGAGTCTGTGCGCCGGACAAGGCTGCACGTACCGTCAATAGGGATAGTGCTTCCCCCAACGTTCGGCACGTGCGGTAACACCGCGCGGCATCCCGGGAGGTAGTTCCCATGCCCGCACACGAACCACGCTCACGCCGCGGCGCACAATCCACCGCAGACCCCCGGCAGCACGGCAGCCGGGCGGGAGCCTATTTCTCACCCCGCACGTGGCTGCTTCCGCTGCTGGTCCTGCTCATACTGGGCGGAGCTGGATCCGCGTTGTACATTGGCGGGCTGGGCAGTCCGGAGAGCAATCTCAACCACCTGCCGGTCGCCGTCGTGAACCGTGACCAGGGCGCGGACACCCCCACCGGCCAGGAGAACTTTGGGGAGAACCTCACCAGCACCATGGAGACGGACTTCTCTAAGACGGACAAGATCGAGCTGCGCCCGCTGAGCTGGGACGACGCCCAGCACCAGCTGCGCACCGGCCAGGTCTTCGCCGCCGTAGTGGTGGAGGAGGACTTCTCCGAATCCGCGGTCTCTCTGGTTTCCTCCTCGCTTACCGACGGCGATGCCAGCCGTCCGCAGATCACGCTCTACACCAATCCGCTGGCGAGCCCGCTGGCCAGCGAACTGGCAGCCGACGCCGTCGAACCGGCATTGAAGCAGGCCAGCACCAGCCTGGGCGAACAGCTGGACGAAACCGCGCGGCAGGCGCAGGGCGAGGCGACCGAACGCCAGGACGCCGAACTCACCGAGGCAGGAGTGCCCGCCGAAGTGCAGGCACAGCTGGCACCCAAAATCACCGGAACCTCAGCGGAGGCACTGCGCGATCCGATCCAGATCACGGAAACGGCGTTCCAGAAACCTCCCGACGGCGCGGCGCTGGGCATGGGTGCCTTCTTCTACTCCGTCCTGCTGATGGTGGTGGGCCTGAGCGGGTCCGTCACGCTGCACTTCCTGGTGGATTCACGCGTGGGCGTGCTGCCTGTGGAACTGGGCCCGCGCTACGTCCTGGGCCCGAAACTGCTCCCGGCACGCTGGGTGGACTTCCTGCTCAAGTGGGGAATCGCCGTCGTGGCCGGGCTGCCCACCGCCGGGCTGATGATGTGGGTGGCCAATGCCGTAGGCATGCCCATCCCGCACGGCGGCTGGTTCTTCTTCAGCACCTGGCTCTCAATCGTGACGGTCTCTGCGGTGACGTTCGCGCTGATCACCATCTTCGGCAGCGCAGGCATGGTGCTGTCCCTGATCTATGTGGTGTTCATGGGGCTGCCGGCCGCTACCGGCGTGGTACCGCTGGAGACTCTGCCCGGCTTCTTCGCCTTCATTGCCCGGGGTGAACCCCTGTACCAGATGACGATCGCCAACAAGGCGATTCTCTACTACGACGCCGAAGCCTCCGCGGGCCTGCAGGCCGGGCTGATCGGGATGGGCGTCATCATCCTCATCGCGGTGGTGCTGGCGCTGCTGTTCTCGGTCCTCTACGACCGGGCGCGCGGTATCCGTGAAGCGGCGGCGGACGTGGAAAACGCGGCAGCCCGCGCACTGTAGGCGGCGCCGCGGCTGCCGGCTGAAGGGGTCATTTCCGGAGCCGGTTTGGCCCGTGGCCCCCGTGGTGGGAAAATCCGACTATGCCCCCGATGCAGAATTCCAGCCGTTTGCAGAACATCCGCTACGACCTGAGGGGGCCCGTACAAGCGGTCGCCAAGCAGATGGAGGCGGCAGGGCAGCGGATCCTGAAGATGAACCTCGGCGATCCGGCACCGTTCGGGCTGGAGGCTCCGGAATCAATCGTGGTGGACATGATCCACCATCTGCGCGGTGCCCAGGGGTACAGCGATTCCAAGGGCATCTATTCTGCCCGCACCGCTATCTCGCAGTACTACCAGACCCGCGGCCTGATGCAGATCGGCGTGGAGGACATCTGGGTCGGCAACGGCGTCAGCGAGCTGATTTCAATGACGCTGCAGGCCTTCCTGGAGCCCGGTGACCAGGTGCTGATTCCGTCTCCCGACTATCCGCTGTGGACAGCATCGGTGATGCTCTCCGGCGGTGAAGCCGTGCACTATGCCTGCGACGAGGACAATCACTGGTGGCCGGACATGGCCGACGTCGAGGAGAAGATTACGGACCGCACGCGGGTGATCGTGATCATCAACCCGAACAACCCAACCGGCGCCGTCTACCCCCGGGAGATCCTGGAACAGTTTGCCGACCTGGCCCGGCGCCACAATCTGGTGCTCTTCTCTGATGAGATCTACGAAAAGATCGTTTACCGGGGAGCAGAGCACATTCACACTGCATCTGTGGCCGGTGACCTTCCGGTGCTCACCTTCTCCGGACTCTCCAAGGCCTACCGGATGCCCGGCTACCGGGCCGGATGGGTGGCCCTGACCGGCAAGCGTGCGGACACCGCCGGATACCGGGAGTCACTGGACCTGCTGGCGTCCCTCCGCCTGTGTGCCAACGTGCCCGCGCAGCACGCCATTCAGACCTCCCTGGGCGGATACCAGAGCATCAATGACCTCGTGAAGCCTGGCGGACGGCTGGCCGAACAGAGCGACCTCGCCTGCCGGCTGCTCAACGAGATCCCCGGCGTCAGCTGCGTCCCTGCCTCCGGGGCCATGTATCTGTTCCCCAAGCTGGACCGTGCGCTGTACCCGTTCGACGACGACGAGCAGTTCGTCCTGGACCTGCTCGAGGAACAGAAGATCCTCGTCTCGCAGGGAACGGCCTTCCACTGGCCTGAGCCGGATCACTTCCGGTTTGTGATCCTGCCCGCCGAAGAGGACATACGCGACGCCGTGAACCGGATTGCGGAGTACCTGGCAGGCCACAGGAAGCCGGCTCCGGAACCCGCGCCAAAGGCCGACGCCGGAACGGAACCGGATGAAGCAGGAACTGAGGCCGACGCCGGAGCTGACCCGGATGCCGGCACTGCCCAGGCCGGAAAGCCCGCAGCCTAGCCGAGCCCGCTCTTCAGCCTGCCGGACACCACCGCTGTACCAGTGTCCGGGTCGGTGCGGACTGCGGCGTCGAAACCTGCGGCGTCGAAATCCCTGGCCAGGTCCGATGCCTGGCCGCTGCTGCACTCGACCAGCAGCTCCCCGTTCCGGCTCAGCCACTCAGGCGCGTCCGCTGCTATGCGGCGGAGCAGCTCCAGCCCTTCGCAGCCGCCGTCCAGAGCCTCGGCAGGTTCGTGGATGCGGGCGTCACGGGGGAGGAAGGGCAGCTGTTCCGTAGGGACGTAGGGAGCATTGGCGGCCACGACGTCGATGCTCCCGCGCAGCCGGCGCGGCAGGGCCTCAAACAGGTCTCCCTGGTGGACCCGGGCCTGCCCGGAGAGGTTGGACCGGGCCGCTGCGACGGCCGCCGGCGACAGATCCGCAGCATGAAGTTCTGCCTGTGGAAGTGCAGCGGCAAAGACCGCGCTCAGTGCGCCGCTGCCGCAGCAAAGGTCCAGGATGAGAGGATTACTCCGGCGTGAGGCCGACTCGAGTGCCGCTGAGGCCAGGAATTCTGTGCGCTGGCGGGGGATAAACACACCCGGAACCACCCGCAGCCGCCGGCCAAGAAACTCTGCCCAGCCGAGCACGTATTCCAGCGGTTCCCCGTCCACCCGCCGCTGGAGCAAGGCTTCCGCCTCTGCCGCTGAGGAAGCCCCGCGAAGCAGGAGTTCCGCTTCTTCGAACGGAAAGACGCACCCTGCACCCTCCAGCCGCGCGCTGAAACGTCCAAGGAGGTGCTTCTGGGCCTCCATGCCGTCCGCTCCTTCCCGTTCCATCAGTGGGTGGTTTTCGGTCGTGCTGAAAAGATCTCCCGCAGATATCCCTTGAATTTGTGGAAGTGAACGCATCTGCGGAGTTATGGTCGTAGCATGCCTAGCTTGAGAGTTGCCGAAGCGGCACGGTTCCTTGGTGTCAGTGATGACACGGTGCGCCGTTGGATTGAGAACGGTACCCTGACGGGGCGCCGGGACGCCAGTGGCAGGCAGATCATCGACAGCCTCGAACTGGCCCAGCTCGCCCGCCGGCAGGCGCAGCTGCCGGATGATCCCACGGAAATCGCCAGCTCAGCCCGGAACCGGTTCGTGGGACTCGTGACTGAAATCGTCATGGACAAGGTCATGGCCCAGGTGGAACTGCAGTGCGGTCCTTTCCGGGTGGTGTCACTGATGAGTTCGGAGGCAGTACGCGAACTCGGCCTGGAACCAGGTTCCACTGCCACCGCCGTGGTGAAGGCAACCAACGTCATCGTGGAAATGCCGCCGGGAAAGAAGCAGCCGTGAACTGGTGCCGTTCCGGCACAGTCATCGCCGCATCGCTCCTCACGGGGCTGCTGAGCCTGGCGGGCTGCTCGAACCAGTCCGCGCAGCCGCAGGCAGGCAGCGGCGAAGTAACGGTGTTTGCGGCAGCGTCGCTGGCCGGACCCTTTAGCGAACTGGCGGAGAACTTCGAAGCCGCCAACCCCGGCACATCAGTCCGGTTGAATCTGGCGGGCTCCGCGGACCTCGCCGCACAGCTGGTCGCCGGTGCGCCGGCCGACGTTTTTGCCTCCGCAGACGAGGCCAATATGGCCAAGGTGGTGGACGCAGGACTGACCGCCGGGGACCCGCAGGACATTGCAACCAATACCCTGACCATCGCCGTCCCGCCCGGAAACCCGGCGGGAATTACCGGGTTCGTGGACTTGGCTGAGGCCGGGCCGCAGGTAGTGGTCTGTGCAGTGCAGGTTCCCTGCGGCGCTGCTGCCGCCACGTTGGAAGAAGCAGCCGGAGTGAGTCTCTCGCCGGTGAGCGAAGAAACCTCGGTGGCCGGGGTGATGGGCAAGGTCGTTTCGGGAGAAGCCGATGCCGGTCTGGTTTACGTCACTGATGTACGTGCGGCTGGAGACAGCGTCCAGGAGATACCTTTTCCCGAAGCGCGGCATGCTGTGAACCGTTATCCGCTGGTTCGGCTGGCCGGCTCTGCTGATACGGACCTTGCGGACGCCTTTGTCCGGTATATCCAGGGCGCCGACGGACAAAGTGTCCTTCAGGAGGCCGGTTTTGGCCTCCCCTAACAGCACGGTAGAGCTGCCCCGCTGGGTACTGGCCGCCGCCGTGGCCGGGACTCTGTTCCTCCTGCTTCCCCTGGCGGCCGTCACGGCAGAGGTTAACTGGGCGGAGTTCATCCCGCTGGTGACGTCCGAATCCTCACTCGCCGCGCTCTCCCTGAGCCTTCGCACGGCCACGGCGAGCACCGTGCTCTGCATCCTCCTGGGCGTGCCGCTGGCGCTGGTCCTGGCCAGGGTGCGGTTCCCGGGGAAACGGCTGCTCCGGTCCCTGGTGCTGCTTCCCCTGGTCCTTCCCCCGGTAGTGGGCGGCATCGCCCTGCTGTATACATTTGGCCGGCAGGGACTCCTGGGCGGAGCGCTCGAAATCCTGGGAGTCCAGGTCGCTTTCTCCACCGCAGCGGTAGTGCTGGCCCAGACTTTTGTAGCGCTGCCCTTTTTGGTCCTGACCCTCGAAGGAACACTCCGGACCGCCGGAACCCGCTACGAAGCCGTTGCTGCTACCCTCGGGGCCCGTCCCTGGACGGCGCTGCGCAGGGTTACGCTGCCGCTGGTCCTGCCAGGCCTGGCCAGCGGTGCGGTGCTCTCCTTTGCCCGCTGCCTGGGCGAGTTCGGCGCTACTCTCGCCTTCGCAGGAAGCCTGCAGGGCGTCACGCGGACACTTCCGCTGGAGATCTACCTTCAGCGGGAGGGCGACGCCGACGCCGCGGTGGCGCTTTCCCTTCTGCTGGTGGTGGTGGCTGTGGTTGTGGTTGGACTCTCTTACCGGTCCGCCCCGGGGCGAATAGCTGCGGCCCGGCCGTCCACCAGGGGCAGGGCTCCGTCCGGAGCAGCAAGCTAATGGGTCTCAAGATGCAGGCCGAGCTGCCTGAGCGGGGAATCGACGTCGGCTTTGAGGTAGGGGACGGGGAAACTGTGGCCCTGCTCGGGCCCAACGGGGCCGGCAAATCGACCGTCATCTCACTGCTCGCCGGCCTGGTCCAGGCCCGGAGCGGCGAGGCCGAGCTGAACGGCACCACACTCTTCCGCCTTTCGAACGGCAAAGGTGAATCCCTCCCGGCGTACCGTCGCGGAACCGCGCTCCTTGCCCAGGAGGCGCTGCTCTTTCCTCATCTAAGTGCCGAGGACAACGTTGCGTTCGGTCCGCGCAGCACGGGAACAAACCGCCGGGCGGCCCGTCTGGCTGCCCGGCACTGGCTGGAGGAAGCGGATGCCGCTGCCCTCGCCTCCAAACGGCCCGGGGAACTTTCCGGCGGGCAGGCACAGCGGGTTGCGCTGGCCCGGGCCCTCGCCGCAGAGCCGGACCTGCTGCTGCTGGATGAGCCGATGGCTGCCCTGGACGTGGAAACCGTTCCGCTGATGCGCAGGCTGCTCAAGCGTGTGCTGTCCGGGCGCAGCACACTGATTGTCACCCATGATGTCCTCGATGCCCTCACCCTCGCAGATCGGGTCCTGATTATGCAGGACGGGCGGATCGTGGAGTCCGGACCGCCCGCAGAGGTGCTGAGCCGCCCGCGGAACGCCTTCACCGCCAGCCTTGCCGGACTCAACCTGGTGCGCGGAAACCTCAGCGGCGGGCGTCTGGTCACTCCCGGGGGACTGCAGTTTGCAGTGCCGGACGCGGCGGGCACAGCAGTGGACGGCGAGGCCGCACTGGCTGTCTTCCCGCCGTCGGCCGTTTCGGTGCGCAGGGCCGGCACTTCCGGATCCACGGACCCGGGGACGCAGATCCTCCGGGCAGCGGTAGCCGACCTGGAACCGCAGGGGGACAGAATCAGGGTCCGGGGCGCCGGCCTTGCGGCAGACATCAGTCCCGCTGCGGCAGCAGAGCTCTCGCTGAGTGTTGGTGAGCCGGTCGAGTTCCTCCTCGCAACCTCCTCGGTTACCAGCTACGCCGCAGCGGTTGTTCCAGGCTAGAGCGGCCTAGTACAGCTTGATGGAGCCGCCGTCGGCCATGAGGGTCTGGCCCGTCAGGTAGTGGGAATCCTTGCTGGCCAGGAAGGCGACAATGGGAGCAATGTCGGTTTCCGGGTCGCCGAGCCGGCCCAGGGGAACGCCGTCCACCACTTCCTGGTACGCCTCCGGGAACGCCTTGCTCCACTGCACAATGCCCGGCGTCAGCGCAACAGGAGAGACCACATTGGCACGGATGCCGTCGGGCGCCCACTCATTCGCTGCCGTGCGGGTAATGGCTCGGATTGCCTCTTTTGCAGCCGAATAGGCCACCTGGTTGGGCAGGCCCTTTATGCCGGCACCGGAAGCAAAGTTGATGATGCTGCCGCGTGTTTTCTTCAATTCCGGATAGGCAGCGCGCATCAGGTAGAACGTTGCCAGTGTCCCGGTGTTGAAGGACAGGTCCCAGATTTCCTTGGTGGTTTCCAGAATGGACGCCTGCTTGGAGGCATGGGCGTTGTTCACGAGGATGTCCAGGCCGCCGAAGCGCTCGACGGCTTCGGCGACAATCGCAGCGGCGTTTTCCTCAACGGAGATGTCCTTGGCGATGAAGATGGCTTCACCTTCCAGCTCCGCCAGCAGTTTCTCACCCTGCGCCTGGTCAATGTCGACAATCGCTACCTTCGCGCCTTCGGCATGGAACCGCCGGACGATTCCCTGGCCAATACCTCCTGCGCCGCCGGTGACGATTGCGGTCTTATCCTTCAGTTGCATGGTTTTCCTTCCGTAGAACCGGGTCCTTGGAGGGGTCCGGAGAATTGGGGAGGCGGGACTCGATGCCGCGGATGAAGCTGTCCACCAGATAGTCCAGGGAGTGCCGTGAGGTCCGGTAATTGATGCCGCGCTGCTGGAAGCGTTCGGCCAGGGGATGCGGTTCAGTTCCGTCCCCGGATTGCAGCGGCGAAATGCCCGGCCCGTCGCCCGCGGCCGCCGCAATGGCAGCGGTTCCGATGACGGCTGCTGAGACGCCCAGCAGACAGTCGAAGGCTTCATCTTCCTCCAGTCCTGCTGCTGCGAGGGTGGAGAGCAGGCGCTCCGCATCGCCCGGAGCTGCCATATTCACCAGGCGGCGCGGAGTCAGGATGATGCTCAGCAGCCAGGGGTGCGCCGAGAAGGTCCGCCACTGGACGTTCGCCATGTGCGCCAGCAGGTACTGCCAGGTGTGGTCGCCGGCAGGCACGAGCGTGTCCTCCCGAACGGCGTCGGCCATAAGCAGCAGCAGTGCGCCGCGGTCGGCAACGTGGCGGTAGAGTGCCATGGCGGAGACGCCGAGATCACCCGCGACCCGGCGCATGCTCACAGCTTCAAGGCCGTCGGTGTCCGCTATCCGGGCACCGGCCCGTGCTATGACAGAGGGGCTGAGGGGCTGGTGCGCTCCCACCGGGTCACCTCCGGACGGTGCTGGGAATCGGGTGGTGTTTACAGTGTATACCAGCCGTTGCGCGCGCAGGCGGCAGCGGCCGCTCCTATACTCGCGAAGATGGAGGACCAACCGCGGATCCTGGTGGTGGAAGACGACCGGCGCCTCGCGCAGATGCTGACGGAAATCCTTGAATCCGAGGGGTACTCCGTGACCGCTGCCCATGACGGGCAGCGCGCCCTGCACGAGGGCCTCACCGGCTCCTTCGATGTCCTCCTGCTGGACCGCGGACTGCCTGCCATCGAGGGCCTGGATGTCCTGGCCCGGCTGCGGAGCAGGGGAGTCGCGGTACCGGCCCTGGTACTCTCCGCGCTCGGGAATCCGTCGGACCGGGTGGAAGGCCTGGACCGCGGCGCGGAGGACTACATGGGCAAACCGTTCGACGTCGAGGAGCTGCTGGCCAGGCTTCGTGTGCTCCGGCGCCGCACGGCACAGGAGTTGCCGGTGCTGCCGGTTCCCGGCGGCATGTTTGACACGACCGGCCGGACCGTGACCCAGCCCGGAGGAGCGGTGGTGGTGCTGTCCGAGCGGGAGTCAGCGCTTCTGGAGGAGCTTGCGCGCCGCCCGCTGCAGGTATTTCCCCGGGAGGATCTCCACGACCTTGTGTTTCCGGATGCCGACGACGACGGCGTAGTGGACACCTACGTCCATTACCTCCGCCGAAAACTCGGGAAAGCCTCGGTCCTGACGGTCCGCGGAATTGGCTACCGGTTGGGCAAGACGGCGTGAGGCGGCGATGGTTTGGGGCTGGTGAAGGGAACGACGCCGAGCCGCGGCGGGCAGCGCGGAGGCTCGCAGTGCAGTTCACGGCACTGATCGTTGTGCTTCTCTCACTGGCCGGAGTTGTTGTCTACTACCTCGCCGCCGCCGGCGCTGAACAGGCACTGCAGGACCGCCTGGAATCAGCTGCGGCGCTGGATAACCCGCGGGATGCTCCGCTGGACATCTTCCTTGCCGTTTATGACCGGGGCAGGCTCACCGTATCGAGGGACATGCCCGAAGGTCTGCCGGTTGAAGAGTCACTGGCCGCTGTGGCTGCAGGGGGCGGGGAAGTTGAAGAGACCGTCGAGGCGTCCGGCACCACTTTCCGCGTGCTGACCAGACCTGATGGAAGGGACATAGTCCAGGCGGCGATTGATACCTCCGAAACCCGCGGGCAGCTGGACCGGCTGGTACTGGCCCTGGTGTCTGCGGTGCTGCTTTCCGCGGTGGTGGCGGCACTGTTCTCCGTTCTGGCGGCGCGGGCCGCGATGCGTCCCCTGGTCGAGGCGCTTGCCCTGCAGCGCAGGTTCGTCTCCGATGCCAGCCATGAGCTGCGAACTCCGCTGACCCTGCTGAGCACCCGGGCGCAGCTGCTTCGGCGTCGTCTGGCTTCCCGGTCTGACGGGGGAGGAACGGAGGCGCAGTGCGGTCCGCAGAAATTTGTGGAGTCAGGTTTGGATGAAATCATCGCGGACACGGGTGTTCTAACCGGAATCCTTGAGGACCTGCTGGAGTCCGCGGATCCGCGCCGTGCAGGGCCCCCGGAGCCGGTTGACCTGGGCGCCGCCGCGCAACAGGCTGCCCGGGCCTTTGGCACCACCATGCGGGACCGCGGCCTGGAGCTCAGGCTAGATGTTCCAGGTTCCCCGGTCCGGGTCCGTGCTGCTCCGGCGGCAGTTCAGCGGGTCATCACCGCCCTGCTGGCCAACGCGTCGGACTATGCCCGGTCCACTGTGTGGGTACAGGTATCGGCAAGCGGGCGCAACGGCGTCCTCCGCGTCTCCGATGACGGCCCGGGAATTCCCCGTGAACTGCGCGGACGGATGTTTGAACGCTTCTCCTCGGCTCGGGAAACCTCCGGCGGGCACACCCGCCACTATGGCCTGGGCCTCGCGCTGGTTGCTGAAATAGCCAACCGGTTTGGCGGTACGGTGCAGGCAGAACCCAGCCATGGCCGGGGTGCTTCATTGACGGTCCGCCTGCCGCTGGACTGATGCCTGCCTCTAAGAAACTTCGAAGAAAGACGGCGTTGCATAGAAAGCGTAGGTATCCACACTCTGTTTGCGAAGGTGAAAGCAACCATGGAGATTGGCAGCAAAGCCAAGAAGATCATTGTCTGGATTGCCAGTGGCCTGGCAGCTGCCGGACTGCTGACCGGCACATTCTTCACGGGTATGGCCGTTGCGGACAATACTGAGCCCGCCTCAGTCACGTCGGAACTCGACGGCGAACGCCCCGAGCGCCCCGAGCGCGGGGATCATTCGGACCTGCCCCGGGACAGCGAGCGGCAGGACAGTGACTCACAGGACGGCGACTCACAGGAGAAGGACGCCCAGAAGAACGACGGCGGCGAGGGCACCGATGAGGCGCGTCCGGAGCGGCCCGACCATGACGGCGGGCCGGACCATGACGGCAAACCCGGCAGGGACGATTCCGGCAGGGACGATTCCGGCAAGCAGGACGCCAGGGACGGCCGCGGGGAACGCGGCGGCGACGGACACCGTCACGGGCACCCGGACAGCGAAGAGGAAGCACCGGCTGAGGACGCCCCGGCCCAGAGCTAGGTACAAGCCCGGATCAAGGCGCAGTCCCTAGACCGCCAGCAGCTGGGCCTGCGCAGCTTCGCGGTGTTCGGGCTGGCCTGTAGCCAGCGCAAACATCGCGTAGTTCAGCGGCCCGGCCGCAATGAGGGCGGTGCAGCGCTCTGCCAGGCGCGGCTCGGCGGTGCCGGCCGCGTCCTGGCAGCGGCGCACGACTTCATCAAAGGAGTCGGGCGAAATGAGCTGGACGTACATAAATTCCAGAGCCGGATCGCTGACTTTGGCCGTAGTCCAGTCCAGCACCGAGACGATCCTGTCCGACTCATCAAGCAGCAGGTGCGCCGGATACAGCTCGCCATGTGTGAGAACGGTGCGCTGGGGCCAGAGACCGTCATCGTCCAGCCACCGCCGCCAGCCGTCGAGCAGCCCGGGATCAATCCGGAACTCAGCGAGCGCGTTATCAAGTGCGTTCGCCCAGTACCCGCGGACTTGTTCCGGAGTTTCGGTCCGGATGCCGGCGGCGGCAGCCGCAGCCGTGTCAAGGCTGTGCAGGGAAGCAATCAACTCCGCCAGTGATTCCAGGTATTCAGCGGAGGACGGGTCGAAGTGCCAGTCCGGCTGATTGCCTTGGCCGACCGTCAGGCCCGGCCTTCCCGGAAGGAGCGGGTAAGCCACCAGGTCTGCTTCCTGGATCTGCCAGTCCGGTACAGCGACGCCAAGCTGCGGCCGGACGAAGTCCAGGATGGCACGCTCACCAGGCTGGCCGGCAGCCACGTCGGGGCGTCTGGGGACCCGCAGCACCCATTTCTGTTCCTTTCCTTTTTCGGTGGCAAACGCCACCCGGTAATCGAGGCCTGCCTCGTTGAACTCCACGCCTGCCGGCTCCAGATGCAGCCCGTGGGACTCGGCTATGGCACACACTTCCTCGGGGCCCGGCTGGGCTTCAGCCATCGTCTCGGGGGTCATTAACTCCTCTTTCGGGTTGATGTGCACTGCGGACTTCGGCATGCAGCCGGCTGCCTTCCAACCCTTCCTTATGCCGGACTATTTGGGAATCCGCAGGCACACAGATCCCGGGAGAGAATGGAGTGGTGAGCCCCTCTGAATCGCGCGGAATGCTGCCCGCCGGCCCCTTTAACCTTGCCGAGCTTGGGCGCGGCCTGGTTTTTGCCGCGTCGCTGCCCGCCGCTGCGGCGGCTCTGGACCCTGATGGTTTCCGGGGCGGCACATCCAATGCTGACGATGCCACGGGTGCCGCGCTCTCCGGCGGTGCCGCCGTCGTGCAGGCCCCGCCCGGAACCGGCAAGACCACGCTGGTCCCGCCGCTGGTGGCGAATCTGGCGGCCGGGCGGGTCATTGTTACCCAGCCGCGCCGGGTGGCCGCACGGGCAGCTGCCCGCAGGCTTGCCGCCCTGGACGGCACGGGGGTGGGGGAGCGCACCGGCTACACGGTCCGCGGTGAGAGCCGCACCAGCGGGCGTACCCTCGTTGAGTTTGTTACTCCGGGCATCCTGCTGCGACGCCTGCTGGCCGATCCGGGGCTGGAGGGTGTTTCCGCCGTCGTCCTGGACGAGGTTCACGAACGCGGACTCGAAACCGACCTGCTTATCGGCATGCTGGCCGAAGTCCGCCAGCTGCGCCCGGACCTTCTGCTGGTGGCCATGTCTGCCACGCTGGACACACCCCGCTTCGCGGAACTGCTTGGTGCGCCCGGGTCTCCGGTCCCCGTGGTGGACTGTCCTTCAGCGCTTTATCCGCTGCGCGTGCTGTGGCAGCCGCCGGCCGCCGCGCGTCTGGACGAACGCGGCGTCACGCCGGGATTCCTGGACGGACTGGCCCTGCTTGCCATCCAGGGCCACGCGCAGGCACTGGCCGAGGACGCGTCGGTTGACGCTCTGGTGTTCGCTCCGGGTGTCCGGGAAGTGTCCCACGTCGCCAGGGTCCTGCGGCAGGAAGCGGGCCCCGGCACCGAGGTGCTGGAACTGCACGGCCAGGCCCCGGCGGCCGAACAGGACCGGGCGGTTTCCGGACGGGGTCCGGGGGAGAAGCCACGCATCATCGTGTCCACATCGCTGGCCGAATCCTCGCTGACCGTTCCCGGCGTTCGGCTGGTTGTCGATTCCGGACTGGCACGCGAACCCCGGCGCGACGCCGCCCGCGGCATGAGCGGGCTGGTCACCGTCAGCGCGTCCCGCGCCTCAGCACAGCAGCGTGCCGGACGTGCGGCGAGGCAGGGACCGGGAACCGTGATCCGCGCCTACACGGAAGCTGCGTACGCCGCCTCTCCTGCCCATCCCACACCGGAGGCCGCCGCGGCCGACCTCACATCCGCAGCCTTGATCCTCGCCTGCTGGGGGACCCCCGGCGGCCGGGGACTGGCGCTGCCCCAGGCGCTGCCCGGTGCAGCGCTGGCGGACGCTGAAGCAGTCCTGCGCAGTATCGGTGCAGTGGACCAGGACGGCAAAGCCACAGAAACCGGTCACCGGCTGGTGCGCATCCCGGCAGATCCGCGCCTGGCCCGGGCCCTCGCTGAGGGATCCCTGCTGCTTGGTCCGCGCACGGCTGCGGAGGTCACAGCCATGCTGTCCGGCGACCGGCGACCGCCGGGAGCCGACCTGGTCCGGCTCCTGTCCGCTCTGCGCTCTGGACGGGATCCGGGGTCCGGCGCCTTTGCCCGTGAGGCCCGGCGCCTGCAGCAGTTCGTGCAACCTGATCGGAAGTCCGCCGGTACGGCCCAACACCCAACCGGGGCTCCGGGCGCTGAGGAGGCCGTGGGAACACTCGTGGCGCTTGCCTTCCCGGACCGGGTGGCCCGCCGGGTGGAGGGCGCTGCAGGGGAACAGTACCTGCTTGCATCGGGAACCCGTGCCGGGCTTCCCTCGGAGAGTCCGCTCCGGGGACACACCTGGCTGGCCGTGGCAGACGTTTCCCGTGCCGCGGGGAAGGCAGCCGCAGGAACCGGGGCCGTGATCCGTGCTGCCGCGCCGCTGGCGGAGGAGACTGCTGAGGCTGCGGCCTCGGGGCTCCTATCCTCGGAGATTACAGCCGTGTTCGACGGCGGCAGAGTGTCCGCGCGGCGGGTACGCCGCCTGGGTGCGATCGAGCTCTCCTCGACGCCGGTCCGTCCCGCCGCGGCTGAGGGTCGCTCTGCCATGGCAGACGCGCTGGCCGAGCAGGGCCTTGGCGCCATCGGCTGGTCTGGGGCGGCTGAGGCTCTCCGCCGCCGGCTCGCCCTGCTGCACCGGCTGCTTGGTTCGCCGTGGCCTGATGTATCAGAGGCGGCGCTGCTGGAGCAGCTTCAGGACTGGTTGGGCCCGGAACTGGAAGCGCTGGCAGGAGGGACGCGGGCGGCAGATATCAATCTGCTGGATCCGCTGCGCCGGCTGCTGCCCTGGCCGGAGGCAGCCAAACTGGATGAACTGGCTCCGGAAAAGATACTGGTGCCCAGCGGCACGCAGGAGCGGATCAGCTATCCGGACGCAGAGGACGGCGCAGCTCCTCCCGTACTGGCAGTCAAACTCCAGAAGTGCTTCGGCTGGGCGGAATCACCGCTGTTGGCAGGAGGGCGGATCCGGCTGCAGTTCCACCTGCTTTCACCTGCCGGACGCCCTCTGGCCGTGACAGATGACCTCGCCTCTTTCTGGTCCGGCCCGTATGCACAGGTGAGGGCCGAGATGCGCGGACGGTATCCCCGCCATCCCTGGCCGGAGGATCCGTGGAGTGCGCCGGCAACGGCCAGGACAAAGACGCGGATGTGAGCGGAGTTAGCGGCCGTGGTGCCGGCGGCACCAAACACCGGTCATAAAAAAGTCCGGCAACGCCTGCAGCGTTGCCGGACTTTCGCGCCGAATTGGTGCGGGGGGGTGGCTTAGGTAACGGGTTCGGCCAGGGAAGCCGCCTGCCCGGACCAGACGGCGTCGAGCACTGCTGATGCTTCGTCCTCACTAACACCCAGGGACAGTGAGATTTCAGTGAGAAGCGGGCGGCGCGCGTGCCGCAGCATGTCCCGTTCAGCGTGGGAGAGTCCCTTATCAAGGGACCGGAGGGTGAGGTTTCTGACTACCCGGGCTACGTCGGTGATGCTTCCGCTGGCCAGCAGTTCGGTGTTTTCCTTGAATCTGCGGGACCACTGGGTTTCCTCGGCATCGGCGTCGGCCTTGAGGACTTCCATGAGCTTTTGAAGCTGGGCACCGTCCAGAACCGGGCGCAGCCCTACCTCGCCGGCCTTGGCCAGCGGAACCCAGACCTCCAGCTTGTTCGCATGCACTTCGAGTACCAGGTACTCCATGTCTTCGCCACGCACTTTGCGGGTGTCGAGACGGCGGATGGCTGCGGGACCGTGGTGGGGGTGGACTACGGTTTGACCTACGTTAAACGTCAATGTGTTTACCTCTGGCTGCTTCGATTCCTGACCCGGCATCCTCTCCGCAGCGGCCGAAGGCGCGGGCACGCATTGGGGATGGCCGTCCCGCCGCAGGCCCGGAACGGCTGGGTGCTGTGACGGAAGCGCGGAGACGGTACCAGCACATGGGTGAAGGTTCCGGAAGCCGCGAGTCTGGTAGTTTCCATTATTTCACGTCCGGGGCAGATGTACCCGGCCCGGGCGGGAGCTGGTTGCCCGGGACCTCGGATGTTTCGGTCTGAGCTGTTAAAACAAGTAAAACGAGGTGCCCCTCCCGGAATCCGGAGGGGGCACCTCGTCTGCTGAAGGCTGTACCAGCCGTCAGTATCGCGGACTATGCGCGGTAGTAGACGGGGCCGGAGCCGAGGTTGGCGGTCGCGATGACGGTCTGGTTTCCGTTCATTCCGCTGTGGATGGCCTGGCCGTCGCCGATGTAGATGGCGATGTGGGGGACACCGGCTCCGCCGTTGGCGTAGTAGATCATGTCACCCGGCTGGGGGTTGGACACCGGGGTGCCGTAGGCAGCCAGCTGCGCCGGGGCCAGGTCACCGACCGAGTGGCCGGCTGCGCGCAGTGCCTGCTCCACGAGGATGGTGCAGTCCTGTACGGCGCCCAGCTGTGCGTAGGCGGAGCTGACCATGATCGCTCCGATGCCGGAACCCGTTGCAGCAGGTGCCGGGGTAACGGCCTGGGTGGTGACGTTGCTCTCGTAACCGGTAAAGGTGCCGGGATCGGTGTACGAGGCAGCAGGTGCTGCGTCAACCGGGGCCGGAGCGACGTAGGTGTCAGCAGGGACATACGCCTCTGCCGGTGCTGCGGGTGCTGCGGCAGCGGCGGGAGCTGCTGCGGCTTCACCCGAAACGGTAATGACGTCACCGGGGTAGATGATGGACTCCAGCGACAGGGCGTTGAGCTGCAGGACGCTGTCCAGGGTGACTCCGTAAGCCGCGGAGATTTCGCTCAGGGTGTCACCCGAAACTACGGTGTGAGTCACGGCTGCAGCCGGAGCCGGGGCTTCGGCTGCCGGGGCAACGGGGGCTTCGGCTGCCGGGGCGACGAAGGCAGGTGCTGCTGCTGCAGCGGGTGCCGGGGTCTCGTTGATGACTGCGCTGGCCTGAGCCGGAGCTGCCATACCGAACATCAGGCCGGAGCCTGCTACAACCGCTGCTGCGGTGCCGGTGACGGAGCGGGCTTTGCCGGGTGCTGCTTTTGCGATGGTGGTCCAGATGCTGGACTCTGCGCAGTGACGTCCGCGATTCTTAGAAGACAAGGTATTACCTCTCCCTATACCTGCGAGGTGAGCTGTCGGGTTCGGATGGGAGTCACCCGGCCGCCGGTCTCATCCGGTCGGCTTAACCCCAAGGATTCAAAGGACCCAAAAAATTGGTTCCCCCGCCCCTGCCGTCGTAGTGCAAAAGGGACCCCAGGCAAGCGGCAGAGTTAGGTAACGAGCCTGGGGCGCCGCATCAGGTTTGCGGCATGCCAAGGACACTAACAGCAATCTCTTTTTGATTGCAATTCGGTAACGGCGCCGTGTTGCCGTTGTGTTGAGTAGGTCACCCGTGCTATTTGACAGCCCCCTGTCGATTTCCTACTCAGGGGTCCCACCCGTATCCCGACTGGCAAAGGGTTCGGCCTGGTCTCCCGAGACAGAATTCTGCCGCCGAACCGGGACGCGGCTGCCTCCGCAGGACTACGCTTAAATCCCTGCATTCCGGCGAAGGAGAGCGGTCGTGGCCCAGGAACCAAGCAGCGGAACACCCCGTCTGCCCATTGAGGAAATTGTCCGCGAGATGAGTATTCCAGCCGGTCTAGCCGGCCCGGAACCTATGATTTCGGACGTGCGCTGCTATGCCGTCGCTCAACCCGCCGGCATTGTGGTCATTGACACAGGAATGCCTGACGCCGCTGCTGCGATTGCGGACGCTGTTGATGCGCTCGGGGGCAGCTTTGCGGATGTCCGGGACATCGTCCTGACGCACCTGCACATGGATCACATCGGATCACTGTTTTCTATTGCCGAGCAGGCGCCGCTGGCATCCATCTATGCCGGAGGTCCCGACTCACCGGACATTCGTTCGCCCCGCAAAGTGCAGCCCCTGGAGGAGGGGGACACTGTGCAGGACCTGCAAATCCTCGCGACCCCGGGCCACACTCCAGGGCATGTCAGCATTTTCCACGAAGGTACCGGAACGCTCTTTATCGGCGACGCCGCCGCAACAGTTCACGCCGAAGTTGTCCGCAGCCCGGCGGCCTTTACCTCTGATGCTTCGCGCGCAGAGGATTCCCTGGAGCGCATCGCTGCACTGGCCCCGGACCGCATTCTGTTTGCCCACGGTGCGGAAATTCCCTCACCAACCAGCGCGCTGGTACGCCTTATTGGTGGACCCTACGGAGGCTAGCGCTCGGATCCTGCGCCGGACTGCGGGCTTCGGTTCCTCGCCACGAGCCAGACGAACCACATGCCGGCTGCCGTCGTCAGAACAGCTGCAGCTGGCAGCAGCCACGTCACCGGGCTGCCTCCGGAAGCAGAAACGCCGGCATAGAGCAGCCAGCAGAGCGCCAATGCTCCACCCGCCAGGCCGGCACAGAAGCGTGCGGACTTTCCGGAAACGGCACTGAGATAGGCTCCGGCGGCAGCCGGGCAGGCAAAGGACCCGCCCAGCACCGCACCGCCGATCAGAGTCCACAAGACGTAGCTTGCCAGCTCCCCGGGCTCAACGGTGGAGGCATAGCTCAGCTGGAAGTTCAGCATGGCCAGTGCCATGCCTGCCAGCGCGCCCAGCGGAATAAGGAAGAAGACAGACCTGCGGGTCCGCGCGGGGGTGGTGCTCATGTCCTCAACTGTATCGCCGCAGGTGCTGCCCGCTGTGCAGCCGGTCCCGCCACCTTCGAGGCGGCAGGAGTGGACGGTGGGAGCTTCCAGTAAGCAGGCTGAGACGAAGCCGACATCCTCCTTTTTATGAATGACTCAGAATAACTGCTAGAGTCTTTATCAGCACCGAACGGCTTCCGTTCGGCATCAGCGTCCATGCAGGCTTCCCACGCAGGGAACCGCGGACCTCCGCAGCCTGGCTCCGAGCCGGCTGCTCCGACTTTTTGCAACGCCGCCAAAGCGCCGGCGCACTCAGTGCTGCCCGGCTGCCTTGCCCACCCTTCCTTTAGGAGAACAATGTTCGACACCACGACTATCGCCGCGACCCTCACCATCGAGGGCCAGGACTCCGGCGCGAACCACAACGCCGCCCGTGAAACCCGTGCCCTGCCGGCCCGCCGGGCGGCCCTGGGCGGAAACTATGTGGCTGCCTACGGCCACCCGCGTTCCACCGAGCAGCACACGGTCCGTCCTGCCGCGGGCTGGGGATACACCGCCCGGTTCGACGGCACGGGTCACCGGCACTCTGCGGCCGCAGTAGACAGCTACACGGCTTCCTTCGGCCCTGCCGGACGCACACCCAGTGCCGTCACCAGTGAGCGCGGCCGGTACACCGATGCGAACCTGTAATCTGTGAACCCGGGGAATCCCGGCACAGACAACGGCGGGGGACAGCATGGGTGCCATGGATAATCTGCTGGGTCCGGCTGAAGTTGCAGGCCTGCACCGCAGCCTGACTGCGGCCGCTCCCGCCCCCGGGCTCGCCCAGCTCCTCACGGCGGTGCCGGCGCTCGAGCCGCTTTCGCTCCGCGCGCGGACTGACCTTCTGGCCCAGGCACTGACCCACGCATATCCGGCGTACCAGGAAGCGGCAGCCGCTTACCGGGCTGCCCTGGCAGACCCGCAGTTCAAGGGGTGGATGATGTGGCCGGTCACCGAATCGGCTGTCACGCTGGCCCTGGCCGGCTCAGGGTCTGTCGACTTTGACGACGCCCTCGACCTGCTCGCTGAACTTACACCCCGCCTTACCAGTGAGTTCGCCATCCGCCGGCTCCTGGCAGCGGATCCGGTACGCGCACTGGCCCGTATCCAGACGTGGGCGCAGGATGCAGATCCAGCGGTTCGGCGGCTGGCCAGCGAGGGCACCCGGCCTTACCTTCCCTGGGCAATTCGTGTGCCCTGGCTGCTGGAGCACCCGGACGCGACCCTGCCTATCCTGGACGCCCTCCGCGATGATCCCAGCGAGGACGTGCGCCGGTCGGTGGCGAACCACCTGAATGACATCTCACGCCATGCCCCCGAGGTCACCGTGCAGACGGCTGCCCGCTGGCTGTCGGACCCGGCCCCCGCGACGGCGCGGCTCGTCCGTCACAGCCTCCGGACCCTGGTCAAGAAAGCTCATCCCGGTGCCCTTGAGCTGCTGGGCTTCGCGCCCGCGGACGTGGAAGTCCAGGGCCTTTCCACCCCGACGCCCGTAGTCACCCTTCCGGGAAAGCTCCAGTTCAGCTTCACCCTGAGGAACACGGGAAGTTCGACGGCGAGGCTTGCCGTGGACTACGTGGTGCACTACGTCAAAGCGCACGGCAGAACAGTCCCGGCGGTCTTCAAGCTCACAGTTCTTGAACTGGCACCGGGTGAAGCCCGCGCACTGTCCGGCTCGCATGCCTTCCATCAAATGACCACCCGCCGTCACTATGCCGGGGCACATCAGCTGCAGCTGCAGGTCAACGGGATTCGGCACGGCGCCCTGGCCTTTGAAGTCCGGCTGCCGGAACCGTAAGCGGACCGGGTCCGTCATGATGGATGCGCTCCTCCAGCAGGCGCAGTGGAAGGCCCGTCCCGCCCCATCCCTCACCAATAAACTCCGCCGCGATTGACACGGCAGTTTCCTCCGGTGTCCGCGCGCCCAGATCAAGCCCGATGGGGCTGCGCAGCGCCGCAAGCGCTTCAGGGCTCACCCCGGCGTCCAGCAGACGCTCTGTACGGTCGATGTGCGTGCGCCGGGAACCCATGGCCCCCACATAGGCAACCGCCGGTCCGGCCAGGACCTCCGCCAGGAGCGGGACGTCGAACTTTGGATCATGGGTAAGTACGCAGACCACCGTGCGGCCGTCGATCCGTCCCGCCTGCAGCTCGTCCCGGTAGTAAAGGTGCGGCCAGGAGGCAACCACCTCGTCCGCCGCCGGGAAACGTGCCGGCGTTGCAAAGACAGGCCGTGCGTCGCAGACGGTAACGCGGTAACCCAGGAATGATCCCAGCCGGGAGAGTGCCGCAGCGAAGTCGATGGCACCGAAGACCAGCATCCGCGGGGGCGGGGCAAAGGCGTTCAGGAACACACTCATTCCAGTATCCAGCCGTTCTCCCTCCGGCCCGTAGGTCAGTACGGCGCTGCGTCCGGCAGCCAGCAGGCCCAGCGCATCATCTGCGGCCGCCTGGTCAGCGCGGGCGCTTCCCAGGGAACCGCGGGTCCCTGACGGGAGGATGACCATCTTCCGGCCCAGCCGCCCGGGATCGGGGTGCTCGATCACCGTTGCCACGCCGACTGGTTCACCGGTGCTGATATCGTTCGCGGCCGGACCCAGTACCGCGCGGCTTCCGGGCGGAAGTGCCTCGATGAAGACCTCAATCGTGCCCCCGCAGGTGAGGCCAACGGCGAACGCATCATCGTCGCTTACGCCATAACGGGCAAGAACCGGCCCTGCGCCGCCGATGCAGTCCATGGACTGCTCATACACGGCCCCTTCCACGCAGCCGCCCGATACCGAGCCGATGACGGTGCCCGCAGCGGTTACCAGCATCTGGGCGCCCGGCGGACGGGGGGCCGAGTCCATGGTCCGCACCACAGTGCCCAGGGCAGCGGTCCGGCCGGCCTCCCACTCGGCCAGCAGGGTTGTCAGGACCTCATCCATGGGTTGTGCTGCTCCTTAATCGCAAACTGGTCCGTTCCGCCGATCAGGCCGATCAGGCCGATCGGCGCGCTGCACGCCTGCCCAGATGGTAGGCGGCAAAGGCGACGGCGCTGTACAGCCAGAGCTGGACGGCCGGTTGGCGCAGCTGTTCACCCACCACCCCGCGCATCAGCGCCAGCCCGTCGAGCCCCTGGACTTCTGCCGCCGCGGTCGGCGGAGACTGCATGGCTGGACGCGGCAGGGGTGGCGGCACCGGTGCCTCCCGGTGATCCTTCACGCCCAGTGCGGTGCCGGCCGGCTGTGCGGCGGCAGCAGTTCGCTGTGCCGCCGGCCTGCCCGCCGGATCCGGGCCGGTGTGGCCTGCGTCGCCGTCCGGCCCCGGGAAACCTCCGGTGTGCGGACCGCCGGGGACCGGAGTCTGCGCGGCACCGGACACTGTGTCGGGGACGGGAACGGTCTGCGCGCCGCCGGCCGGTCCGGAGCCCGCAGACCTGGCATTGACCATGGCTTGAAGATTCTCGGCGAACACGGCCATCATCTGCTCGGTAACACTTCCAATCACGCCTTTACCCATGGCCGCCGCCTTGCCGGACAGGCCGATGTCGGCGCTGACCAGCCCCTGGGTGCCCTCTCCGGCCTGCTCAAGTTTCAGGATCACCGTGGCCTGTGCGGTTCCCTGGCCCCGGACTTCCTTGGCGCTGCCCTGCAGCACAGCCCGGCGCGCCGCGGCGTCGCGTTCCAGCACGTTCAGCTGGCCCCGGTACTGCAGAGAAACCGGTCCGAGTTTAACCTTCATCCCCACCTGGTAGGCGTCGTCGTTGAGCTTGTTGAGGATCTGCGCGCCCGGGATGCAGCCGGCTACGGACTCGAAGTCCATGACGGCTTCCCACACCTCCGCGGGCGGGGCGTCGACGGTGAACGTGCTGTCAATGTCCATGGGCTAGTCCTGTTCTTCTGGGTTGGTGGCGGTGTGTGCCGGCAAGGGTCAGGGGAAGTTCTGTCAGCGAGTCATAGCTGTGTCCGCTGGTGAACGCGTCGCAGAAAGGAAGGGCGGCTGCCATGCCGCCGGCAGAGGGTTCAAAGCCAGGCGCCGCCTTCCGCGGGTTTACCCAGACAATCCGGTGTGCCAGCCGGCGGAGCCGTGCCATTTGCGCGGAGACGTCGACGGGCTCGTCCTGGGTCCAGCCGTCGGAAAAGATGACGACGACGGCGCCCCGGGCCATGCCCCGGCGTCCATGGTCATCCAGGAATGTCTTCAGGCTGCGGGCCAGAAGCGTTCCGCTGTCCCAGTGCGCCGTACTGCCCGCTGCTGCTGTCAGTGCCCGATCGGCGCTGCGGCCGCCCAGCTGCCGTGTCAGCCTTGAGATTCCAGTGGAGAACACAAAGGCCTCAGCATTCGAGCTGCCCACTGCGCCCTGGATCAGGGAGAGGAAAACCTGTGTATGTGCCGACATCGAGGCGGACACGTCGCACAGCAGCACCAGCCTGCGGGCCGCCGTCGTACGTTCTGTCCTTACCAGACGGCAGGCAGTCCCGCCGGAGCGTAAACCTGCCCGGGTGGTCCGGCGCAGGTCAAGGGTCCCGCCGTGCGGGCTGCGGCGGGTGCGGCGGGTAAGCCGGCGCGGAGTGGCCAGCACAATCCTGCGCACCAGCGCACTGATATCCGCCAGTTCGTCCCGGGTGAGACCGGCGAAGTTCTTGGCATGGAGCGACTCCTCCGCTGAGGCAGTCAGCAGGACGGCGTCTGTGTCCTGCCCGGAGGAATCGCCGGTGCCCGGAAGGACAGGGTGGAGTCTGGATGCCATCTCCGTGCCTGAGAGTGCGGTGGCAGTTTCCTGTGCCGTCCGGGCACGGGGTTCGGAGCCCACCGGAGGGGGAGCGTTCTGTTCGCCGCGGGTATCGGCCGGGTCCAGCATCCCGTCGAAAAGCGCGGAGAACACGGAGTCAAACACCGGCACCTGTTCGGCCCGGCTAAGCAGTACGGCGCGGCAGGTCCAGTACAGGCGGCTGCGGGAGGAGGGAGGAACCAGAGCAAGAGCCCGGGCCAGGTGAACGGTCTTATCCGGCGGGATCCCGATGCCGGCCCGCCGCAGCGCGCTTCCCAGCCCGGCCGAAAAAGCTGCCGTCTCGATGGCGGGGTTTCCCTGCACCGGGGCCGTCACGGCTGTCCTGCCAGCCAGGCCGGGCCACGGGCAGCCACGGTATCCAGGTCTTCACGGTTCTTCAGGACCATGCCGAGTGTTGCCTGGACCGTATCCGCACTGAGGTGCGCTATGTCCAGCAGGGATAGGGCGGAAACCCAGTCGACGGCTTCGGCAATCCCGGGAGGTTTGGCCAGATCCAGGCTGCGCATCCGGCGAAGCGCTTCGGCAGCTTCAAGGGCCAGCGGGGCGGAGGACGCCGGGACCCGGCGGCGGATGATTTCGGCTACGCGTTCCGGGGCGGGGTAGTCAATCCAGTGGTAGAGGCACCGGCGGGTCAGGGCGTCGTGCAGCTCGCGGGTGCGGTTGGACGTCAGGACGATGATGGGCGGATGCTGTGCACGGACCGTGCCCAGCTCCGGGATGCTCAGGGCTGCTTCGGCAAGGAGCTCGAAGGTGAACGCTTCGAACTCTGCGTCTGCCCGGTCAATCTCATCAAGCAGTAGGACGGCAGGCCGGGGTCCCGGGTGTTCCAGCGCCTGGAGGATGGGCCTGCGAAGCAGATACTCGGGGGAGTAGAGGTCCTCTTCGCGGATACCTGCGCCTCCCGACTCTGCAACCCGGATGCGCAGCAGCTGCCGGGGATAGTTCCATTCGTAAAGTGCCTCGGCTGCATCGATGCCTTCGTAGCACTGCAGGCGGTACAGCGGCGTGTCCAGCAGGAGAGCCAGTGTTTTGGCTGCCTCGGTCTTTCCTACGCCGGGTTCGCCTTCCAGAAGGATCGGCTGCGGCAGGCCCAGGGCCAGGAAAAGCGCTGTAGCCAGGCCCGGATCGGCCAGGTAATCGAGCTGTTCCAAAGCACCGGCCAGTGCTTCCGGGTCCGGATAGGGTTCGGCGGCAGAGATGCCTGCCGTATCAGGAAACGGCTGCATACCGGTCCGGGTCCCGTTGGAAGGCCGCCCGGCAGCCGGGACAGCAGAAGTAGGACGTGACTCCGCCGGCGTCGGCGCGGGGAGTCGCTGCACCGATCTCCACGGTCATGCCGCAGACCGGGTCTACCGCCTGGCCGGCGTTGTCCGAGCTCCCGCCTGCCGGGGTGGGCGCGGTTCCGGAGTCCTCTGCGGAAACTGCATCAGCTGCCTGTTCCGAGCGCAGAGCCGTGAACTCAGCCAGGATGGACAGCGCCGTTTCGGCCGGTGTCCGCGCACCAAGGGCCAACCCGGCGGGCGAGTGGACGCGGCCCCGCTGGTCCGGATCGACGTCGAGGGAGGCCAGCACTTCTGCGGCGCGCTTATGGCTGGCAACCAGCGCCACGTAGGGCACCCCGGCCCGGAGCGCCGCTTCCAGTGCCGCTTCTTCCCCGGTTCCGTGGGAGGCCACGACCAGCGCCGCGTCTGCGGCAACCGGTTCAGCTTCTCCGGGCGGGCGAAGGGTGATTCTCAGGTCCAGGCATGCGCCAAGCGCACTGAGCGCGTGGGCTACGGGTGTGTCTCCCACCACCAGCACGTGTGGCGGCGGCAGGACCGGCTGCAGGAAAATTTCCACGGCTCCTCCACTCAGGCACGGGTTCCGGACTTCGACCGCACCCTCGCCGGCGGCTGCTCCAGGTTCACCGGGCAGCACACGGAGGAGCAACGGATTTCCGGCGGACAGAGCCTGCAGTCCGTATTTGCGGACGGACCCCTGGACACAGTTACCGCCCACAAAACCAAACAGGGCGCCGTCGGCGTCGAGCAGCGCACTGTCACCGGGCCGGGCGCTTGTGGGCCGCTCGGCCCGCACCACCGTGGCCCGCACGAACGGAAGGCAAAGCTCCTCGAGCCTGCGGGCGCGGGCATCCGGGTCTGCTGGAAGCGTTTCCATGGGAATCCTCAGATTGGGGGCTGCGGGCGGCCCTGCATTGCCTCCCAGACCCGGGCGGGTGTGCAGGGCATGTCCATGTGCGTAATGCCGAACGGCGCCAATGCGTCGACGACGGCGTTCACAATCGCCGGCGGCGAACCCACGGTCGCTGACTCGCCGACCCCCTTGGCGCCGATCGGGTGGTGGGGCGACGGGGTCACGGTATGCCCGCTTTCCCAGTCCGGAACATCCATGGCGGTGGGGATGAGGTAGTCCATCAGAGATCCGCCCAGGTTGTTGCCCTCGGCGTCGAACTCAATGAACTCCATCAGCGCCATGCCCACGCCGTCGGCCAGCCCACCGTGCAGCTGGCCTTCGATGATCATCGGGTTGATGCGCGTGCCGCAGTCGTCGACGGCGATGAACCGGCGGACTTTTACGCGTCCGGTACCGGGGTCCACATCCACCACACAGATATACGCGCCGAAGGGGAAGGTCAGGTTGGGCGGGTCATAGGTGACTTCGGCATCCAGGTTGCCGTCGACGCCGTCGGGCAGTTCCATGGTGCCGTGCGCCGCCATGGCGATTTCGGACATTGTTCTGGAAGCTGACGGGTCGCCTTTGACGAACCACCGGCCCTTCTCCCATTCCAGGTCCTCGGGCCTGGTTTCCAGCATGGCTGCGGCAATCAGCCGGGCCTTCTCCCGCACCTTGCGGGAGACCAGGGCAACGGCTCCGCCGCTGACCGGAGTGGACCGGCTGCCGTAGGTGCCCAGTCCGAACGGCGTCTGGTCAGTGTCCCCATGCACCACATCGATGTCTTCGGGCGGGATTCCGAGTTCCTCGGCAACAATCTGCGCGAAGGTGGTTTCGTGTCCCTGCCCCTGACTCTGCACGGAGAGGCGGACCACCGCCTTCCCGGTCGGGTGCACGCGCAGTTCAGCGCCGTCGGCCATGCCCAGGCCAACAATGTCCATGTGTTTGCGGGGTCCTGCGCCGACGGTCTCGGTGAAGAAGGCAATACCAATTCCCATCAGTTCGCCGCGTTCGCGCCTGGCTGCCTGTTCCCGCCGGAGCTCGTCGTAGCCGGCCATGTCCAGTGCCTTGGCCAGGGCCGGTTCGTAGTTCCCGGAGTCGTACTCCCAGCCGGTTTTGTTGGCGTAGGGGAACTGGTCGGGCTGAATGAAGTTCTTTCGCCTCAGCTCCGCCGGGTCCATGTCCAGCCGCTGGGCCAGGATGTCAACCAGCCGTTCCACCAGATAGACGGCTTCCGTGACCCGGAAGGAGCAGGCGTAGGCCACCCCTCCGGGCGCCTTGTTGGTGTAGACACCCGTTACTTTGCAGTGCGCCGCCTGCAGGTCATAGCTGCCGGTGAAGATGTGGAAGAAGCCTGCAGGGTATTTGGTGGGCTGAGCGGTTGCGTTGAATGCTCCGTGGTCGGCCAGCACGCTGGTCCGCAGGCCCAGGATCTTGCCGTCCGCCGTGGCTGCTATCTGCCCGTTCATGATGTAGTCCCTGGCGAAGGACGTGGACATCAGGTTCTCCGAACGGTCCTCCATCCACTTGACCGGCTTGCCTGTAACGATCGATCCGACCACGGCCAGGATGTACCCGGGGTAGATGCCCACTTTATTGCCGAAGCCGCCGCCGATGTCCGGGGAGATGACCCGGATTTTGTGTTCGGGGATCCCGGCAACCATCGCGAACAGGGTCCGGTGGGCGTGCGGGGCCTGGGAGGTCTCATACAGCGTGAGCTTTCCGTCCACCGGGTCGAAGTCCGCGATGGCCCCGCAGGTTTCCATCGGTGCCGGGTGGACGCGCGGATAAATAACTTCCTGCTCAATCACCACATCGGCGGCGGCGAACACTGCGTCGGTTTCGGCGGAGTCTCCGGCTTCCCAGTCGAAGATGTGATTGTCGGTGCGACCCGGCATTTCATCACGGACCACTGCGGCATCCGCGTCCAGGGCCCGGCGGGCGTCGATGACTACCGGCAGCGGTTCGTATTCGACCTCGATCAGTTCCAGGGCGTCACGGGCGGCATAGCGGTCTTCTGCCACAACAAAGGCCACCTCCTGGCCCTGAAACCGGACTTTGTCCGTGGCCAGCACTGCCTGGACGTCCGCGGAGAGGGTGGGCGCCCAGGCCAGGTTCAGCCCCTCAAGGTCGGCTCCGGTGATGACCGCCCGGACCTTCGGATGCGCCAGCGCTTCGGACGGATCGATGGACACGATCCGCGCGTGGGCAAGGGGAGAACGGAGGATGGCTCCGTGCAGCATTCCGGGCAGGGTGATGTCGTCCACGTAACGTCCGCGCCCCCGGACAAAACGGGGATCCTCCTTACGCTGCATCCGGCCAAAGCCGATGGGCCGGTCCGGACTGTCCGCAGCGGGGTTCGCTTCGCGCTCTGCCGTGGTCATGGTGTGTTTCCCTCCTCCGGAGAGGTGACTCTCTGGGCGGTTTCCGGAATGTCGCGGATGTCGACGTCGTTGGCGAACTCGCCGTCGTAGTCTCCGCCGGTGTAGTTCCCGCCGGAACCTTCATCCGCCCCGAGGCTGGAAGCAGCAGGGTGTTCGGCCGCCCACCGGATGGAGCGGACGATCGTCGCGTACCCGGTGCACCGGCAGATCTGCCCGGAGATGGCTTCCCTGATTTCGCCGGGCTCCGGATCCGGATTCCGGTCCAGGAGCGCCCTGGCGGTCATCATCATCCCGGGAGTGCAGAACCCGCACTGGAGTCCGTGTTCAGCCATAAATCCCTGCTGGACCGGATCGAGCCGGCCATCCACTTCCAGGCCCTCAACCGTGCGGATGGCATGTCCGTCTGCCATGACTGCCAGGACTGTGCAGGACTTCACCGGTTCGCCGTCCAGCAGGACCACACAGGCGCCGCAGTTGGTGGTGTCGCAGCCCCAGTGCGTGCCCGTCATACCCAGCTGCTCGCGAAGGTAATGGACCAGCAGTACACGGGGTTCGACGTCGCTGGTCACGTCGGCGTCGTTGATGGTGAGGCTGATTTCCATTGGCTTAGTCCTTCTGGAGGGCGGCGGCGCGTTCGCAGGAGCGCGTAAGCACGCGGGTGGTGAGTTCACGGGCAAGGTGGCGCTTGTAGTCAGCGGGACCGCGCTGGTCGGCCACGGGGTTGCAGGCAGCCGCAGCCAGCCGTCCAGCCTCGGCAATCAGCTCAGGTTCGGGACGCCGGCCGAGCAGCACGGCTTCGGCTTCAGCCGCCGTGCCGTCCAGTCCCACGGCCGTCAGTCCGATGGAGGCCTGAGCTACAGATCCGTCAGATGCGAGGGCCACTGCTGCTCCGGCAGCCGTAATCGCCCAGTCACCCACGCGGCGTTCAACCTTCTCGTAGGAACTGCTCTGCCCGGGAACAATGGGGAACCGGATTTCACAGAGGACTTCGTTGGGGGCAGCAGCGGTTTCATACGGGCCCCGGTGAAACTCCGGCATGGACAGGGTGCGGCTTCCGCCGGGACCCCGCAGCACCACCTCCGCCCGCAGTACAGAGCAGACAGTGGAGAGGTCCTCCGCCGGGTCAGCCTGGCACAGCGAACCGCCGATCGTGCCCCGGTTGCGGACTACCGGGTCGGCAATAAACCGCTCCGCCTCCGCGATGATCGGAAAGAGCTCCGCCGCATCCGGGGACTCGAGGAGGGTGTTGTGGCGGGTCAGGGCTCCCACCCGAAGCCACTGGGCCTCCCGCACGATGTAGTCCAGCTCAAACAGGTCGTTGATGTCGATAAGCCATTCCGGCCGGGCCAGACGCAGTTTCATCATGGGCAGCAAGCTGTGGCCTCCGGCCACAATCCGCGATTCCGGGCCATAGCGGTCCAGCAGCGCGACGGCGTCTGCCACATCCGTGGCACGGGCGTAGTCAAATGGAGCGGGTATCTGCACGATATCCCCTTTGATATCCGATGCTGCGCCCGGGGCAGCTCACCTCGCGGCGAACCTGCAGCGGGCTGGTTTCGCTAAGGTTGCCGTTGGCTTCCTGAGGTGTCAATATCCACCTAAGCGAAAGGTTATGATGCCGTGCCGATGACGCTGAGCCAGTTGCGGACGTTTGCGCTGGTGGCGCGTCTGGGTTCGGTCCGCGAGGCGGCGAAAGAGCTCGGAGTCAGCGAGCCGGCGGTGTCCGGAGCGCTTGCCTCTCTGCGAAGTGACCTCGGTGATGCCCTGGTGGTCCGGTCCGGCAGCGGCATCGCGCTCACTGCAGGCGGCCGTGCGCTTGCGGCATACGCCCAGGAGATCGTCGGCCTGGTGGAGCAGTCCCGTCGGGAAGTTGCCCTTGCTTCCCGGGCCGGCGACGAGCTGCGGGTCCTGGCTACGCCCGCCTTCGCCGAACATGCTGCCGGACGGTTGCTCGAGGCCTTTGCCCGGCGTGTACCGGGTCCTGCGCCGCGCGTCGTCGTCGACTCCGCTTCTGATGCCGGTGCCCTGCTGGCCGAACGTGCCTATGACATCGCCCTGGGTGCGCGTCCGGCGGGCGGCTCAGGATTGCAGGCGCTGCCCTTCCTGCGCTACCACCGGGTCCTGGTGGCGGTTCCGGACCATCCCGTCGCCACGCTGCGGCCGGGGCGGCATACAGCCGCCGTTCTTGCACAGCGCTGGTTCACCGGTCCGCTCTCCGAAGCAACGGGAGAGGAACAGCGGTGGATGGCCCGGCTTCCCGTGATGCCGGAGCTGGTACAGCTGGACAGTGAAGCAGCCGGTCTGGCTGCCGTTCGTGCGGGGGAGGGCATCATGCTGGCGGTGGCACACGTGGTCCGGCGCGAGCTGGAAGCAGCAGAACTGGTGCAGGTTCCGTTTCCGGGGACACCGCTGACCGGGCTGTGGTGGGCCACCACCCTTGCGGGCGCACGGGCGGCGCCGGATGCACTCTATCTGCAGCGGTTTGCGGCCAGTGCCGAAGCGACGGAGGCCATGATGGCTGCCGCCGGCCCCCGGGGTCTGGTCCGGCGCGGCACGAGGGTCCACGTGGCGCTGTGGAGCAATCCGGCGGCCCGGTCCGTAAAGGGTGCTCCCGGGCCGCGTTAAGCGCTTCGTCGCCGGCGGTTGCGGCGGATCAGCGCGGCACCGGCCGTTCCGGCGCCGCAGCGGTGACCGGGGACGCCGTCCAGGCGTACTGTCGATGTGTGCCTGAGCGTGCCGGGCCGGGACGCCGCGGGCGGGTCTCGCGTCCTTCACAGGTGGTCTTCCTCGGTTTCGTAGCCGCGGCCCTCTGCGGAACGGGACTGCTGATGCTGCCTGCCTCGGACGCCGTTCCCGGCAGCGCTTCCTTCACGGATGCCTTGTTCACCGCGGTCTCAGCCCTGTGCGTGACCGGACTCTCCGTGGTGGAAACCCATGTGTACTGGTCCACCTTCGGACATGTGGTCATCCTGGTGCTGATCCAAATCGGCGGGCTGGGAGTCATGACGTTCGCCTCCATTGTGGGCCTGGCCGTCATTGGCCGGTTCAGCTTCCGGTCACGGCTGCAGGCGATTGCCGAGAACCGGAGCCAGGAGCTGAACGAAACGCCCCGGGTGATCAGCGGCGTCGTACGGATTTCCCTCCTCACTGAGGCAGTGGTGGCCCTCCTCCTGGCCCTGCGGTTTTGGCTGGGTTACGGGAAGGACCCGGGGGAAGCCGTGTGGCTGGGCGTTTTCCATGCCGTCTCGGCATTCAACAACGCCGGCTTTTCGCTCTTTCCCCGCAACTTTGAAGGCTACGCTTCCGATCCGCTGGTGTGCCTTCCCGTGTCAGCGGCAGTGATCATCGGAGGGCTGGGGTTCCCCGTGCTTGTCCAGCTCCGCCGGGCCTGGCGTAAGCCGATCCACTGGTCCATCAACACCCGCCTGGTCGTGTGGGGGACCCTGATCCTGCTGCCCGCCGGAACCCTGTTTATTGCTCTGTGCGAGTGGAACAATCCGCAGACCCTGGGAGCTCTCTCCGGCCCCGAACGGTTCCTCGCCGCGTTCTTTATGTCCGTCCAGACGCGGACGGCCGGATTCAGCTCGATTGACGTAGCGCAGATGGATGCGCTGTCCTGGTTGGGCATGGACGCCCTCATGTTCATCGGTGCAGCTCCGGCCGGTACCGGTGGCGGCATCAAGGTGACGACCTTCGCGGTGCTGGTTTTCGCCGTCTTTGCCGAAGCCCGCGGCAACCCGGAGGTGACGGCGATGGGCAAGATGCTCCCCGCCTACACCGCGCGGCAGGCACTCGTGGTGGGGCTCGTTGCTGCCGGGCTCATCGGAGTATCAACTGCAGCACTGATGGCCATGACGGAGTACTCCATGGACCGCCTGCTGTTCGAAACTGTCTCTGCGTTTGGCACGGTCGGGCTGTCCACCGGAGTATCTTCGGCGCTGCCCGTAGCTGGAGAGCTGATCCTGGTGGTACTGATGTTCACAGGCAGGCTTGGCCCTATCCTGCTGGCTTCCGCGCTGGCGCTGCAGGAGCGCAGACTGAAGTACAGGCTTCCCGAGGAAAGGCCGATCATTGGCTAAGCTCAGTCTTTTTTCCGGCAGGGAATCGGCACGGATCAGTGAGTCCGACGCCGTCGCGGTGATTGGCCTGGGACGGTTCGGACAGTCGCTGGCCCTGGAACTTATGGCCAGTGGCGTCGACGTGCTGGGGGTCGACGGGGAACAGCACGTGGTGCAGAGCCTGGACGGGCGGCTGACCTACCTGGTGATGGCCGATGCCACGCAGGAGGATGTTCTGCGGCAGCTCTCCATCCCTGAATTCAACCGGGTTGTGGTGGCCATCGGGCAGGATATCGGCGCCAGCATCCTCATTGTCTCCCTTCTGCTGCGGTTCGGCGTGCCGCAGATCTGGGCGGAAGCCGTCAGCGAAGCGCACGGAACGGTCCTGCAGCAGCTGGGCGTTCAGCACGTCATCTTCCCGGAAAAGGATATGGGCCGCCGGGTCGCCCATCTGGTAAAGGGGAGTCTGCTGGACTACATCCCGCTGGGCGACAACTTTGCTGTCATCGAGACTTCGCCGCGGCAGTTTTTGACCGGCTCCACCATCTACGAGGCTCAGGCGAGGCGGCGGTACGGCGTCGTCATTGTTGCCGTCCGCAAGTCCGACGGCGAGTGGCAGTTCGCGGAGCCCGACCTGATGATCCAGGAGGGTGACGAACTGCTGGTGGCGGGGCCTACGAAGAAAGCCGAGGCTTTCAGCCGGCAGTAGCGTCCCGTGTCCTTTCCCTAGGTCTGTGTAACGGCACCCATGTGTCGCAATCATGACGCACCGGATGTGATGCGGGTTATATACTCAACGCAAATTGGATTGAGTCCAAGTTTGACCGGTCACCAAGGGCCGGTTCCGTTTGCATGAGGAGCCATTGTGAAACAGAGTGACCGGCCTACTGACCAGCCCCGGCAGGATTATGGATACTTCGGCCCGGAGAGCATCAGCTGGAGGTTGTACTCGGATGCGTCGTCGAAACTGGGCGGGATTGCCGCGCTCCTGCTCCAGGCTCTGAATCCCAGCATGATGCGGCTGTTCACCGCAGTCAGTGCAGCCGGCCAGGATCCGGTGGCCCGCGGAGAACGTACGGGACAATACATCGACACCACGATCTTCGGAGACAAGGCACACGCTGACGCCGCCGCACGCTCTGTGCGCGGAATGCACAAGCATGCGAACTGGCAGGATCCGGTGACGGGAGAGACGCTGCGCGCCGAGACTACTGAATGGATGGATTGGACCCACAACACCCTGGTGTTTGCCGTTCTGCGCGCTGCCGATGCATTCGGGCCTAAACTCACCGTCCAGGAACAGGACCAGTTTGTTGTGGAGCAGCACGTTGCGGCGGAGCTGGTGGGGATCGAACCGTCGCGGCTTCCGGCTACCTACGCGGACCTGGAGAAGTACATTGACGAACAGCGGCACTGGCTGGCGCTCTGCCTGCCCGCCGCGGAGGTTAGCCAGGCGATCCGCCAGCCGTCCCTGCGGGGCAACCCGGTCAAGGTCTGGACGGGCATTGTTATCCAGGACGGCATTCTCTCCCTGCTTCCGGACTGGGCCCTGCTGCTCTACGGTGTGGCGGGCCGTCCGATGAATCTGCGCAGTGCGGCGAAGACCACCAAGGGCATGATGGCCGCAGCCCGGCGCAACCGCTCCTACGAGGATGTCATCACCGACCTCACGACGAAGGTTGATACCCACCCATACCGGAAAGTCCGCAACCGTGCCGGTAAATAGGTTCCTGTTTCTGCGCAGTATCGGGAGCCGTGCTCGTGCGTGTGCGTGCTCCGGGAGCCGTGCGCATGCCCGGTAGTCTCCGGGCCGCTGACCGGCGGGGTGAAAACGTTCCAGCGGGCCGGCGGCCGAAGCGGGCCGGCAAACCTGATGGGAGCAAGGCCGGGAAGCCCGCGGGGAGAACGCCGCTGCCTGCGGCCCTGGGCTTCCGTTCCCTGGTTCCCGGTCTTATCCGTGCCGGGTGGGATCTGCTGAAAAAGGGCAGCTGGCGGCTGCTTGCCGTGTACGCAGTCAGCCAGGCCCTGCCGCTGCTTCTGGTAAGCCCGCTGATCCATTGGATGTTTACCCAGGCCCTGTCCTCCACCGGGGTCCACGCCGTGAATTCAGCGTGGATTTCGGAGATGCTTGCCAACCGGGTGTCACTGGCGTGGGTTGTGGGTCTGAGTGTGCTTGCACTGCTCACCGTCTCCCTGCAGCTGAGCTTTCTAGTGCTTGCAGCTTCCCAGGTCCGTGCCGGCGGAAGCCTTCGACCCGCAGCGCTGATTGTCCGTCTTCGCCCGGTAGTCCGGCGTCTGGCGCGTCCAGGGTTCCTGCCCTTGGGCGCATACCTGTTCCTGGCCGTACCCCTGACGCAGGCAGGTTTCTTCTCGGTCCTCACCCACGCGGTTTCAATCCCCAATTTCGTTTCCGGGGAGATGCTGAAGTCCACCCAGGGGACGCTGGTCTACGTCGTCTTCCTTGTTGTGGTGGGCACCGTGGCGCTGCGCTGCTCCCTCGCGGTGCCGTTGTTTGCTGTGTGCGGAGTTCCCGGCGGCAAAGCTATGCGGCTGAGCTGGCGGGTTACCGGCCAAACTACCCCGGCGCTTCTGGTGGCCGGTGCTGCGGCTGCTGCCACAGGACTGTTTGCCGGAGCCTGTCTGGTGGTGCTTGCGCTGCTTCCTACGCTGGGTGCGGATCTGCTGCTGCCCGGCGCGGCTGCCGGAGTAGCGGCATTCAGCCTTGGTGCTGCCCAGGTTGCCGGTGTGGTCATTGCGGGTGGCTTTGTTCTTTTTGTTGCGGGAATGCTCCTTGAACTGACTGAACGCAGCATGCCCCTTCTTCCACCGGAGGTGCAGCCGCGCTGGAACGCGGATGCCACCCAACCTGCTGGTTCCGGAGGTGCAGCCGGGACGCCCGCTTCCGGCGGCCTTGGCGATGAGGGTTCCGTCGGCACAGATGCTGCGCCGGCCACTGGTACTGCTGTGGAGGCGGCTGTGCGCCCCGGTGTTGGCGCGGTCCGCACCTGGGTCGAACCAAAGCCCGCTGTTGCGCGCGTGGATGGTTCTGGCGAAGGCAGCAGCAGGCTCGAGGACAGCCTCCGCGGCAGCCGGCGGAAGCTGAACAGGACACGGGCAGCCGTGGCGGGCGCCGTCGTCGTACCTGCCCTGATACTCGGTGTGCTGAACCTTCCCGTCATGGACGGACTGCGGGAGGTTCCCCAGTCTCTGGTTCTGGGCCACCGAGGGTTTAGCGGCGGGGGAGTCGAGAATACGATTTCAGGTTTGCGTGCTGCTTCAGAGGCGGGTGCTGATCTTGTGGAGATGGATGTTATGCAGACGTCCGACGGCGAATTCGTGGTGATGCATGACGCGTCCCTGCAGCGTCTGGCCGGCCGGAATGCTGCTGTTGCTGATCTCACCCTTGCGGAGCTGACTTCGCTGACTGTGCACGACCAGTTTGGCCATACTGATTCGATTCCCTCGCTCCGGGAGTACATCCTTGCTGCCCAGGAGGCCAGTGAGCCCCTGTTGATTGAGCTGAAGCTGCACGGCGGTGAAACGGACGACTACGTCGAGCGTCTTGTTGCTGAGCTTGAAGGGCTGGATGCGCTCCACGAGAACATCTATCACTCACTCAGTCAGGAGAAAGCCGAAGAGCTTAAGCGTCTGCGGCCTGAGCTATATGTGGGTCTGACTCTTGCTGTGGCTGGTGTTGCGGCCCCAGAGACTACGGCGGATTTCATCGTTGTGGAGGAAGCTTCATATACGGATGCGGTTCGTGAGTCTGCGTGGGCGAACGGCAAGGACGTCTATGTGTGGACTGTGAATGGTTCTGATGCCATACGTAACATGCTCCGCGACAACGTTGACGGAATCATTACTGATCATCCGGATCTGGCCCTGCAGGACCGTCAGGCCATGGGCCCGGATGAGCTCATGAGTTCGAAGCTCTATGACGCGCTGATGCGGTTTGTGGTGATCTTTTAGCTGGGGTGGGCTCCGGCGCGGGCTGGGTGGTGGGGCGGGACCGGGTCCGCCGCAGGGAGGGGTCCGCCGAGGGGCGAGGCGGGGCCGGCGGGGATCGACTGGCCTTACCGAGCCCCCCGCCGTCGCAATTCCCCCTATGCGAGGGACATAAAGAGCTTTTCCATCTCTTTGCGGTCCAGGCTCGGGTCGTCGCTTGTGAGGCACTGTTCGAGTCCGGAAGCGATAATGGCGAATCCTGCCCGGTCAATTGCCTTGGACACTGCAGAGAGCTGCGTGACGATGTCCTTGCAGTCCCGTCCTTCTTCGAGCATGCGAGTGACCGCTGCCAGTTGTCCCTGGGCGCGCTTGAGGCGGTTGATGATCGGGGTTGTGTCTTCGCTGTCGAGCTGCATGGTTTCTCCTGTGCGGCGGTGTGCCGATGCCGGCACGATTCCCTCAATGCTATACCCCGGCGGGTAATTTGCATACCCCAGGGGGTATGCGCGATAGTGGATTCGCTGCCGCACAAAGGTTCGGCAGAGGAATCCATACGAGGAGAAAATCATGTGCCGTGCCGTAAAGTGCCGTAGCTGTGGCAAGTCGACCTGGGCTGGTTGCGGAAACCATGTACAGGACGTCATGCGAAACATTCCGAAGTCAGACCGCTGCACTTGTGACCGCAATGCACCTGCTCCGAAAGCGGAGAGCGCGGGCTGGCTGGCGAAGCTGTTCGGCCGGTAACCAGAGGGAAGCTGCAGCTCTCGGTCCTGGCGTGGTTTGATGCCGTGCATCGGGCCCGGTAGTCCCCGCCGAATCGTTTCGGAAGATCAGAAGGGTGGGGGCTCATCGTCTGGCCTGCCGGAACCCTGGGCGCGTTCGGTGGTGGCCGTTCCTGCTGAGCCGTCCTTGGTATCGCCGCTTCCGAGTCCATACCAGCGATTGGTATCGGAACCGGAAACGGAACTGTATCGGCCTTCGGCCACGGAGCCAGATCGCGCACCATTTTGGAGGCGGACCGTGGTCTCCTGGGTTGTGAAATCCAAGGCTGATTCTGTTCTGTAAGTCCGGCCGGTGGGTGAGTCCCATTCGATGGTTCCGGCCTCTGGTTGGCGTGCTTTCCAATGTCCGAGGGTTTTGAACCGGTGGTGTTTGGGACAGAGGTGTTCCAGGTTCGAATGATCGGTTGGTCCGCCGTGGGAGAAGGGTTTGGTGTGGTCGATCTCCGCGTGGGTGACGGTTACTGAGCAGCCGGGGAATCTGCAGGTTCCGTCCCGTGCTTGGAGCCAGCGTTTGAGCCCTGCCGGGATGCGGCGGGTGCGTCCGACGTTCAGGATTTCACCGGTGGCGGGGTCTTGGAGCAGAGGTGTCCAGTGCAGGGCCTCGAGGATCATGGCCCGTGCTGTCTCGGCGCTGATGGGGCCGTAGCCGTTGAGTTCAGCGGGGTTCTCGTCGATGCCGGCGAGGGTGTCAGCGTTGATCAGGACCATAGCTTCAGTGCGGACCTTCGAACGGTTTTGATTCCGGTTGCGGTGCCGTTCCGCCCGCCGCGGACGCTTGTTCGAGCGGGGCCCGGTAGCGGTGTCGGCTTTGCGTTCTGCAGGACTCCCGGCGCGGGACCCAGACCCCGGGGGAGTCTCGATCTCTGACTCGGTACGAGTGCTTAGATCGGTGGGAGTCTCGGTGTCCTCTGGTTCGCCTTGGAGGAGTGCGGTGAGGGTGTCGGCACGGAGCTGGTCCATTGTCCGTGGATCTCCGGTACGTTTGCCGGCCTTCGCGGCACCGGTGAGGGCAGCGAACATGGCCTGCCCCTTTTCAGCAGCGATGATCGCGCTGAGGCAGGACATACCATCGGGCAATGGTTGGAACATCACTCTGCGTTTGTCTTTCGCCTGCCGGTGACGAACCGGAATCAGATCCGGAAACCGCGACTCCCGAAGCCTCCGGGCACGGCGGCCAAACCCCGCAGCAGTCCTGCCCTCCGCCTCCGTGAGCAGATCACGCTCGAACGCGCCACGAACACTGAGCGCCCCGGCATCGGCAGGTGGGTTGGACTCGTCCGTGGTTGCATTTCCGGTGCCCGGATTGTTCGTGCCGCCATCGGTTCCTGCTTCGGTGCCGTTCCCGCCGTCGGCTCCGACTGCTGTGCCTGGTTCCCCGAGCCCGAGATCCAGCTGACCCGGATCCCCGGCAGAGTGCTTTTCGGCGGTGCCTGCCTCAGCCCGGCCATCGTCGCGCACTTCCGTATCCGGAACCTCAAGGACCTCCGTGGGGAGGTTGTGGGTCTCTTCGAGGATGATCCGGGCATGCTGCAGACCGATCTTTCCCTCAGCCAAGCGGGTAAGGGTCTCCGGAGCATCAGCACACAACCGGGAGGATTCACTGATCAGCTGCATCGCCGTCATGTGCGGAATGTTCAGGACAGTTGACGCTTAAGCAGCCGCGAGACTCAGGGCAAGGGCAGGTTCTTCACGGCCCGATGCATCGGCAATGTCCCGGGCAAAAAGCACCTCCAAGCGAGCTGCAACATGTGCCTGCTGTGCCTGCGCCCAGGAGATCAGCATGCCAAGGCGCTGCAAAGCGGAAACAGTCTCCTGATAGCCCAGAGACTCGGCACCACCGAACGACAACCTGCCAGCGAACCCCACCGGCAGAGTCTCTACCGGAGTCTCATCGGCCAGCGCAGGATCGGCGCAGAACACGGCGCTCCGTTCCCGGTCACGTGACCGGGAAAACGGTGTCTCCGAGGAGCGGTTCATACCCCAACTCTTTCAGCCGCCACTGACATTTCCGGGCCAAAATCAGCCCTTTTCGGGACCACCAACTACCGGTCAAATACTCAATTTTTTTGCCAAGGGCGCTATGGATTACTGGCGTCGAGTTGTCGCTCCAATCGCTGAACTCGAATGTGCACGGCGCAAGGTATTGGGCCCAGGATGGACGGCAGCGGAGGCCTTAGCGAAGGGATGCCGACAGACAGCAATGTGACTCACTGAGCTGGACATCAGAGTGGAACGGCATAGACGGCAGGTTACGGACAGGCAAGTCCCCGAATCGCGCAATGTGGGCCCACGAGAGCTGGACCCAGTAGGCCGCCGCTAACAGCGTCTCCGACGACCAGTCCCAGCCGTCCCCCCGACCCGGCCACGCCAAGCCAGCATTACGAAGCCCCGCCCCAACCCGACCTCCAGACCCGCCTGCAGAGCCCTAAAGCACAACCCCGTCAGGCAGGCCGGGCGCATCGAACTTCTGCCGTTCACACTCGGCACGCAGCGGCGGATAGGTTTCGGCAATCAAATCAAGAATCCGATTCCGCACAATCAAATATGCTTCACCAACACCGACAACACCTTTGAATTCCTTCAGCTCCTCCTCATAGGAAGTCTGTTTGTGCCGAAGGTAATTCACCGTCATCCGGTCACGCCGCGCCTGGGAAGTCCGGGGTCCGGCAGGAGACTGGCTGCGCCTCAAACGGGAATTGTAGTGATCCAGAGCTTTCTGCTGAACCTCACCCCAAGGTTCAGGAACAATACGCAGCTCCAGCGCCTGGGCGGCAGCAACGGCTTCTTTCTTTTTGGTGAGAGCACGCTCCCGGGCAGCAAGCTGGCGCTTGCGGGATGCCTCACGCGCCTTCTGGAATTCCCCGGTAGCTTCGACGGCTTCAACACGTTCCCGGGAATAGAGCTTCATCGGGGCTGCTTTACGCGAGAACGGATTCCGGGCAGTACGGTCAGGCTCCGGCAAGAACGTTTTGATTTGCGTTTCGGTCCAGCCGCGCTCCTTCTTCAAATCCGCAGCTATCAGGAAATCTTCACTGTTGGCAGGCTTCGGACGCGGCGGATGATGCTTCCCTCGGGACATTCAAAACTTCTTCGGTGGTGCGGACGGGTCGCCCTCAAGTCTAGTAAGGCGCCACACACAACGACGACGGCGCCCTCCGCAAGGCGCGGGAGGCGCCGTCGTTGTCAGACGCTAATCACAGGAACTGTTACGAACCCCCGTAAGCCCGGGGGAGCGGTATGCCGCGCTGCTCCATAACGAGCCGCAGCCGGGTGGGATAGTCCGTGATGATGCCGTCAACACCAAGATCGATGAGGTAGTTCATCGTCGCCGGCTCGTTTACCGTCCACGGAACGACTTTCAGTCCGGCTTCCTTCGCATCTGCAACCATCTGCCGGGTCACGGAGGTGTAGATCGGAGAGATCACGTCATACCCCTGGGCCGCTGCAGCCTTCACTGCAGACCCGTCGTAATCGTCAATGTCGATTCCGCCCAGGATCAGAGCAGCACCAGGCTGGCCGATCTCCAGGGTGGCCGGCACATCAACAAGCGCCACACGGTCCAGCCGCGGAGCCAGACGGCCCACCAGATTCAGCGCCGACCAGTCGAAGGACTGGATGGTCACACGGTCCGCCATGCCGGACCGCCGAACTTCACGGACAACGGCGCGGGTCAGAGCTTCCATACCCGGACCGCCGGCCCTGCCGTCTTCGACCTTGGTCTCGATATTAAAACCCACCTGCCGTGCCCTCAGCTCACGGGCCAGAGCAAACACATCCTTCAGCTCGGCAATCCTGTTTCCCTCCACAACCTGCTGCTCGGGATATCCCGGCAGCTGAGTGAATCCGCAGTCGAGGGTCTTCAACTGCGCCAGGGTGAGCGCGGCAACCCGGTCGCCAACGTAGGGGAAGTCAGGATCGTTGGCAGTCGCCGGTTCGGTATCCCGGCATTTGGTGCCAAGAATAACGTCGTCGTGCCAGACGACGACGGCGCCGTCCTCACTCAGGTGGGTGTCCAGTTCCAGCGTGCTAACCCCAAGCTCCAGGGAATGCCGGAAAGCGGCAAGGGATTCCTCCGTGTACTCCCCGCGGCCGCCACGGTGGGACTGCAGATCCAGTCCGTTCCGCTTCACCCCCGTCCGCATCTGCTCAACCATCACGTCGAAAATGTGCGTGTCCTCGTAGAACCCGCCCAGTTTCTCCGAACCCGGTCCCATGGCCGTCAATGGTACGTCCAGGGCAGTGTGGCCCTCCGTAGTCCAGTCCACGGAAAAGACCTGGTCTGAATTGGCTACCGGGAGCGGGCCGTCCTCAGCGGAGATTCCGTCGCCGGACTCATCCTCCGCGTCATTGAACGCTTCGATGGTCATGCCGCCGGTCTGGTGGTCCCCGACAACGATCAGCAGCGTGTTCCCGTCAGCTTCAGCGAAGTCGCGGGCCACTGCTACGGATTCCTCAAACGCGATGCCGGCCTTGATGGTCAGCTCGGCGTTGTTGACGTGGGCCATCGAGTCGATGCCCTCGTCCTCCACAAGGAGGAAAAACCCTTCACCCTCAGAGCCGCCGCCGTGACGCGCCTGCGAGGCAGGGGAGGAGAGGAGCTCAAGGGCCTTCTGCGTCATGGTGGTCAGCGGAACGTTCGGTTCGTAGATTTCCTCGACGTCGTCCCCGTACTGGAACATCTCCTCGTTGGCGAAGAGCCCCAGAACCTTGGGTCCCTGGGCCTGCAGGAGTCCCGCTTCATCCCAGACGTACTCGTAACCGTCAGCCTGTGCCTGCTCCACCAGGTTGACTGGTCCGGTACTTTCCTCTGCGGGATCCTCCGGTGGATTATCCGGATACTTGCCTGGATTGCCCACGGGATACCAGTGGTCTTCCCCTCCGCCCAGAATCAGGTCCGGCCGGCTGGATTCAAGGAACTGCCTCGCGATTTCGCTCTGTTCCCCGCGGTCTGCCACGTGCGAGCCGAATGCTGCCGGCGTCGCGTCCGTGACCTGGGCAGTGGTTACCAGCCCGGTGGATTTGCCAAGGGCCGCCGCGATCTCAAGTGCCGTTGGCACCGGAACCCCGTTGAGGTCGACGCCGATAGCCCCGTTGTAGGTCTTCACTCCGGTGGACATGGTGGTGGCGGCCGCTGCGGAGTCGGTCACGAAGGTTTCCGGATCCGCTGAATTGGTGTGCACCAGCCCCAGCTCGGGGAGCGAGTCCATCACCAGTTCGCCGGTGAGGCCCACATGGGAGAGTCGGATGGCGTTGCGCTGGGCTGTGCCCATGCCGTCACCGACCATCAGGATAATGTTCCTGGCTCCCTGCGGTTGGTCGGGCCTCGGTTTTTTGGGACCGTGATCCTTCTTGTTCCCGGCCTGCTCCAGCGATGCCGGTTCTGCTGCCGCGTCCGGTGGACCGTCGGCCAAACCGGCCCCGCCGCTGCAGCCGGAGAGGATCAGTCCGCCCAGTATCGCCGTCGTTACTGTCAGTTTTCCCTTGTTCATTTGTGGATTCCCGTCTCAGAGTGCGCGAGTGGTGACGCATTCCCCCCAATCAAGTGGGTTCACCCTTTCGGCACGCCTGAGCCAGTGTCAACAGCGGAAGCCCGAATGCGCCCGCGCGTGCTCATGACGGCGGAACGCCTGTGCGCTATTCGAACCGGGACGGGTCTCCGGTTCCGTGCCTGACGACTTCCGCGACACCGCTGGAATAGTCGATGACGGTAGTCGGATCCGGTCCGCAGTATCCCGCATCCACCACTGCATCCAGCTGATTTCCAAGGAGGTCCTGGATCTCCCACCCCTCAGTAAGGGCTTCTTCCTGCCCGGGCAGAAGCAGCGTGCTGGAGAGTATGGGCTCACCGAGGTCCTCAAGCAGGGCCAGCACTACCTTGTTGTCCGGTATCCGCACCCCAACGGTCTTCTTCTTCGGGTGCAGCAGGCGGCGGGGCACTTCCTTGGTTGCAGGCAGGATGAACGTATAACTGCCCGGGGTCACCGCTTTGATCTCCCGGAAGACGTCATTGTTGACCTGGACGAATTGGCCCAGCTGGGCAAAGTCTCGGCACATGAGCGTGAAGTGGTGCTTGGAATCCAGTTCCCGGATAGCGCGGATCCGGTCCAGCGCCTCGCGGTTGCCGATCTGGGCGCCCAGGGCGTAGCAGGAGTCTGTAGGGTAGGCGATCAGCCCGCCGTCCCGGAGCACTGCAGTGATCTGGGAAATGGTGCGGGGCTGGGGATTATCCGGGTGAACATCGAAGTATCTGGCCATGTGCTGAGCTTACGCGTACTGCCCTGCCAGCTGCCCGAAACGGAACGGGTCCATGCCGGCAGGTCCGCCAACCGGGTCCGTCCCGCCGCCGCGGCCCGGACCGCCGGGGAACGCTTAAACCGAACCGGTGGACTGGCTCAGGGTATGCATTGCAGCCTGCAGCCCGTCGGATGTCCGGGAAACCACCTGTGCCAGTTCCGTCTGGCCGGCCAGATCCACCAGCGACTCCGGGTTCAGCGCCTCCACCACTGAGACGGTGCCACCGGGATCTTCACGGATAACAACGTTGCAGGGGACCGCGACGCCGATTGCCCGGTCCAGCTCCATAGCCTCGCCAGCCAGCTCGGTGTTACAGGTTCCCAGGATCCGGTAGTTGAGCATCCAGTCCGGCGCATCCGTGCCCAACTGGGCTGCGAAGTCTGAGTCGCTCATGATGTCGAACCCATGGGCGGCGAGGGACTCCTTGGTCAGGCGAACGGCTTCCTTGAACGGGGCCCGCACAGCAACGGTGTAGGTGTTTTCCATGGGACAGCCCTCTCGGCTCTGGCCGCCGGCCGGTTACCCGGCGGCTCCACAGCCAGCATAGGACCGCGGCAGGGGCCAAAAACAGGTCCCGCGGGCAACCGGGAGCAACTCGGAATGACCGGCGGCAATGCCGTGAGTGGGGAGGGATGGACGACGACGGCGGCACGCTGGATACTGCCGGTAGGCCCAGGCGGCGCAAGCGGTGCGGAACGCGGGGCGGGGACAGTGCCGGCGGACCAACCAGGCGGCGACCGAACCGGTACCGAACATGCCAGACACGGAACAGGTCAGGCGGCGCCCATCAGTAGCAGAACAGACCAGTTACAGACCAAGCGCAGAACAAACAGGGGCTTAACATGCAGGAATCCGAACCCTACACACGGGCCGAGAAGCTGCTCATGGGACTTGAATTCAGCACCGGCGCCGCCGCTCTCGTCTCCGGGATCCTGCTCGTAGTCCGGCCCGGCGGATCCTTCCTCCACTCCGGCCCTTGGGTACTCCGGCGCACACCGTTCAGCAGCTGGCGTGTTCCCGGACTACTGCTGGCTGCAGGGTGCGGGGGCGGCTACCTGATCGCCGGCACTCTGCAGCTCCTGCGGCACCCCGCCGCTCCGCTGGTCTCCGGAGCAGCAGGCACAGCACTGGTCGGCCTGGAGGTCTGGGAAACCGGAGTCATCGAGTTCCGGCCACTGGAAACGCTGTATTCGGCCATCGGCGGAGCCGTTGCGGCCCTGGCCCTGCGGAACGCCGTCGAGACCAGAAGGAACTGCTTGAGCCCGGGCTGACGCAGCCGGAGGGTGGGCCCAGCGGAGGCCCGCCGGGCCCTGGCAGGGCCGCCCTGCTCTGCCTCGGCGCCATGATTGGGATCCCGTGCCCCCTCGGCGCAGAGCGCAAACGGCATCGGTGTGCTCGTTCTCTTCGCCTCCCTGAGGGCTGCCGGAGCCTAGGAACCGCCGTCTTCGATGCTGATCATCCAGCTCGTTCCGAACCGGTCAGTCAGCATTCCGAAAACATCGCCCCAGGGTGCCCGCTCCAGCGGCAAGGTCATCTGCCCGCCGTCGAGCAGCTTGTCCCAGTATCCGCGCAGATCTTCACCGTCGTCGCCGCTCAGCGAGATGGAATAGCTGCTGCCCTCATCCAGGTTCATGCTGTTGGGAGTGTCCGAGGCCATCAGGACAAAACCCTTGTCCGTGGTCAGGGCGGAATGCATGATCTTGTCCGCCTCGGACGGATCTTCGCTGGCGTGCATCTCCCCGAAGGTGGAGCTCTCCAGGGTTCCGCCGAAAACGTCCTGGTAGAAGGCCATGGCTTCGGCTGCATTGTCGCGGAAACTCAGGTAGGGATTCATCTGGCTGGCCATGGAAGGTCCTCTCAAGGTGTTTGGGGCCGGCGTGAGCCGGTGTGTGAAAAAGTATGCACTTGGCCACACCGGCGTGGAAGGGGGTGCCCGGATTCGCCCTGCGCTTCCGCGGCCTGGCGGGTTTTCTGCGCTGCAAACCTTTCTGTTCACCCCCTGAAACCGGCGTAGCGTTGGGTAGTTGGGTTAGGCAACCTAATTGAGGGACTGAAACGGAATACGGAGCGCACGGTGCCGCAAGAGGGCGAAAACAAGGATCTGCCGGACAGGGTAGAACGGGCTGGCAGCGAAAAACTGCCCGGGGCCGGGAGCCGGGACCCGGGCGGCACAGGTGTCCGCCGGTTGTGGACCAGGGCCTTCAGCCTGGCCATCGCGGTCAACTTTTTCATCTCCCTGGTCTTTTACCTGCTGATGACATCCATGGCCCTCTACGCGGTGGAACGGTTCGGAGCATCCGATACGGCAGCCGGGCTGACCGCAGGCTCGTTTGTCCTCGGGGCCCTGGCGGCAAGGCTTTTCGCCGGTAAGTTCCTCGACTTCGTCGGCCGGCGAAGGATGCTGCTGATTGGGCTGCTCCTCTACACCGTGGCGGCCCTGTTCTACATTCCGGCGGGCAGCCTCGGGGTCCTCATTACCATCCGGGTGCTGCATGGTGCCGCGTTTGGCCTGGCCAGTACAGCAATTTCCGCCTCCGTAATGGGGCTGATTCCCGCGGGGCGCCGCGGGGAAGGAACGGGGTACTTCTCCATCTCGAACACCCTGGCCACCGCCGTCGGACCCTTCCTGGCAGTTCTGCTGGTGGACCGCACCAGCTACGACGTGCTGTATATGGTCACGACGGTGTGTGCTGCCGCGTCGCTGCTTATTGCACTGGCGCTCAAGCTTCCGGAACGAACGCTTACCGCTGCCGAGACTGCTGCGAAGTGGCGCATGCGCCCGGGTGATTTCTTCGAACCCCGTGCAGCAGCGATCGCTTCGGTGATGCTCGTGGCGGGCGTGGCGTACTCCGGGGTCCTCACCTTCCTGAACTCCTACGCCCAGGAAAAGGACATGGTGGCCGCGGCGTCGGCATTCTTCCTGATCTACGCCGGGATTGTGTTCGTCTCCCGTTTCATCGTCGGCCGGCTCCAGGACACCCGCGGGGACAACGCCGTCGTGTATCCCATCCTGGCCTCGTTTGCCGTCGGACTTGGACTGCTGGCCTGGGCACCGAATACCACTGTGCTGGCCCTCGCCGGAGCCTTTGTGGGGATGGGCTTTGGAGCCCTGATGCCCACAGCCCAGGCGATTGCCGTCACCGTGGCTCCGGACCACCGGATCGGAATCGCCACATCCACCTTCTTCCTGATCCTCGACGCCGGCATTGGCCTGGGCCCCTTCCTGCTGGGCCTGCTTATCCCGCTCACGGGGTTCTCCGGCATGTATGCGGTCCTTACGGCCGTTGTGGCGGCCGCGATGGTCCTTTACCACTTTGTCCATGGACGGTTTACCAGCCGCAGGGCCGCTGCCTGAGCCCGTCAGGGGTGGACAACCGCCGGCCGGGGCGGGAACGGCCCTACGGGCAACGCTGACACGGGGACTTGCAGCAGGTAGCCTGCCAAGCATGGCGGCCAAAGCAACCACCCTTTCAGTGCCCGGACCCCACGGTGTCCGCGAGGTTCGAATCTCCAGTCCGGACCGCGTGCTGTGGCCGGAATCCGGCTTCACCAAACTGGACCTGGCCAACTACATGGTGGCTGTGGGCGGGGCCTTCACCGCAGCAAACGGCAACCGGCCGCTGTCCCTCCAGCGTTTTCCCGGCGGCATCGACGGGGAACAGTTCTTCTCCAAGAACCCGCCCAAAGGCGCCCCGGATTATGTCCGGGACGTGATGGTGGTTTATCCAAGTGCCCGTTCCCATCCACAGCTGGTCATCGACGAACCGGCGGCAGCGGTCTGGGCTGTGCAGATGAACACCGTGGTGTTCCACCCCTGGCCCTCTCTGGCAGGGGACCCGGACAACCCGGACCAGCTGCGTATTGACCTGGACCCCCAGCCCGGCACAGATTTCGACGACGCCGTCCCCGCTGCGGTTGCCCTGCGCGAAGTGCTGGCCGAAGCAGGGCTGGAGGCCTTCATCAAAACCTCGGGCAATCGGGGACTGCATGTTTTCGCCCCGATTGAGCCGGTGCGCGAATTCCAGGATGTCCGGCACGCCGTCATTGCCGCTGCCCGCGAGCTGGAGCGCCGGATGCCGGATGAGGTAACCACGTCATGGTGGAAAGAGGAGCGCGGCGAGAAGGTGTTCGTGGACTTTAACCAGGCCAACCGGGACCGGACCATGGCCGGTGCCTACAGCCCGCGCGCGCTGCCGCATGCACCCGTCTCCACTCCCATCACCTGGGAGGAGCTGGAAAGCGTTGATCCCCGGAACTTTACGGTGGTAACAGTTCCGGACCGGCTGGCGGAGTCCGGGGATCCGTGGGCCGGATTCGGGGACCGGCAGGGCAGCATCGACACGCTGCTGCAGTGGTGGCAGCGGGATCTGGACAACGGCTTGGGCGAGCTGCCCTTCCCGCCGGATTACCCGAAGATGCCCGGCGAACCGCCGCGGGTGCAGCCGAGCAGGAGGAAAATGGACCTGCCTGAGGATTGAAGTGTGAGGATCATCACGGTGCTTTCCGGGAAGCGTAATGCCGGCGGCGGTGTTAACAACCACTGGTAACTTCGCCAACCAGAAAGTGTCTCCATGAGCAACAGCACCACCCAGACCAGCCAGGATCAGTTCGTCGTGGACAGCGAAGCCCTCGACACCCTCTTCCTGGAAGCGCGCACCGCCAACACGTTCAGCTCCGAACCGGTGACCGAGGAGCAGATGCGGGCCATCTATGAACTGACCAAGATGGGTCCGACGTCAATGAACATCCAGCCGATGCGCATCACCTGGGTGAACTCCCCGGAAGCACGCGAACGCCTGGTGAAGCACATGGCCGAGGGAAACCAGGCCAAGACCGCGTCCGCCCCGGCGGTGGCCGTGCTCAGCTTCGACACCGAATGGCATGAAGGCTTCCCGACCTTCTTCCCGCATGCTGCAGACCGCAAGGCCATGTTCGACGGCAATGCCGAACTGCGCAGCATCATGGGCAACAACAACGCCCACATGCAGGCCGCGTACTTCATCATGGCCGTCCGTTCCGTCGGCCTCGCAGCCGGTCCGATGGGCGCGTTCGACGCCGCCGGAATCGACGCCGAGTTCCACGCCGGCAGCAACCGCCGCACCTTTATGGTCATCAACGTGGGCAAGCCGGGCGAGAACCCCTGGTTCGACCGCCTGCCCCGCTACGACTACGACGAAGTGACCGTCACGCTCTAAGCGCGGATACAACTGGAAAGGGCCGGCAGCCGCCGGCCCTTTTTGCTGCCCGGAAGCCTTGCCCGCCCTGCCCGCCTTCCGCCCCCGGCGTGCCCGGTGGGACGATTGCATAGGCCGGAGAGCAGGGGATATGGCAACCATCTCAGTAGTGATACCCGCACGGAACGACGGCGCGTTCCTCGAGAAGTGCCTGGCCGCACTGGCACAGCAGACCCGGGCGCCAGAGGAAATCGTGGTCGTGGACAACGATTCCACCGACAACACAGCGGCGGTCTGTGAGGCTGCCGGGGTCCGCCGAGTAGCTGAGTCCCTTCCAGGAGTCGCCGCCGCGACGGCTTGCGGACTGGACGCCGCGGGCTGCGAGCTGCTGGCCAGGCTGGACGCCGATTCGGTGCCGCCGCCCGACTGGCTCGAACGGATCGAAGCCCTTGCGGAAGCAGCCGGCCCCCTCACCGTGGTTACCGGTCCCGGGAACTTCTACGGCGGAAACCGGTACACCCGGTGGATCGCAGAACACCTCTACATAGCCGGCTACCGCTGGTCAATGAACCTGCTGATGGGCCACCCGCCCATCTTCGGTTCCAACTTCGCCCTCCCGGCATCCATGTGGAAACGCATGCGCGAGGGGGTGCACCGCTCCAGTTCCCGGATCCACGACGACCTTGATCTGAGCTGGCAGGTGGCACCGGACATGGACGTCCTCTGGGTGGACTCACTGCGTGTGGGGGTTTCCGCCCGCCCGCTTGAGAGCTGGTCCGGGCTGGGCCGGCGGCTGTCCATGGCCTGGACCACTTTCGCCACCGACTTCCGCCAGCAGGGTCCCCTGGAGCGACGAAGGCTGCGGCGGCAGTGGCAGGCAGAACACCGGCCCGGGGGTGCCTACGGTGCGGCGGGCGGAGCCGCATCCGCGTAGAGGGCCAGCAGATCGCGGGCCAGTTGGTTGGGCGCGGTCTCGCAGGGACTGTGTCCGCCGCGGTACACGGCCAGCCGGCCCTTGATAGCCCGCGCAAACCCGGCATGGACACGGTTGGGCCATACATCGTGTTCGCCAACCGCCACAAGCTTCGGCAACGGCTGGGCGGCCAGCTGGGGACGGACGTCCGGCACGTTCCGCATCAGCGTGATGATGTCCCGGATGGACTGCCTGCGGGTGTACCCGAAGCGCCTGCGCACAAAATCCATTCTGGACGGCGGCACCCGGGCGAAGTTCCGTTTCACACCCCAGACAATCAGGTCCGCGCTCACCGGGCCGGAAACCAGCGGGGAGAACGGGCCGAGGATCCTGACGGAACGGAAAGCCAGCCCCGGTTCCGGAGGCGCACTCATCAGGGTCAGAGTACGGAACCTGTCCGGACGGCGCAGCAGCGCCAGCCCGGCAACTACACCGGCAAAGGAATACCCCAGGACATGCGCCGGCTCACCTAGCAGGTCCAGTACCGAGAGCAGATCCTCCACAAAGAGGTCATAGTCGTAGTGCTGACGGGGCGGGATGAGGTTCTCCGGCCCTGCAGCGGCGGATTCATACTGGCCGGAAAGGTCGTAGGACAGCACGTAGTAACCCTGCGCAGCCAGCAGCGGCATCAGCAGCGAGAAGTCCTCCTTTGATCCCATAACTCCGGGAACCAGCAGGACCGGCGTCCGGCCCGGCTCACCCATGGCAGACGCGGCGAGTTTTCCGCTGGGGGCGTCCAGACCAAGCCGGACTGCACCCGGGGGCAGAACCGACCAGTCAATGGAACCCAGCTGGGAATCAAGTTCGGCTGCCGGCGGGACGGCAGTGCCGTAGGCAGCGGCGTCGGACGCCTTTGGAGCCTCACCATCCGGAAGGGCCATACCTAACGATAGCCAGCGCAGGTGCCGCGTCGAAGGTGTTCGCACGCCTTTACAGCCCGCAGCGGCGAGATCAGAATTGCCGGAACGGACTTTCAACGTCCGGCCCGGACAGCCCGGTACAGGAGAACCAGTCATGGAAACACCCCAGCCCCGCTTCGATCCGGCCCGGGAGCTCAAGGACCGGCACCGCCGGATGTGGGCGCTGGGCGACTATAAGAGCGTAGCCGGAGAAGTGGTGCCCGAACTGGGTGCGGTCCTGGCAGCCGAGGCCGGAATCGGCCCCGGGGATTACGTCCTTGACGTAGCTGCAGGAACCGGAAACGCCTCCATCCCCGCAGCGCTGGCCGGCGCCCGGGTGGTTGCCCTGGACCTGACACCGGAGCTGCTTGAGGCAGGCCGGGGTATTGCCGGAGACCAGGGCGCGGAACTGGAGTGGATTCAGGGCGATGCCGAGGACCTGCCGTTCCAGGACGGCACATTCGACGCCGTGATGTCATGTGTAGGGGTGATGTTCGCTCCGGACCACCGGCAGGCAGCGGCGGAACTCCTGCGGGTCTGCCGTCCCGGGGGCACAATAGCCCTGCTGAACTGGACCCCCGAAGGGTTCATTGGAGAGCTGATCGCCATTATGCGTGACTACCAGCCGCCGCAGGCTGCCGTTCCGGGGCCGCCGATGTGGGGGAGGGAAGATTACGTGGCCGGACTGTTTGAATCCGGGGCGCTGGAAGACTGGCGGAGCCGGAAGCAGATGGTCACGGTGGACAGATTCGAGAACCCGGAGCACTTCAGGGAATTCTTCAAGGAGAACTTCGGACCTGTGGTCGGGGTCTACAGCGGTCTGGGGGACGACATTGAGCGCAGTGCAGCCCTGGACCGGGAGCTGTCTTCCCTGGCTGAACGCCATGCACGCAGCACCGCGAACGGCATCGAGATGGACTGGGAGTACCTGCTGGTGCGGGGAACCGCAGCCGGTTAGCCGCCTGCAGCCGCGGTCGCGGCTTCCGCGATGGTTTTCCTAGCTGCCCGGAGCAGGGGATAAACTGCCATTGCTGTCCCGTTCCCAGCCAAGGAGTCGACTGTGCCCCCGAAACGCCGGCCCAACAAGTACGTTTACCGCTCCATTGTGTTCGCCGGAGTGGCGGCGGTGAAGCTGTTCCGGGTGAAGGTAATTCCCTCCGGACTTGAGCACCTGCCCCAGGACGGGCTGGTCAGGGGACTGAACCGCAAAGTGGAGCCCGGCAAGGGTGCCGTAGTGGCTGTCACGCATTTTGGCTACCTGGACTTTGTGTTCGCCGAATACCTCCTGTGGAAACAGCTGAAGGTACATATGCGCTTCCTGGTGACCAAGAAGGCAGCCCGCAAGAAGTTCGTCGCTGCCGTCTGCGACTGGTGTGAGCATGTGGTGGTTGACCGCTCAAACGGCGCAGCCGCGTACACGGAATCGGTGGAGAAGCTGCACAAGGGTGATTACCTTGCGGTGCTGCCCGAAGCCGGCGTGAGCCGCAGCTTCACGGTGCGGACGCTAAAGACCGGGGCTGTGCGCATGGCGGCCGAGGCCGGCGTGCCGATCATCCCGGTCTCGGTCTGGGGCGGACACCGGATGCTCACCCGCGGACACGGCCTGAGCCTGAAGGCAGTTTGGAAGACCCCGGTCCGCATCCACATTGGCGAACCGCTGAAGATTAGTCCGGATGCCTCAGTTACCGAGGAGACTCAGCGGCTGCAGGAGATCCTGCAGGCCGGGATTGACGAGTGCATTGACACCTACCCCGAAAAGGCACCCGACAGCGCCTGGTGGATGCCGGTGAGCCGCGGCGGATCTGCCATGACTCCCGAAGAGCAGGTGGTCCTGGACGAAGCGGACCGCGCCAAGTACAAGATCACGGGCTAGGGCAGTGGATCCGGCGGCGCTCGGCCCAAACCTGCCCGGTGCCGAACTGACCGGCCAAGCTGCCCCCGTAAAGACCCGGTTGGCTGACGGCCGAGAGCTGCTCTATTTTTTCGACGCCGGGATCCCGGTTGATCCGGCGCTGCCGCCCGACACCCGCGACCTGCCCCCGCGCCCAGGAACACCACGGATGCGGTACGACCGGCTGCTGGGCGAGTGGATTTCCTATGCCGAACACCGGCAGACGCGCACCCACCTTCCGCCGGCTTCACAGTGCCCGCTGTGCCCCTCAGGCCCGGATCGAGCCACCGAGATCCCTGCGGCCGCATACGACGTCGCCGTCTTCGAGAACCGTTTTCCCTCCTTTGGTCCCGGCACCGGTCCGGCTGACGACGCCGCCGGCAATCTTGAAGCGCCGGCTGTTGGGCGCTGTGAGGTAGTTGCGTTTTCCCCGGAGCACACCGCGTCCTTCGCGGGACTGGGCCTGGAACGGGCGCGGACTGTAGTTCGGGCATGGATTCACCGGACCGCTGAGCTCTCCGGCATTCCCGGAGTTGGCCAGGTTTTCATCTTTGAGAACCGGGGTGCTGAAATCGGGGTCACGCTCCACCATCCGCACGGGCAGATCTACGCCTACCCGTTTCCGACGCCGCGGACCCTGCGCCAGCTTGAATCGGCGCAGGCCTATCGTGACAAGACCGGACGCGACCTCTTCGGTGACCTGCTGGCCGCGGAGCTGCAGGAAGGCAGCAGGGTAGTGGCCCGCGGACGCCGGTGGACCGCCTACGTTCCCTACGCAGCAAGGATGCCGCTGGAGGTCCACGTAGTGCCGCACCGGAGTGTTCCGGACCTGGCCGCGCTCACGGAGGAAGAACGGGAAGAACTTCCGAGGATTTACCTGGACATCCTGCGCCGGATCGAAGCCCTGTATCCAACCCCGACGCCGTACATCGCCGCCTGGTACCAGGCGCCCGTGGAGCATCCCGGCAGGGATTCCTACCGGCTGCACCTGCAGGTGACGTCGCCGCGGAGAGCGGAGGACAAACTGAAATACCTCGCGGGGTCCGAGGCCGCAATGGGAGCGTTCATAGCCGACGTGAGTCCGGAGCAGACCGCTGCACGGCTCCGGGCGGCGGTGCCGGCACCCGATCACGGCACAACTGCAGGAGAGCCGTCATGAACACCGCGGCAGCCTTCAGGGACCTCTACGGCTATGCGCCGGCGGGCATCTGGTCCGCTCCCGGACGGGTGAACCTGATCGGGGAGCACACCGACTACAACCAGGGCTTTGTTTTTCCGCTGGCAATCGACCGCCGGGCCCGGATTGCCGCAGCCCCGAGGCAGGACGGACTCCTCCGCCTCGCCACCACGGCCTCCGGGGACCCGGCAGAAGTCCAGGTGGCTGAACTGGCTCCCGGGCGCCTTGCAGGCTGGAGCCGCTACGTGGCTGGGGTGCACTGGGCTCTGGGGATCCGCGGTGTGCGGGTACCGGGAATGGATATCCTGCTGGACTCAGACGTTCCGGTGGGAGCCGGACTCTCCTCCTCGGCTGCCGTGGAGTGTGCCGCGGCATTGGCGGTTCAGGAACTTGCCGGATCAGAGCTGTCCCCCGAGGACCTGGTGCTGGCATGCCAGCAGGCGGAGAACGAATTTTCCGGTGCTCCCACCGGGATCCTGGACCAGTCAGCGTCCCTGCTGTCCGAAGCCGGCCATGGCCTGTTCCTCGACTGCGGCACGCGTGCGCACCGGCTGGTTCCGCTGGATCTGGCAGGGGAGGACATGTCCCTGCTGGTCATCGACACCAAAGTCAGCCACGCCCACGATTCGGGCGGGTACGCTGAGCGCCGCCGTGACTGCGAACGCGCCGCAGAAGCTCTGGGTGTGCCGTCGCTGCGGGAGCTTACCCTGCCGGACCTCGTGCTGGCCGCCCCGCGGCTGGACCGGAAGGCTTATCAGCGGGCCAGGCACGTGGTCAGCGAGAACGCGAGGGTGCTGACCGCCGTCGCGCATCTTGAAGCAGGCCGGCCCATCCGTGGTCTGGGGCAGGTCCTGGCCTCCAGCCATGAATCGCTGCGCGATGACTTTGAGGTCTCCTGCCCGGAGCTGGACCTTGCAGTTGAAACGGCGACGGCGGCCGGGGCGCCCGGAGCGCGCATGACCGGCGGGGGTTTTGGCGGCTCAGCCGTGGTACTGGTCAGCCAGCCCGAGGCGGGGCAGGTTGGTAACGCAGTGGTGCGCGCGTTCGCGAGGGCCGGATACGACGCGCCTGACGTGTTCGCCGTCGAGCCCGGGCCCGGAGCGCACAAAGACACCTGAGGATCCGGAGACCGGCAGGCAGCAGTGCGGCCGGGACGCACAAAAGGACGGGTGCGGCAGTCTGGCTGCCGCACCCGTCCCTTATGCTGCTGCCGCCTAGGCGTTTGCCTGGGCAGCTACCGCGTCGCGGACCGGAGTCTGCCCATTGATGAATTCGATGAACTGCCCAACCGTGCCCGGCTGCTCAAGAACTTCAGCCGCCACTGCCGCAACGTCGGCGCGGGAAACACTGCCGTCCTGGCCGGGGCCCGTGCTGATGCGGCCGGTCCCGGGATCATCAGTCAGCGCGCTGGGACCAAGAATGGTCCAGTCAAGGCCGCTGCGGCGCAGATGCTCATCAGCTGCGGCCTTCGCCTCGGCGTAAGCGTAGAAGCCGTTGTCCGGATCAACGCCGTGGTCCTTTCCGGCGCCCATGTAGGAGACCATGACGTAGCGCTGTACGCCTGCCTGCTCTGCTGCCTCCATGGAACGGATGGCTGCGTCCCGGTCCACTGCGTAGGTCCGTTCGGGGGAGCCGCCGCCGGCTCCGGCGGACCACACCACGGCGTCGTGCCCGCCCAGCAGTGCAGCGAGCTCCGGGGTGTCCAGCTTTTCGACGTCGGCCACAACCGGCTCAGCACCGGTGGCAGCCACCTCGGAAACGTGGTCTGGGTTCCGGAAGAGCGAGGACACCTGGTGTCCGTTCGCCGCGAGATCCTTTGCCAGCTGCAGTGCCACCTTGCCATGTCCGCCAATAATTGCGACGCGTGCCATGTTGCTCCTCTCGTCGGGGTCGTACAGGAAGCATAAGCATACTGATGGTCACCCAGAGGGGCCGTTCTGCCGCTGGCTGAACCGCAGACGCCGCCTCCCGGTGTCCTATCCCGGCGGAGCGAAGGCGGGTATCCGCAGCGGGGATGGTCTGTGCCGCGGCCGGGAACTAGTATCCAAAAGTGCCCGGACCCACCCCAATCCAAGCGCCGGGCCCACGGGCGAAAGGACAAACATGCCGACTGCCACCGCGGAAGCAGATCTCACCGTCCAGACCACCGAGGGGCCAGTCCGTGGACGGCAGACGGATCACGCCCGGGTGTGGAGGGGCATCCCGTATGCCCAGCCCCCGGTGGGCGCCCTGCGGCTGCGGCTGCCGGTTCGCCCCGAGCACCGCAGCGGCGTGCTGGATGCGGGGAGCTTCGGCGCCTGGGCACCCCAGACCATCCGGCGGATCCTGCCCGGCGCGGACGCGAAAACACCCATGAGTGAAAACTGCCTGACACTGAATGTTGCTGCCCCGGCGGCGCCCGCCGATGCGCCGCTTCCCGTTCTGGTCTTCATTCACGGCGGAGCATTCACCACCGGATCCGCTGCCATGGACCTGGTCGACGGCGCCCGGCTGGCGGCGGCGGGAAACGTCCTGTTCGTTTCGATGAATTACCGTCTGGGTGCGCTCGGATTTATGGACTTCCGCGCCTACTCGACTCCTGAACGCACCTTTGATGTCAATGTTGGCCTGGCTGACCAGGTGGCAGCCCTGGAATGGGTCCGCCGGAACATTGCGGCCTTCGGCGGGGACCCGGAGAACATCACCCTGTTCGGTGAATCCGCCGGTGCGGCATCGGCGCTGACACTGATGTGCGTCCCGGCAGCCGCTGGTTTGTTCCACCGGACGTTCCTGCAGAGCCCGGCTCCGGGGGCGGCGTACGGCCCGGACCTGGCTTCCCAGTGGGCGGGGGAGTTCCTGGCCGTGCTGGGCACCGGTCCCGGCGGCGCCGCCGAAGCCTTGTCCGGCCTCCCGGCGGCCACACTGGTGAAAGCCCAGGATGAGCTCAGCGGCAGGATTACTCCGGAGACCCGGCCCGGGGCGCTGTGCCCCGCACCGGTAGTGGACGGTTCTTTCCTTCCCCTGCACCCGCTGGAGGCCTTCGAGAAGGGCCGTGCCCACAAGGTGCCCATGGTGATCGGAACCATGGAGAACGAAGGGGCGTTCTTCAGCAGGCTGCACAATATACTCCCGACGTCCCCGGAACGGATCGAGCGGATGTTTGAACTGACGGACCCGGGGAGCCGGGACCGGGTCGCTGCCGCCTACCGCGGATATCCGCACCGCCGCCAGGCAATAGAGCTGGGCGGTGACGCTGTGTTCTGGTACCCCAGCGTGCAGGCTGCCGAAGCGCACTCCGGCCACGCACCAACCTGGTCCTACCGGTTCGACTATGCACCGCGCGCGGCCCGGGCGGTGCACCTGGGCGCCACGCACGGCATGGATCTGATGGCGGTTTTCGGCACGTACGACGGCGGTGCCGGGCGGATGCTGCTCAGTATGGGCAACCGGCGGACCGCAGTGAACGTGGGCCACAGGTTCCAGTCGGCGCTGCTTCGCTTCGCTCGCAGCGGCGCGCCCGGACCGATGTGGCCGCACTACGATGCGACGTCGCGCCGCACCAAGATCTTCGACCGGTATGACCGGATTGAACTCGACCCGCGCTCGGTCCGCCGGCGAGCCTGGGACGGGTACCAGGGTTACCGGTAGCTCCTTTCCGTCCGGTCTTCCGGCTGCCGGACGCCGCATAAGATTGAGGGTATGACCGCCACTCTTGTAGCCCGCAATCTATCCGGCGGTTACGCCCACCGTGTCCTGTTCTCAAACCTGTCCCTGACCGTTGCCCCCGGCGACGTCGTTGGTGTGGTGGGAAGCAACGGCGCCGGCAAATCCACGCTGCTGGGACTGCTCGCCGGAGCGGCAGTGCCCTTTGAAGGGACCGTTGAGCGCCATCCGACTGACGCGTTCGTGGGATGGATGCCGCAGGAACATGAACGCGTTGAGGGCGAAACCGTGGCAGGCTACATAACGCGGCGCACCGGCGCAGCCGCTGCCACGGCAGCAATGGAAGCCGCTGCGGAAGGCCTCGGAACCGAATCAGCACAGGCGCAGGACGAGTACGCAGCCGCCCTGGATGCCTGGCTCGCGTCCGGCGCCGCAGACCTGGAGGACAGGATGCTGGCGGTCCTGGCCGACCTTGGCCTCGAGCTTGGGACCGATGCGCAGATGACCGGCCTTTCAGGCGGACAGGCAGCCCGGGTAGCTCTCGCCGCACTGCTTCTGAGCCGCTTTGACATAGTCCTGCTGGATGAACCGACCAACGATCTGGATTTGGACGGCCTGGCCCGCCTGGAGGACTTTGTCCGCGGGCTGCGGGGCGGGGTTGTGCTGGTTTCCCATGACCGGGAGTTCCTGGCCCGCTGTGTCACCCGGATCGTTGAACTTGACCTGGCCCAGAACCAGGTGGCCGTGTACGACGGCGGTTACGACGCTTTCCTGGAGGAGCGCGCAGTCGCCCGGCGGCACGCGCGCGAAGCCTACGACGAGTTCGCCGGCCGGAAGGCTGAGCTGGTCGCGAAGGCAAGGACCACCCGCGAGTGGAGTTCCCAGGGCGTGCGCAACGCCATGCGGAAGTCCCCGGACAATGACAAGATCCGGCGCCGGGCGAGTATGGAGTCCTCCGAAAAGCAGGCACAGAAAGTGCGCCAGATGGAGTCGCGCATCGCCCGGCTGGACGAGGTGGAAGAGCCGCGGAAGGAATGGCAGCTGCAGTTCTCGATTGCTGCGGCCCCCCGCTCCGGCTCGGTGGCGGCCGTCCTCAACCAGGCCGCAGTAAGGCGCGGTGACTTCGCTTTCGGCCCGGTTTCCCTCCAGGTAAATGCCGGCGAACGAATCGGCATCACCGGACCCAACGGGGCGGGCAAATCCACCCTGCTTTCCCTGCTGCGCGGCACCCTGGCGCCGGAGGAAGGATCGGCGTCGCTGGGTGCGGGAGTAGCACTGGGCGAGATCGACCAGCTGCGCACCCAGCTACCTGCCGGGGAGCCCCTGGCGGCAGCCTTTGAGTCCAGCGTCCCTGAGATGAACGCAGGGGAAGTCCGGACCCTGCTGGCCAAGTTTGGGCTGAAGGCGGACCAGTCTGGAACCAAAGTCGGTGCACTGTCCCCGGGTGAACGGACGCGTGCAGCCCTGGCCCTGCTCCAGGCACGCGGGGTGAACCTGCTGATCCTGGACGAACCCACCAACCATCTGGACCTGCCGGCAATCGAGCAGCTCGAAGAAGCACTGGAGTCCTACACGGGAACGCTCCTGCTGGTGACCCATGACCGGCGGATGCTTCAGAATGTCCAGCTGGACCGGCTCTGGACCGTGGAAGACGGCAGTGTTGCAGAACGTTAAGCGACAGCCCGGAGCGTGCAGGCGTTAACTGGGTGAGTTTGCCCGGGTGTGATAGAAGTTCTTTAAGGGCGGCAACTGCCTTGTGTGAAATAGGCAGTTCCGCCGCGTTGCGGGGGAAAGAAGTTCCTATGGCTTTGATGAGCGCCACCATGCGTGCCCAGCCTCGGTCTCAGCGGTCTCAGGGCGCGCGTGCAGCCAGGACACCCGGTGCACTGCGCCGGCTGGATGCTGCCGTACTTCTGGTGGTCTGGATGCTCTGCGCCCTGACCGAATGGGATACGACGGCCAAAATCCTGCTGAACGTAGCCGCCGTCGGCCTGCTCTGCCTCAAGGAGCTGGCCGTGCACCGCTATCTCCTGCGCAACCCTATGCCGCACACACCCTGAACAGTTCCGGCTAATGCCGCCGCACCGGATCCCTCTCCGGTGGCCGGGCATATACAGCCGGCTCTGGTTCCTGCCTGCCCCGAGGTCTATCGTGGGTAAGCGCGGAACCGGCCCCTGACACCCGGCTTACCCGAGCCCCGGAGCCTGCACCGCCCGTGGAAGCAGGTGAGCGAATGTCCCTGGACATATCAGCACTCGAGGTCGAAACAGCAAATGGCTGGGTTCGCGGCATTGTTGAAGACGGTGTTCGTACCTGGCGCGGGATTCCCTACGCGGCACCTCCACTGGGAGAGCTGCGGCTTCGTGCCCCGGTTCCTCCCGAGCCCTGGACGGGAGTGCGTGACGCATCCGAGTTCGGTGCGATTCCACCGCAGTCCCGCGGGCTGGCGCTGACCGGTTCCCGCCGGCGGCCGCTCATGAGCGAAGACTGCCTGACGGTGAATGTCAGCGCCCCGCTTGACCAGGACCAGACCGGACTGCCGGTGCTCGTTTATCTTTACGGCGGCGCGTTCAGCTCAGGCTCCTCAGCGGTACGTACCTACCGCGGCGCGAACCTGGTGCGCACCGGGGAAGTGGTGTACGTCTGCCTCAACTACCGGATCGGTGCCCTCGGGTTTATGGACTTCACGTCCTTTTCAACCCCCCAGCGGCCCTTCGATTCAAACCTCGGCCTGCGGGACCAGGTCGCGGCGCTGGCCTGGGTGCAGGAGAACATCGCGGCCTTCGGCGGGGATCCGGACAACGTCACTATCTTCGGAGAGTCGGCGGGCGGCATTTCCGTTACCGCCCTGATGTGCATCCCCTCCGCCGCCCCCTATTTCCATAAGGCGTTCGCCCAAAGTCCCGCACCGGCCGGGGCCTACTATCCGGACATGCACGAGAGGTGGGCACTGGATCTGCTGGAAATCCTGCGCGTGGATGAATCCAGGGCCGCCGAAGTGCTTTCCCGCATCCCTGCGGGCAAGCTTGTCAGCGCTATCCAGAAAATGACCAGCAAGATTGGCCCGGTCCAGCAGCCGGGTTCGCTGAGCGTTTCGCCGGTGATCGACGGCGAGTTCCTGCCGCGGCATCCCATTGACACCTATCTGGACGGCGAATCGGCCCCCAAGCCCCTGGTGCTGGGAACCATGGCCCAGGAAGGCGCGCTGTTTGCCAAGCTGGATAACATTCTGCCCTCCACTCCGGCCCGGCTGGAACGCATGTTCGCCGGCACGGACCCCGCGGCGATGGCACGCGTGACCGCCGCGTACCCCGGGTACCCGTCGCGGGACCAGTCCGTGGAAATCAGCGGCGACCTGGTTTTCTGGTACCCCAGCCAGATGGTCGCCGAAGGCCACTCCAGGGTAGCTCCCACCTGGATCTACCGCTACGACTACGCCACCCGGCTCATGAACCTGCTGGGCTTTGGTGCCACCCACGCCTTTGACGTTCCGGTCATCTTCGGGGAAACCAATGAACGGACCATGAGGGCCCTGTCCCTGCTGGGCGGCATGGATGAACTGCGTGAACTCTCGGCACGGTTCCAGGGCTCCCTGCTCAGCCTGGCCCACCGGCATCTGCCCGGGGAGGACTGGCCGCGGTATGAGGAGGAAAAGCGCCACACCCGGATCTTCGACCGGCAGGACCGGATCGAATCCGACCCCTTCCCGGAGCGGCGCCGCGCCTGGGAGGGGTACCGCGGTTACATCTGAGCCGGTACTGTTCCACAAGCCCTATGTCCACGATTGAGGAGCCAGCATGAGTGCACATTACGACGTCGTTCTCCTGGGAGCCGGGCCCGGCGGTTACGTTGCCGCCATCCGCGCCGCCCAGCTGGGCCTCAGCGTTGCAGTCATCGAGGAGAAGTACTGGGGAGGGGTCTGCCTGAACGTAGGCTGCATCCCGTCCAAGGCGCTGCTGCGCAACGCGGAGCTTGCACAGATCTTTACCCGCCAGGCGGAGACATTCGGCATGCACGGCGACGTGAGCTTCGACTACGGTGCCGCTTTTGACCGCAGCCGGCAGGTGGCGGACGGGCGGGTCAAGGGCGTTCACTTCCTGATGAAGAAGAACAAGATCACCGAGTATGACGGTCACGGGGTGTTCAAGGACGCCCATACCATCGAGGTGGCCCTGTCGGACGGCAAGACCGAGGAAGTCACCTTTGAAAACGCGATTATCGCGACCGGCGCCGCCGTGAAGCTGCTGCCCGGAGTTGAACTGAGCGAGAACGTCGTCACGTATGAGACGCAGATCCTCAGCCGCGACCTGCCCGGGAAGATGGTGATCGTGGGCGCCGGTGCCATCGGCATGGAATTCGGGTACGTGCTGCGCAGCTACGGCGTGGACGTAACGATCATCGAGTTTATGGACCGCGCGCTGCCGAACGAAGACCCTGACGTATCCAAGGAGCTCACCAAGCAGTACAAAAAGCTGGGCATTCCGATCCACACCTCAGCGAAAGTCGAGACGGTTGCGGACAACGGCAGCTCCGTCACGGTTACGTACACGGACAAGGGCGGCAGCCAGCAGTCAATCGAGGCGGACCGGGTCATGATGTCCGTTGGCTTCGCCCCGAGGCTGGACGGCTATGGACTGGAAAGCACCGGCGTGGAAGTCACGGACCGCGGCGCGATCGCCATTGATGACTACATGCGCACGAGTGTCCCCAACCTGTACGCCATCGGCGACGTGACCGCCAAGCTGCAGCTGGCCCACGTGGCGGAAGCCCAGGGGGTAGTGGCAGCTGAAACCATTGCCGGCGCGGAGACTATGCCGCTGGGGGACTACCGCATGATGCCGCGGGCCACGTTCTGCCAGCCGCAGGTTGCCAGTTTTGGACTCACCGAAGCCCAGGCCAAAGACGAGGGACACGACATAGTGGTGAGTACTTTCCCGTTCACCGCGAATGGAAAGGCACACGGGCTGGGAGAACCGGTGGGCTTCGTGAAGCTCATCGCTGATTCCGCCTACGGGGAACTGCTGGGCGGGCACCTCATTGGTCCCGATGTGTCCGAACTGCTGCCGGAACTGACGCTGGCCCAGAAGTGGGACCTCACGGCGTCGGAACTCGCCCGCAACGTCCACACGCACCCAACGCTCAGCGAGGCGCTCCAGGAAGCGTTCCACGGCCTGACCGGCCACATGATCAATTTCTGACCTGGCCCCCCGGGGGCCGGGGACGTCAGGATGCGAGGTAGCGGAGCAGCAGGGTGTCCCCGGAGCGCAGCACGTGCGTCAGCCGCAGCCGTGCCAGGCCGAGTTCCGGTGCCCCGGCACTGATCCGGCCTGCTGCGCCGGCAGCTAAAACCGGTGCAAGGGTCAGGCACAGCTCATCGACCAGTCCCGCCGACTGAAACGAGCCGAAGAGCTGCGGCCCTCCTTCGCACAGGACACGGTGGTGACCGCGTCCGGCGAGCACGGCCGCTGCCTGACGGGGTTCAACTGTCCGCGCCCCGGCAACTACAACGTCCGCCACCTCTTCCAGGGCACTGCGGCGGGATTCCGGTGCCGCGGCCGCAGTAAGGATCAGCGGCCGGACCGGCGCCTCGGCAAAAAAACCCGACTCCGGGTCCAGGTCCAGGGACGCCGATACGACGGCGATGCCGGGATGGGCGGCGAGCCCGCGCCGCGCGCGCCCGGACTGCGTCCGGGCAGGAAGCAGGTCACCGGCGTAACCTTCCGTACGCACCGTTCCCGCACCCACCAGAATGAGGTCAGCTGTGGAGCGCAGCAGGCCGAATACCCGGCGGTCGGCGTCGTTCCCCAGTTCCCCTGACCGGCCGTTGAAGCTCACTGCCCCGTCCAGTGAGGCGATGAAATTGAACCGGAAGCAGGGACGGCCTGCTTGGCCGGGCACCGTATCCCAGGCATACGCGTCCAGGAGCTGGGAGTCGTTCAGTTCCTCCTCCGAGCCGGCAGCGGTGATAGCGGCACTGCTCACGGGGCAGGCTCGTTCTTCTCGCCCATGTTGTGCCGCAGGCGGACCGGTTCGCGCCAGCCCAGAACAGCTTCGGTCATCCGGATGGCACGGGATGCAGCCCCGACGTTGTGCATCCGCAGAATCCGGGCACCGTTGAAAATACTCGCGACTGCTGCGGCCAGGGACCCCTCGACCCGTTCCGACTTGGGCTCATCAAGGGTCTCACCGATGAAGTCCTTGTTGGACACGGCAGCCAGGACCGGGAAACCCAGCTGGGCTATCTCCGCGAGTCTGCGCGTCAGTTCAAGTGAGTGCAGGGTGTTCTTGTTCAGGTCATGTCCTGGATCGATGATGATTTTCTCAGGTGCCACGCCCAGGTCCTGGGCGTAGCCGGCACGGCTTTGCAGAAACGCTGCCACTTCGGCCACCACATCGGCGTACTGCGGCCGCGGATAGACCGTGCGCGGTGCAGCGAGGCTGTGGGTCACCACAAGGTGCACGCCGGTCTGCGCAGCCACCCGTGCCAGCTGTGGATCGTGCAGTCCGGTGGTGTCGTTGATGACCGTGGCACCGGCCTCGATCGCCCGTTCAGCCACAGCGGGGTGGAACGTGTCAGCAGAAATAATGACGTCGGAAGCGTCCCGTGCCGCGCGGATGACCGGAACAATCCGTGCTGCTTCTTCAGCGGCGTCCAGCGCCGGGCCGGGCGCGAACGGTACGCCGCCAATGTCAACCCAGTCCGCGCCGTCGTGCACCGCCTGCAGTGCCGCATCAATTGCCTCCTGCTGTCCAAAAGTGCGGCCGGCATCGTAGAACGAATCGGGTGTGCGGTTGATGATGGCCATCAGGGCCACCTGCCGGCGGAAGTCCAGTGTCCGGGCGCCGATCCGGTGAACCGGGTGAAGCAGTGGAGGCTCAAAGTGGCCGGCGCCGGAGGCAGCACGTTGGCCGGTGGTGCTGTTCAGACTCATAAATGCATCCTACGGTGGTGCTCAGCCCTGACCGCGTGTGATCCCGATTCGCACAAACCAGATCAAGGAAGGCCGTGCCAATGGAACTGCCGCTGTCCCCGCCTCTTGCGCCTATGCTGGCCAAACCCGCAGCCGGCATCCCCAAAGGCAGCTACGCCTATGAGCCCAAGTGGGACGGATTCCGCGCGCTGGTGTTCCGGGACGCGGACGAGGTGGAGATCCTCAGCCGCAACGGACGGAGCCTGAACCGCTACTTTCCGGAGCTTCTCGAGGCCTTTCGTCAGGGGCTGCCGGGCCGGTGCGTGGTGGACGGGGAGATCATCCTTATCAGCGCCGATGGCCGGAAGCTGGACTTCGACCTGCTGCAGCAACGGATCCATCCGGCCGAAAGCCGTGTGGAGCTGCTGGCGGAGCAGACACCCGCACAGTTCGTGGCCTTCGACCTGCTGGCACTGGACAGCCGGGACCTGACCGGTGAACCCTTCCGGGCACGGCGGGAGGAACTCGAATCAGTCCTGGGTGCGGCGGGCGGGCGGCTCCACCTGACCCGGCAGACCCTGGAAGCAGTGACGGCGCAGGAATGGTTCGAGCGATTCGAGGGGGCGGGCCTGGACGGAGTGGTAGCGAAACCGCTGGACGGGAACTACGAGCCTGGTAAACGGGCCATGACCAAGGTCAAGCACCGCCGCACGGCTGACTGCGTGGTGGCGGGCTACCGTACGCACAAAACGGGGGAGGACCGCATCGGATCGCTGCTGCTGGGTTTGTACGACGACCGCGGCAACCTCTCCAATGCGGGAGTCATCGGCGCCTTTCCGATGGCCCGGCGCAGTGAGCTCTTCAACGAGCTGCAGCCCCTGGTGACCTGGGACGCGTCCCACCCCTGGAGCGCGGAGGAAGCGGAATCCGGTTCCAGGACACCACACAGTTCAGAAGGGAGCCGGTGGACCGGCAGCAAGGATCTGTCCTTCACCCCGCTTCGGCCAGAACGGGTAGTGGAGGTGGCATACGACCACATGGAGGGGCCGCGGTTCCGGCACCCGCCAAGTTTCCTGCGCTGGCGGCCGGACCGTGATCCGAAGAGCTGCGGCTATGACCAGCTCGATGAACCGGTGCGCTATGACCTCGCCGACGTGCTGCAGGAACCGGGGGCTGCCGGGAATCCTTGACACCGCAGCCGGTGCGGCGAACCCTGAAATCAGGGCCACCGTCACGGGCTGAGGGCTGGAGGAAAGATGCGGGCCGGAAAAATCATCATGATCGTTGCCGGCGGACTGCTGATCCTGTTCGGGCTGGGCATGGGTATTGCCGCTGCCGGTGTTTCAGCAGCGAGCAGCCATCAGGACAGAGAGGGGTTCTTCACTCTTCCCCGTGAGATCTACTCTGTGGATTCCCACGCCCTCACCCTGCCCGACCTTGAGGTAGGCATGGGGGTTCGACGCCAGGACAATGTTGGCACCGCTCTTATCCGGGGTGAGTCCGCCGGCAGCTCGGGAGAACTGTTTATGGGGATTGGGCCGAGCAGGGACGTGGAACGGTATCTGCAGGACGTTTCCTACAGCGAGCTGCGGGATGTCCAGTTCTCACCCTTCGATGTTTCCTACCGCGAATACCAGGGCGTGTCCGAGCCGCTGCCGCCGGCGGCCCAGGACTTCTGGGCGGCACAATCAAGCGGAACCGGCGAACAACAGCTCAGCTGGAACCTGCAGACCGGCGACTGGACCGTGGTGGTGATGAACGCCGACGGCTCCGCGCCCGTGGCGGCAGACCTCCAGGCCGGCTTCCGTGCCGACTGGCTTGGCCCGGTAGCGGGCGGCCTCTGGATCGGCGCAGTGTTCCTGGCTTGTGCCGGGGTGGCCCTGCTGGTCGGCGGGATCATCCTGCTGCGCCGGACACCGGACAGACCCGCGTATCCTCCGGGCGGCGCACCATATCCCACGCCATATCCCATGCCGTATCAGGCACCCTATCCGGGGCCGTATCCGGGGCCCTATCCCGGAAACCAGCCGGGCACTGCCTATCCCGGTAACCCGTACACCGGGCCGCCGGCCCCCGGATACCCGCCGCCGGCCCCACCGCCCTCGAAGACTGACCCAACTGCCTAAACCGCGGGACGAGGGAACCGGCCCTGCGCGCACACCGAATACGCCGTCCATCCTGTCCGCACCCTGTCGCTGCGTGGCATAGTGAAAGAGGGGTCACCTAGACAGCAGCTAGTCGACTGCAGCCACCCCACGGCACGCGGCGGACCGGCTCGGGAACGGATGCAAAAAATGTCCGAAGGTCCTCACCAGCTAAGCACTGAGTCGCTGATCTCGGAGTGGCTTGAACATCCCAGCGGCCGAGCCATCCTCCTCGATGTCCTGGCCAGACGCGGGCCGGACGTTCGGGCCATCTACGCTGTACAGAGTCTTCCACTGTCCTCGATCGTCACGCTCTCCCGGGGGAACGTCACAACCGAACAGCTGAATCTACTGGTGGAGGCCGCGAACCACAGCTTCTCCGAGTCCCCGCCGAACCCCGAGCTGGTCCACCTTTTTCCGTCTGCACCCCCACCATCCCCGCTGAACTGGAAGGAAGGAATCATTCCGGGGCGGTTCAGGGGCAAAACCGTGATCGTAACCGGTGCCGGGTCCGGGGTTGGCCGCGCCACCGCACTGCGGCTGGCAAAGGAAGGCGCGCACGTTATTGCCGTGGACCTCAACACTCTCCGGATGGAGGCGCTGCTTGAGAATCCGGCGGCGCACGGCACCACCGGTGTGGTTGCGGACCTCAGCCGGGAGGAGGACATCCAGCGGATCATCGACGCAGCGGGCAGGGAGATCGACGGCCTGGCCCTGATTGGCGGTGTCTCGGACGATATGGAACCACTGCACGAGGTGCACGACGACCTGTGGGAGCGCATATTCCGGATCAATGTCACCGGACCGTTCCGTCTCTCACGCAGGGTGATTCCGCTGATGCTCTCCCGCGGGGCCGGGTCCATAGTGAATTTGGCCTCACAGGCAGGCCTGCGCGGCTCGATCGGGGGAGCGGCGTACACCGCTGCAAAGCATGCCGTCATCGGGCTGACCCGCAGTGAGGCGTATACGTATACACCCCGCGGTGTCCGCGTCAACGCCGTCGTTCCCATGCCTACCCGCAACACCCTTGACTCGAACTACGGATTTCCGGGCGGACTGGGACCTTTGCCGGCTGCGTCGCTGATCCCTGCGGACCTCGAAGCAGCGGCGGTAGCCGCTCCGGTGACCTTCCTGCTCAGTGACGACGCCGTCGCCGTGACCGGATCGATCCTTCCCGCCGACGAAGGCTGGAGTGTGGGATAGCGCACCGCAAATCCTCCTCGGAAGGGGTTGTTCCCGCCATCATGAAGCCCGGTGCGCACCCTCACACCGGTCACGGAAGGGCGCTCCCGCGGGGATAACCTGAGAATCATGGAATCTGGCGACATCAATTTTCACACCCGCAAATGGGTCAGGCCTGAAGACCTGAACGCAAACGGAACACTGTTCGGCGGCTCGCTGCTGCGGTGGATCGATGAAGAAGCAACCATCTACGCAATCCTGCAGATGGGCAACGGGCGGGTCGTCACAAAGCTGATGTCCGAAATCAACTTTGTGAGCTCCGCACAGCAGGGCGACCTCATTGAAATGGGACTCTGCGCCACCAAGTTCGGCAAGACATCCCTGACGATGCGGGCCGAGGTGCGGAACATGATTACCCGATCCAGCATCCTGACCATCGAACGCATTGTCTTCGTCAACCTGGACGAGAACGGCCGCCCGGCACCGCACGGTTACACGACGGTCACCTTCGACCGAGACCGGCTGCCGACCCACCACCTGCCGGCCTTCCCGCCGCAGCCGCAGCAGCAGTTCTAAGGCGTCTTTCCCCGCGCCGCGCCGCGTAATCCGCCGTCTCCGCGAACCCATTGTGACGGCGTCCTGCGTGCCTTTCAGGTCCGTTATGCCCGGCGGTGAGAGAATCGGGCAGGCAGCCACGACCGGCGGCCGGCCCCGAGTCCCGAAGGAAGCGCCGCAGCATGCACCTGGAGAGCCCCGCACGCACCGGACACAACGGCCGGCAGAGGTCTGCGCGCCGGGTGTTCTGGGGGGCGCTGGCCGGGATCGTGCTGATCGCCCTGAACCTCAGGGGCCCGATCGTCGCGCCGTCACCCATCCTGAATGTCCTGCAGTCAGAACTCGGGATGTCCGTCCAGACCTCCGGCCTGCTTACGGCCCTGCCGATCGCCTGCTTCGGAGTCATCTCCTTCCTTGCGCTGCCGCTGCTGCGGCGCGGGGGACCGGACCAGGCAATCGCCTTCTGCCTGGCCGGCATCCTGGCCGGAACGATCCTGCGCTCAGTCGGCGGGACCGGACTGGCACTCGCCGGAACAGTTGTGATCGGCGCATCGATCGCCGTCGGAAATGTCCTGGTCCCGGTCATTATCCGGCGCGATTTCCAGCCTGCCCGGGTGCCGCTCGTAACCGGCACCTACACGGCAGCCATGAACATCGGCTCCATGACAACGCTTATTCTGACGGCGCCGCTGGCCGCTGCGTTTGGCTGGCGAGTGGCGATGGCGGTCTGGAGCGGGCTGGCCATCGCGGCAGCCCTCGCCTGGCTGGGGCTGGTGGGCTGGCGGGACTTTGTCCTCGGCGGAGCCCGTGCCGAACGCGCACGCGAAACAAACGACGGCGGGTCCTCCGCCGGCAGCTCCGGGGAGCCGGAGGCGGACAAAGCCGGCAGAGCCTCCATCTCCGACACGGCAGAATCCGATACACCGGCGCCCCGGGAGACTCCGGTGTGGCGGCGCCCGGTCGCCTGGCTCCTTCTGATTGCCTTCAGCGGCCAGGCATTTTCCTTCTACGCGGTTTCCACCTGGCTGCCGACCCTGCTGACGGACCTCCTGGGGCTTGACGCTGCCGGTGCCGGCGCAGGTGCCTCGCTGTTCCAGGGTCCGGCGATCATCGGAGCGCTGGCCGTTCCGCTGCTCGCCCGCCGTCTGGGAACCCGGACCCTGCTCTGGCTGACGGCCGCTGCCTGGGCTGCCCTGCCTGCGGGACTCCTGCTGGCGCCGACAGGCTGGGTGGCGTGGGTGACGCTGGGTGGAATTGCCCAGGGCGCCGGCATCACTGTGCTGTTCCTGATCCTGGTCCGGCTGGGTGGCTCAGGGCGCCACGCCGGGCAGCTGTCCGCCATGGTGCAGGGAGGCGGCTACCTCGTGGCTGCAGCAGGCCCGGTTGCCCTGGGCACCCTGCATGATGCCGCCGGAAGCTGGACACTTCCGCTGCTGGCCGTCTGCATCAGCATCGGCGCCCTGCTGGCAGCCGGGACTATTGCAGCGATGGCATCCGAACGCTCCGCCTCCCCGGACCGCAGCAACCGGTAATACCGGGACGGGGCATCTGGTCCGCCGCGCTGCCCTCAGCTCCCTGCACCGGGCCCGTGGTCCCGGCCGGCGCGCTCGGCCACCAGCCGGGCCAGGCCGGCCGCCTGATCTGCGCTGAGCGGAGAACCCGGGAACCGGCCGAGCCGTTCCAGCGGCAGGCTGCCCATCAGTGTCAGCAGCTGCGCTGTCTCCCCGCTGCCCGGCGCAGCGGCATTAAATGCCTCTCCCAGGACGGCTGCACCCAGCGGATGGTGCATCCACTCAGCCAGGGTGGAGGACGCGGTGGGGAGGGGCAGGGGTACCGGCGCAGTAAGTTCAACAGCCGTGGTGAGCCGGATGTCACGGGAGGAAGATCCGGCGCGGACCTCGTAGGTTCCCGGATCGGTGACCCAGGACCGGGTAGTCGGATCGAACCGGGCAAGGCTCCCGGGCTGGAGCGCCAGGGTCACCGTGCGGGTTTCCCCGGGCGCAAGGTCAACACGCTGGAAGCCGCGCAGCTCCTGCTCAGGCCGCGGCACGGCTCCGGCCGGAGCAGCAACGTAGAGCTGGACGACCTCTGCGCCCTGGAGGGCGCCGGTGTTGGTCAGCTGCAGGGACACCCGCATTCCAGTGCCGTCCTGCACCGCGGCCGCCAGGTCCGAGTAGCCGAACTGCGTGTAGCTGAGCCCGTGCCCGAAGGGGAACGCTGGTTCCAGCTTCCGGGTGTCATACCAGCGGTAGCCGACCAGGGCTCCTTCCCCGTAACGCACCTCGTCCGCCTCCCCGGGGAAATTACCGTATGCCGGGGTGTCTTCGAGCCTGCGCGGGAAGGTTTCGGCCAGCTTGCCGGAGGGATTCACCTGCCCCAGCAGCACATCGGCCACGGCATCCCCGCCGGCCTGGCCCGCCAGCCAGCTCTCAAGCACCGCAGCGGCCTTCGGCGCCCACGCCGTGTCAACCACGGAACCGTTGGAGAGCACAACCGCTGCATCCGGCCGAACCTGCGCTACGGCGTCGAGCAGGCGAAGCTGGGCATCCGGCAGTTGAAGTGAAGTGCGGTCCAGGCCCTCGGTCTCCGCAGCATCGGGCAGCCCAAGGAAGACCGCCACCTGGTCTGCGGCCGCTGCGGCCTGTACCGCCTGCTCAATGAGTCCGGCATCCGGCTGAAGATCATCAAGGCTGTAGCCGGGGGCAAATGATGCCCCGGATACCCGGGCGGAGAGCGCCGCCCACGGTGTGCTGAGGCGGGTGGGGTTTACCCGCGAGGATCCGCTGCCCTGGTAGCGCGGAGTCCGGGCCAGTTCACCAATCACGGCCAGCGAGGCTTGGGCGGTGAACGGGAGCAGACCGCCGTCGTTCTTCAGCAGCACCATGGAGGACGACGCCGCGCGCCGGGCCAGGGCGTCGTGGGCGTGGAAGTCAGCAGCCTCACCGGACCTGCCGGACGTGCGCCGGCCCAGTTCACGCATCCGGTCCAGCGACGCGTCCACATCCTCGGGGGAGACCAGTCCCGCCTCCAGACCAGCCACCAGTTCCCGCGGGCCCAGCCCGGACGAGGACGGCATTTCCAGGTCAAGACCGGCAGCCAGCGCTGCAGCGCGGTCGGTAACGGCGCCCCAGTCGGACACCACAACGCCGTCGAATCCCCATTCGCCGCGGAGAATGCGCGTGAGCAGCCACGGATCCTGGGCAGCATGGAAACCGTTGACGCGGTTGTAGGCTGCCATGACCGTCCACGGCGAAGCGTCCTTCACCACCGTCTCAAAGGCGCGCAGGTAGATTTCCCGCAAGGTCCGTTCGTCCACGATCACGTCGACCGTCATCCGGCCGGTTTCCTGGTTGTTGGCGGCAAAATGCTTGGGAGAGGCAGCCACTGAGCAGGACTGCACACCTCTGGTCCAGGCAGCGCCCAAGGCACCGGTGAGCAGCGGATCCTCGGAAAAGTACTCGAAATTGCGGCCGCCCAGCGGGGAACGTTTGATGTTCAGCCCGGGTCCCAGCAGGACGTCGACGCCGTAGCCGGCAGCTTCCCTGCCCGCCGCGCGGCCCAGCTCTTCCAGCAGCCCGGGATCCCAGGAACTGGCCGTGGCGCATTCTGCCGGGAAACAGGTGGCCGGACGTGACTGCCCGAGAGCCGGACCGGCGTCGTCCCCGGCTGCCAGACGCACACCGTGTGGCCCGTCAGTCAGCGTGAGGGCACGAATCCCGGCTTCTTCGGATCCGGCTGTCTCCCACATGCCGGCCCCCGTCAGCAGGGCCGCTTTCCGGGCGGGATCCATCCCTTGGTCTTGTGTTGGCATGGGTGCTCCTGGTCCTCGGCTTATCCGGGCGGGGTGCTTGAGTCTATTCGGGCGCAGGGATGCTGCGGAAGAGTGCGGTGCCGATGACGCATGCGCTGCCGGAGCGCCTGCAGCGTCCCTGTTCCATGCCTGCTTTAAGGGACTATCGTTCCCTTACAGCACGTCCGCGCAGGACCGCCACCAGTCCTGCCGCGGTTCCCCGGACTGGAGACCGGACCGGCTGCCGAACAGCTTGCTCTGCGGCAGGTCCCACGGAAAGAGGGCAATGAAGACCCGTTTTGACCGCTATCGCCAAATGGCAGAGATCCTCTACCGCAACGGTCTGGGATACCTGGTTTCGGTTGCCGGGCTGGAGTCCTGGCTGCCGTTCCGGCGGCGGGACGGCGACGGCACTGACTCCGGGCGGATGGCGAGCCCTGAGTACCTGCGCCGTGCCCTGGAAGAGCTGGGGCCCACGTACGTGAAGCTGGGCCAGCTGCTCTCCACCCGTCCGGATCTGCTGCCGCCGGCCTACATGGATGAACTGGCGAAGCTGCAGGACTCCGCCACTCCTGCGGCCTGGGATGACGTCCGGATCTCCCTGCGCCAGGAACTGGGGGCCGACCCGGTGGAGGTTTTCGCGGAGTTCAACACCACGCCGATTGCCAGCGCCTCGATCGGGCAGGCCTATGCGGCCACGCTCAAGGACGGCTCCTCAGTGGTGGTAAAGGTCCGGCGGCCCGGAATTGTGCCGGAAGTCGAGGCGGACCTGTCCATTCTCCAGTCCTTGGCCGGCTATGCCAGCAGGCACTGGGAGGCCGCCAGGGACTACGACGTCAAGGGGTTTATGGATGAGTTCGCCGATACCCTGCGCAAGGAAATGGACTACGTGCAGGAGGGCCACAACGCGGACCGCTTTGCGCTGAACTTCGAGGATGATGCCGCCGTCGTCATCCCGCACGTCTACTGGGAGCACAGCACGTCCAAGGTGCTCACCATGCAGCGGCTCTACGGCATGAAGGTCACCGACACCACAGCCCTGGACGCGGCCGGCCTGGACCGCAAGGCACTGGCGGTGACTGCCGCGAACGCGGAAATGAAGATGGTGTTCGAAGACGGTTTCTTCCACGCCGACCCGCATCCCGGAAATATCTTTGTTCAGCCCAACTCGCAGATTGGGCTGATTGACTTCGGCATGGTGGGGGAGCTGGATGACAAGCTCCGGGGGCAGCTGTCCGCGCTGTTCGTTGCCGTCATCCGGAAGGACCCGGAGCGGATGGCTACGGCCCTGATGCGGATGACCGTTTCGCGGACCCGTCCGGACCGGGTCAGGCTAAGAATGGACCTCTCCGGCCTGATCCGGCTGTACTCCAACCGCACGCTCGGTGACGCACCCGTGGGGCGCATTATCACCAGCGGCCTGGCGATCATTCGGAACCACCACCTTCAGCTGCCGGGGGAGATTGCGCTGCTGCTGCGGATGCTGATCATGACGGAGGGGATGGGAGAGGTCCTGGACCCGGACTTCAGCATGGGCAAAACGCTCTCACCCTATGCACGCCGCATGACCATGCAGCAGCTGAATCCGGCGGCCTACGCGAGGAGGCTCGGCAAAGCCGGAGGAGAACTGCTGGAGCTGGGAACAGAGCTTCCCGGGCAGCTGCAGCGGCTTATCAATACCCTGGATTTTGAGGGTATGGAGGTGCATCTGCGTGCCGGAGACCTGGTTCCGCTCGTGGAGCGGCTGGAACGGGTGGGCAACCGGATGGTGGCGGCCATTTTCGCGGCAGCGTAGCCGCAGCCGAAGACCACCACGGAGAGAGCGAACTGCAGCAGCGAGTTCCCGGACTCCATGGACAGCAGGTAGAACGGCATGACGGCGGCGCTGGAGAGGGCGCCGTAGATGAACACCGGCTTGCGGCCAAAACGGTCAGCGGCCATGCCGAACAGCGGCTGCGTGCACAGGGCCGCAATGTTGCCCGCGACCACCAGCCAGAGCGTGATGGCGGCGTCAACGTTGCCCACTTCGGTGCCGTACTTGATAGCCAGCGTGCCGTACACGGTGGAGACGGCGGCGATGAAGGCGCAGCAGATGACCCGGAGGACGTCGCGCCAGTGGTTCTTGAGCAGGTCACTCACCGGCAGCTTGGCGATCTGGTTGTTCGCCTTGGCTTCCTGGAAGGTGGGTGTCTCGTGCAGGGTGCGGCGGATGAAGAAGGTGACAATCACAACGACGGCGCTGAGCCAGAACGGAATGCGCCAGCCAAAGCTGTACTTAATGTCATCAGGCAGCGCCATGACGGGAATGAACACCATTGCAGCGAGGATCTGGCCGCCCTGGGTGCCCGTGAGGGTCCAGGACGTGAAGAAGGCGCGGCGTCCGTCCGGAGCGTGCTCCAGCGTCATGGAGCTGGCGCCGGCCTGCTCGCCGGCGGCGGAGAGACCCTGGGCCAGGCGGCAGAGCACCAGCAGGGTGGGGGCCCACCAGCCAATGGTGTTGAAGTCCGGCAGGCAGCCGATCATGAAGGTTGAGGCGCCCATAAGGATCAGGGTGAACATGAGGATCTTCTGGCGGCCCACCCGGTCACCGAAGTGGCCGAGGATTACCGCACCGACCGGACGGGCAATGTAGGCGAACCCGAAGGTGGCCAGGGACATGATGCTCGCCTGCGCGTCTGCGTCCGGGAAGAACACGTACGGGAAGATGAGCGATGCGGCCGTGCCGAAAATAAAGAAGTCGTAGTACTCGACCGCGCTGCCCATAAAGCTCGCCGCGGCGGCCTTCTTGGGGGTTTTGGCGGTGGCTTGGGCAGACTGCGTCGGTGCAGCGCTCATAGGGGGCCTCCAGGAAAAGTGTGCGTAAAACGCACAGCAGTGCTTCATGCGAACACCACAATTTAACCTGCATCACACTCAGATGCAACACAAATGTGCGGTATGCGCACAGTTGTGCAATTTATGAACAGCCCGGTACCGTTGGCCTAGCCCGTCCCGGGCGCCGAAGGGAGTATCACTTGAGCACCACCACCGAATCCTGGCTCGTAGGGCTGATTGGCGACGGGATCACCGCTTCGCTGACCCCGCCCATGCACGAGCGTGAGGCCCGGGAACACGGCCTCCACTACCTCTACCGCCCGGTGGACCTCGCCGTGAACGGCCGCAGCGGCAAAGAGGTGGGCGAGCTGCTGCGTTACGGCCGGGACCTGGGATTCAACGCCTTCAACATCACTCATCCCTGCAAGCAGCTGGTGCTGGAGCACCTCGATGAGGTTTCGGATGACGCCGCCCGTCTGGGCGCGGTCAACACAGTCCTGGTGACGGACTCCGGTTTTATTGGGCACAACACGGACCACTCCGGGTTCGCGCGGGCGCTTTCCGCCGGGCTGCCCGGCGCGGGGCTGGACCGGGTTGTCCAGCTGGGCGCCGGCGGCGCCGGTGCCGCCGTGGCCTATGCCCTGCTGAAGGCGGGAGTCCAGGAACTGACTCTTGTGGATCTGGACCCGGACCGGGTCCAGGAGCGAGTGCAGTCACTTTCCGCACTGTTCCCCGCCGCCCGGGTCACTGCCGGAACTGCCGGCGACCTCCCCGGCGCGCTGGCCGCCGCGAGCGGTTTTGTGCAGGCAACTCCGGTGGGCATGCACTCCCATCCCGGAATGCCGGTGGATCCAGCCCTGCTGCGGCCGGAACTGTGGGTTGCCGACGTCATTTACCGCCCGGTCCGCACCCGGCTGATCGAAACGGCCGAAGCAATGGGGTGCCGGGTCCTCGACGGCGGCCACATGGCGGTTGGCCAGGCAGTGGACGCCTTCGAACTCATCACCGGCATCCGCCCCGACTCGTCCCGCATGCGGGAACACTTCCTCGAAATGGTCAGCAACGGCCTCTGAGCCGGAAGGGAATTTCCATGCGCACCTCGATTGCCACGGTCTGCCTGTCAGGAACCCTGGAGGACAAGCTACGCGCCTGTGCAGCGGCAGGTTTCGACGGCGTCGAGATCTTCGAACAGGACCTTGTCGTCTCGCCGTCGACCCCGGAGCAGATCCGCAGCCTCGCTGCTTCACTGGGCCTCACTCTTGATTTGTACCAGCCGTTCCGGGATTTCGAGGGCGTCTCGGAGGAACTCCTGGCAGAAAACCTGCGGCGTGCCGAAGCGAAGTTCCGGCTGATGAACCGTCTTGGCATCGACACCATGCTGGTCTGCAGCAACGTTGCCACCGCAACGGTCGACGACGACGAGGTGGCAGCTGCCCAGCTGCGGCAGATGGGTGAAACCGCCGCGCGCTACGGGGTCCGGCTCGCCTATGAGGCTTTGGCCTGGGGCAGGTACGTCAGTGATTTCGAGCATGCCTGGCGGATTGTCGAGATGGCTGACCACCCCAATGTGGGCACCTGCCTGGACAGCTTCCATATCCTTTCGCGCCGATGGGACCCGTCCGCAATCGAAAAGATCCCGGCGGAGAAGATCTTCTTTGTCCAGCTGGCCGACGCTCCGGAGCTGTCCATGGACGTGCTGTCCTGGAGCCGCCACTACCGGGTGTTCCCGGGCGAAGGTGCTTTTGACCTCGTCACCTTTATGGGCCATTTGGTCCGCAGCGGTTACAACGGGCCCGTATCGCTGGAGATCTTCAATGACGTTTTCCGGCAGGCAGCAGAGGAGCGCACGGCGGTAGACGCCATGCGCTCACTCATTCGGCTGGCCGAGCGGACCTCCATCCACCTGCAGGAGACCGGGGCCGCAAAGCCGGCAATGGAACTGGCCACCCTCCCCGGCGTAGGGGAGCCACTTGGGTTCAACTTCGCAGAAGTCAAAGCCGGGGAACCTGAACCGATCCGCGCCCTGCTTTACCAGCTCGGCTTCACCTGCCAGGGCACCCACCGGAGCAAGCCCGTTGAACTCTGGACCCAGAACGGCGCCAGGGTGGTTATCAACAGCCAGCACGCCCGCGGGATGGAACCCGCCATCTCTGCCATTGGTCTGGACGTTCCGGACGCCCGGGCTGCCGCGTCGCGCGCCCTGCAGCTGAAGGCTACCGCCGTTCCGCGCCGCAGCCAGGCCAATGAGGAGGTCCTGCAGGCCGTCGCTGCCCCGGACGGCACTGAGATCTTCCTCTGCGAGTCGGAGCCCGGCGGGCCCGGCTGGACGCATGAATTCGGCAGCGGGGATGCCCTTCCTGCGCCGGGTCCCATCACTGCCGTTGACCACGTAAACCTGTCCCAGCCCTGGCAGCACTTCGACGAGGCCGTCCTGTTCTACGAATCAACCCTGGGGCTCACTCCGAGGCCCAGCGTTGAAGTTCCCAGCCCCATGGGCCTGGTCCGGAGCCAGGTGATGCGCAGCAGCGACGGCGCCGTACGCATGGCGCTGAACATTGCGCCGATGGTCTTCGACGGCTCCGGCTACCCGCAGCACGTTGCCTTCGCGTGCAGCGACCTGGTCACCCTGGCGCGCACCGCCGTCGGCCGCGGGCTCCAGTTCCTGCCTGTGCCCGGCAACTATTACGAGGACCTGGACGCACGGTTCGATCTGGAACCGGACTTCCTTGCCACGCTCAGGGACCTGAACCTGCTCTACGACCGGGACGCGGACGGGGAGTTCCTGCATTTCTACACGTCCACCGTGGGCAACGTCTTCTTCGAGGTGGTTGAACGCCGCCCGGCCTACGAGGGCTACGGCGCACCCAACGCACCCGTACGGCTGGCCGCACAGTACCTCGCAAACGCCTGAATCAGTCTTTGACCTGTTGCTTTGCCTCCGCTCCGGCTCTACGGACCGGCAGTCCCGTGGGCTAGGATCACTTCAAGAGTGTTCCGGGCCGTGCCCGGTATGGGCGAAGCGCAGGGCAGGGCGGGGGACTGAATGGGCAGGGCACACGGGGACTGGTACGTGAAGTCCGTGGAGAAAGCTTTCACCGTCCTCGGCGCCTTCACCGAAGAGAAACCGCTGCAAAGTGTCAGTGAGGTTGCGGCCGCCGCCGATTTGAGCCGGGCTGCCGCCAGGCGCTTCCTGCTTACCCTGGTGGAACTCGGCTACCTCTCCACGGACGGCACTCGGTACCAGCTCGCGCCGCGGGTACTGAACATCGGATCGGCCTTCCTTTCAAACCTGACCCTTCCGGCCATCGCGGAACCGCATCTGAAGTCGCTTTCAGCAGACCTGCAGGAAACGGCTTCCGTCTGCATCCTGGATGACGTTCACGTGGTCTACGTTGCCAGGGTCACCTCGCCGCGGCTGGTCAGCGTTGCCGTGCACGTAGGTACGCGCTTCCCGGCCTGGGCCACCTCCATGGGCCGCGTTCTCCTGGGCACCCTGGATGAAGCCGATCTGCTGGACCGTGTGCGCCGTTCGGACGTTCGCCGCTATACCGCCCATACGGTTCCCACGGAGGAGGCACTGCTCGCGGAGATCGGCAGGGTGCAGGAGACCGGCTGGTCCGTTGTACGCGAGGAGTATGAGGAGGGCCTCAGCGGAGTAGCTGTCCCGGTGCACCGCGCCGGAAGGGTGGTCGCGGCCGCGAACGTCTCCCTGCACCGGTCCTACGGCAGGGCTGGAGGACTGGAGGAGGTTCTGCTGCCCCGGCTGCGGCAGGCAGCAGCGGACATATCGGCAGACTACGGCATCCGCCTGACCGGATAGCTTCAGACAGGGAACTGCGGCGGAGACCCGTTCGCAAAATCCCCGCCGCAGTCCGTCTTTGCCGCGCAGCCGCTACGTGGCGTAGTCCGAGGCGTTGTACAGGTTGAGGTTCAACGCCGACGCGATCTGCGCCACGGCCTTGCGCGCCCGTACGCTGTTGCCTACGGGGTCCAGGGGCGGGGAAAACGCCGCGATGGCGAGCACTCCCGGCATCACGGCCAGTACGCCGCCGCCCACTCCGGATTTTCCGGGCAGTCCCACCCGGTAGGCCCAGTCGCCGGAGGCTGTGTAGAGCCCCTCCATGGTCATCTCCGCCAGCATGGACGGAATGATGTCCGTATGGGTGATAGCTGCCTGCTTCGTCACCGGATTGGTTCCGCGGGCAGCAATGGTCGCTCCCATCGTGGCCAGATCGATGGTGGTGACCAGGGTGGAGCACTGGCGTGTATACACGTCGCAGGCCTCCATCGGATCCGAGTACATGGTTCCGCCCGAGTACAGCAGCCACGCGATGGCCCGGTTGTGGAAGTTCGTGGACTGTTCCGAGTCATTGACGGCGTCGCTGAGCTTGATTTCCCGGCCGGCAAAGACCGACTGGGTGGCCAGGATCTTCTGCCAGCGTTCCTGCGCGCTGCCGGCCGGGATCAGGGACACCGTGGACATGGCCCCGGCATTGACCAGCGGGGAAAGCGGCTTGTCTCCGTGCAGGGCCACTGCGATCACCGAGTTGAACGGTTCCCCCGTGGGATCCGCACCCACCTTCTCGTGGAACTGGGGGAGCCCTACCTCGTCCATGGCCCGTGCCATCGAGAAGACTTTGGATATCGATTCCAGAGCGAACTCAAACCGCGCGTCGCCCGTTTCGAAGACCTCGCCGTCGGCCGTCACCACACTGACGCCAAAGAGTGCCGGGTCAACGGAGGCCAGATAAGGAATGTAGCTGGCGTTCTCTCCGCCGGTGTCCGATTTGAAGTCGCTGTGCGCCGTCGTCACGGCCGCCTGGATAGCTGATTTATCGATTTTCATACCGCTGTGCTCCCGCCTGCTGCAGGCCCCGTACGGGGCCGGTGTCCGCGCGACCGTCCGCCGGCTCCGGAGCCTCTGGATCCGGCGCCTGCCGGCGACGGCTTCCCGGAGTGCTTCCCGGCAGTGGTGCCGGCCGTTGTCCCGGCCGCAGGTGCGTCAGCGGCTGACCCTTCATAGGCGCTCTCCCATTTCTCGGAGAGCTCGGCCGTCGGCGCTGAGGATTCGTTGACCGTACCGGGATGTTTGTGTTCCAGCTGCCAGGTGAAGGGCACGAATTCGGCCTGCGGATCCTTCCAGTGCGGCTTCCGGAACGCATAGATAACCATGGGGAGGATGATGAGCAGCACCGCGCCGCCCACCAGGATTCCCACATAGGTTTCCGGTGACCCCACGGAAATCTGGTCCGGCGGGATGAAGCTGAAGACAAAGGCCATCAGCGAACCCAGGAATCCGACGCCGCCGAAGATCCACATGCCCAGGTCACCGCCGGGCACCCGGTACGGCCGGGGCCGGTTCGGCTGGCTGTAGCGCAGGTAGATCGCCGCAGCGAACATCAGCAGGTACATCACGAGGTAGAGGATGACGGTTAGCTGGCTCAGGATCTGGTAGGCCGCCTGAACCGAGGGCAGGACCACGTAGACAACGCCCAGGGCCGTCACCATAAACGCCTGGAAGAGCAGGATGTGTGTTCCCATGCCGTGCTTGTTGGTGTGCTGCCAGAAACGTGGAAGGTACCCTGCCCTGCCCACTGCGAGCAGGCCGCTGGAAGGGCCGGCAACCCAGGTGACCACCCCGGCCAGCACACCGATCAGCAGCATTCCTGCAACGATCGGCGAGGCCCAGCCAATGCCCGCCCAGTCGAACATGTCGTTGTAGGAAGTGAGCAGGCTCTGCGTCAGGTTGATGTCCGCCTGCGGCACCACAAAGGCAATGGCGAGGGTTCCCAGGACAAAAATGATGACTGTCCCTGCAGCGGCGATAAGCACTGCCAGCGGATAATTCCGTGTTGGGTTCTTTACGTCCTTGACGTGGATGGCGTTCATTTCCATGCCGGCATAGAAGAGGAAAATGCTGGCCGCCAGCACAACGTTGGAGAAGTTGGAGAAGTCCGGTATGACCTCTCCCCATCCCATCTGGATCTGCGGCGTATTGCCGGCAAAGTAGTAGGAGAATCCAAGAATTATCAGGATCCCGGCCGGAATCAGGGTGCCCACAATTCCGCCCCACTGGGCGACTTTGGAGAATGCCGCCGCACCGCGGAAGGCGATGAACGTGGCCAGCCAGTACACCACCAGCACGACGGCGAGGACGAAGGCCTTGTTCCCCGACAGCTGCGCGTCAATATTCGTGTCCGTCCCTGTGTAAGCAAGGGACACAGCGCCGAAGGTGAGCACGGTGGGGAACCAGATGGTCACTTCGATGAAGAGCATGAACATGGCCAGGAAGGCCCAGCGGGGGCCAAAGGCTTCACCGACCCAGCGAAAGACACCGCCGGTTTCGGGCCACCCCGTAGCCAGCTCTGCCGCCACGATGGACACAGGAATCAGGAAAACGACGGCGGCGAAGACGTAGTAGAAGATCGAGCTCAGGCCATATTCAGCCTCTGCCGGAAGGCCGCGGAGACTGACGACGGCCACGATGTTCATAACGGCGAGCGCGCCGACGGTAATGGTTGCGTTTTGCTTTGCGCGGCTCATGCGGCCGGATGCAGATCCAGTCGATGAAGCAGCGCCGGCTGATGCAGCTGATGCAGTTGAATCGCTCACTGCGCTCACCTCCTAGTGGTGGAATCCCGGGTGCTCCTGCTCAACCGGCATGGGCGCACTCAGGTTTTCCAGGTAGGCCGTCTCGTCCTGGATGTCCTTGAGCAGTCGGCCAGCAAGGTCCATGCTCAGGCCGTTGCGCACTACGATCCGCTCGACCGTGAGGCTGCCCAGGTTGTCCGGCATTGGATAGGCAGGCACCAGCCATCCTTTGGTGCGGAGCCGGTCTGCCAGGTTGTACAGCGTCCAGCGGTCCGTATGCCCCTCCTTCAGCCGCCAGGCGAAGACAGGAATGTCAGAGCCGTCATTCCACAGCTCGAACGGGCCGATCTCGCTGATGCCGTGGGAAAGGTACAGCGCAACGTCCTGGCAGGCCTGCTGGACCTTCTTGTAGCCTTCGAAACCGAGGCGGAGGAACATGTAGAACTGCAGCACCACCTGGGCGCCGGGGCGGGAGAAGTTCAGGGCAAACGTGGGCATGTCGCCGCCGAGGTAGCTGACGTAGAAGATGAGGTCTTCCGGCAGCCACTGCCGTTCCCGCCAGACAACCCAGCCGAGGCCCGGATAGACGAGGCCGTATTTGTGTCCGGACGTGCTGATCGAATGGACCCGCTCAATCTGGAAGTCCCATTCAAGCTCCGGCTGGATGAAGGGTGCGATCATGGCGCCGGATGCCCCGTCCACGTGGATCGGGATGTCCAGCCCCGTGGAGGCCTGGATCTCGTCGAGTTTCGCAGCGATCTGCTTTACCGGCTCGTACATGCCCGTGTAGGTCACGCCCATGATTGCGACCACTCCGATGGTGTTCTCGTCGACGTACTTCTCGAGCTCGAATCCATCCAGGCACTTGTGTTCCTCGCTGATGGGAACCAGCCGCGCCTCGATGTCGAAGTAGTTGCAGAACTTCTCCCAGCAGACCTGCACTGCAGAACTCATGATCAGGTTTGGTTTCTCGGTGGACTTGCCCTCGGACCGGCGCTTGTGCTGCCAGAGCCGCTTGAACGCCAGTCCACCGAGCATGCACGCTTCCGAGGAACCGATGGTTGAGGTGCCGATGGTTCCCTGGGAATCGGGGGAGTGCCACAACCCGGCCAGCATCTTCCAGCAGTACTGTTCGATCGCCGCCGTCTGCGGATACTCATCCTTGTCAATCATGTTCTTGTCATACGTTTCGGCGTACAGCCGGTTCGCGTGGTCGTCCATATAGGTGCTGACGAACGTTGCAAGATTCAGCCGGGCGTTGCCGTCCAGCATGGTTTCGTCATGGACGATCTGGTAGGCGGTTCCAGGCAGCATGCTGCCCTGCGGGAACTCGTACTTTGGTATCTGGGTGTCCTCGCCCTCACGGGAAAATACCGGGTTGAGGTTGAGGAAGTCCTGGGGATCGTTCTGCGGCATGGTTTCGACCTCTCCTAAGGAGTGTCCAGCGTGAATGCCTGCCGCGGTGCGCGGCGGCGGATAAGCCCCATGGGTGCGCGCGATCGACTATACGCGGGCGCGCGGCGTCGTTCTAGGCACCTCCGGCCATACCGGCACGTAGTTTCGGATTCGTCGATAAGTACTCCGAAAGCTGCTTCCGCGGGTGCCGGTCAGGTCCCTTGGCGTTGAGCGGGCGCAGCGCCGCGCGTACCCTCAGAGAACTTATCCGTTTCCCGCAGCAGCCCCGCCGCCCAAGGAACGTACGGACGCCGGGCGAGCGGTATACCGCAGGAGAAACCCCATGGCTGGACTGAGCCGACGAGACCGTTTTGAACTGCCTGAACCCATGCGCCGGCTCTTTGAAGGGGATTGGGAAGTCCCCGCCTTCCGGGTGGAAGAGTTCCGGGACACCGGAGCCATGGTGGTACGGGCAGAGCTTCCAAGTATCGATCCGGAAAAGGACCTGGACGTGACTGTCTCCGACGGCACCCTGCGCATCCGGGGAGAACGGCGGGAGGAGACTTCAAACCGGGCCAAGAACGGCTACCGGTCGGAGTTCAAGTACGGCTCCTTCAGCCGTGACATTCAGCTGCCGGCCGGGGCGAGCACCGATGAGGTGACAGCCTCCTACCGGGACGGGGTGCTGGAGGTCCGGGTACCGATCCAGGACGAGGGCAGCACCGGGCGGAAAGTTCCGATCAGCCGAAGCTGACGGCACGGTACGGCAGCGCGGGGTACAGCTGCGCTGCCTCCTGCGCCATAAGGTTTGACGCGCCCGGCTACTGGAGGAGGCCCAGTGTCCCAGCAGAGCCAGAGCAGCCCTCCCGCCTCCCGGGCAAGCAGGTCACCCGCCTGGCTGGTGACCACCATCATGGCCCTGGGCGGAATCACGGTATCGCTGGAGAAAACAGCGGTGGTGCCGCTGCTGCCGGAGTATCCGCGGATCTTCGCGGTGAGTTCGGATGACGTGTCCTGGCTGGTCACCGTTACCCTGCTTAGTGCTGCAGTGGCTACGCCGATCGTTTCCCGGCTGGCGGACATGTTCGGCAAAAAGCGCATGCTGATGATTTCCCTGGCCATGATGGTGGCGGGCGGGTTTATTGCGGCTCTCGGCGGCACGTTCGTCTCAGCAGTCATCGGCCGCACCCTGCAGGGTTTCGCCGGGGCAGTGATACCGGTGGGCATCAGCATCCTTCGTGACACCCTGCCCCAGCGCCGGATCGCGGGGGCGGTTTCCCTGATGAGCGCCAGCTTCGGGATCGGCAGTGCACTCGGACTGCCGATGGCCGGTCTGATCTACCAGCAGCTCGGCTGGGAGGCCACCTTCTGGGTCGTGGCCCTGATCGCCCTGGTGATCCTTGCAGCCGTATACGTCTTCGTACCGGAATCAACCCTGCGCACCAAAGGCCGGTTCGACTACGCCGGAGCGCTGCTGCTCTCCGGCGCCATGACCACGCTGCTGCTTGCCATCACCAAGGGAGGGATCTGGGGCTGGACGAGCGATATCATCCTGGGCCTCTTCGCGGCCTTTGCCGTCCTGATCGCCCTGTGGTTTCCGCTGGAGCTGCGCAGCGGGCAGCCCCTTGTTGACCTGCGGACCTCCGCGCGGCGGCCAATACTGGTAGTGAACATCGCGGCGATCCTGGTGGGCTTCTCGATGTACGCCAACATGCTGGTCACCACCCAGCAGCTGCAGCTCTCCCGGGTCACCGGGTATGGCTTTGGACTGAGCGTCCTGGTTGCAGGGCTGACCATGATCCCCTCCGGAGTGGCAATGGTGGCGATCGCCCCCGTCTCAGCGCGCATCACCAACAGCTTTGGAGCCAAGACCACCATGATCAGCGGCTGCGCCGTGATGGCCGCCGGGTACCTCAGCCGCACCTTCCTGGTCAGTACCATTGGCGGCATCATTTTCGGAGCCGTGGTGATTTCCGTGGGCACCGCCATGGCCATGGCCGCCATGCCCACCATCGTGATGAGCAATTCGCCGCGGACAGACACCGCGGCCGCCAACGGGCTGAACACCCTGCTGCGCTCGGTTGGTACTTCCACCTGCAGCGCGGCAGTGGCGACCATCCTGGCCTCCATCACCCTCGGCGTCGGAGGGCGGGTCTTCCCGGGGCTGGAAGCGTTCCGCCTGATCTTTATCCTTGCCGGGCTGGCCGCAGCGGCAGCCACGCTGCTGTGCTTCCTGCTCCCGCGGGCCCTCCGGCACGAGGCCACGCATCCGGATCTTCATGCTGCACGTGCCGAAACCGGCGGGGCCGGCGCCGAGACAGCTTCAACGCCCGGGCCGGAGCAGGCTTTCAGCGTTACCGGCACTCTGCGGGCACCCTGGGACCGCGGGGCAATAGACCGGGGAACCGTTTCTGTCGCCGACTTGTCGGGAACACCCGTGGACTGGGACCGCACGGATGAACACGGCACTTACTCGGTGGTCCTGCCGGGACCGGGGCGCTACGTTTTCATCGCCTCCCACAGCCGCTGGCTCCCGGTCTCCGAAGTACTACAGTTCCCCGGGTCACCGGGCCCGTACGATATCCACTTCACGCACCGGCTGATGCTCACCGGGCGTGTCCGGCACCATGGGCGTCCGGTGCCTAACGCGCTTATTCTCCTGGTTCCCCAGACCGGGGACGCAGGGGCACTTTCAGCGGTTTCGGCCCGGGACGGCAGCTATGAACTGCCGCTGCCGGCCCCGGGCCGGTACGTCCTCAGCGTCGCCGAACCGTCGGGGGCCACGCACACCCGGCTGGTGGTGCTGCCTTCCGCGGACACGGACGTGGACGTCGAACTCGGCGGAGAACCGCCGTCGACCGTCCTGAAGGTTTAGGCGGTCGCGCCTGCGTATTCCGGATAGTCCGTGTAACCCTCGGCGCCGTCCGAGTAGAAGGTGGACTGGTCCGGGGTATTCAGCGGCAGCCCGTCGCGCCAGCGCAGGGGCAGATCCGGATTCGCGATGGCAGGGCGGCCGACGGCGACGGCGTCGCACAGGTCCTGCTCCAGCAGTCCGGCTGCTTCTTCCCGGGTGGTGACGACGGCGAAACCGGTGTTCAGCAGAACCGGGGAACCGAAACGGCGGCGGAGTTCCTGCACCAGGTCACCCGCCGGGTTGTTGTGGAGGATGCTCAGGTACGCCAGGCCCAGCGGAGCGATTTCGTCCACCAGGGCACCGTAGGTGGCGAGGGTTTCCTCCGCGTCCTGCTCCCAGGCGTCCTGGATGTTGTGCTCCGGAGAGATGCGCAGGCCGACCCGGTCCGCACCAATGGCAGCGGCCACGGCGGTGACCACCTCCACTACAAAGCGTGCGCGTGCCTGCGGTGATCCGCCGTACCCATCGGTGCGCCGGTTGGAGGCCGGGCTGAGGAATTCGTGCAGCAGGTACCCGTTGGCACCGTGGAGTTCGACGCCGTCGAACCCTGCTTCAACTGCAGAGAGCGCACCGCGGACAAAAATGTCCCGTACCTCGTCCAGTTCCGGTTCGCTGAGCTCCCGCGGCTCGGCGTGCGGCAGCTTGCCGGCCGGGGTGCGGATGACTCCCTCAATGGCGATGGCGCTGGGCGCCACGGTCTGGAAGCCGCCGTTGAGTTCCGGGTGGGAGACACGGCCGGCGTGCATTACCTGTGCGAAGATCCGTCCTCCTGCCCCGTGGACGGCGTCAGTAACTTCGCGCCAGCCGGCAAGCTGCTCCCGTGTGACCAGTCCCGGCTGACCGGAGAATCCCTGGCCTTCCCGGCACGGGTAGGTTCCCTCGGAAACGATCAGGCCAAGGGACGCCCGCTGCCGGTAATGCTCGGCTACGAGGGGACCGGGAATGCCTTCGGCGCCGCTGCGGACACGGGTCAGCGGTGCCATCACCAGGCGGTTCGGCAGCTCGAGGGTGCCTAGGGTCAGGGGAGAAAACAGATCTGTCTGCACGTACTTCCTTTCGGCAGGCACAACTAAGGCACCTGCGCATTGGGGTTATCTGCGGACAACTCCCGGATCTGCGTGCCTATTCCCCGCCTGGCCGGTGCGTCCGGCTGCGTGGGGATTAGCGGACCTCGCGGATCAGGTTGGTAATGCGGGCAGTGGAGAGGCGGCGTCCCTCCTCGTCAGTCATCACCACTTCATGCGTGGTAACTGTTCCGCCCAGATGCACGGCCGTGGCAGTGCCGGTGACGAGCCCGGTGGAAACCGAACGGTGATGGGTGGCGCCCACCTCGATGCCGACGGCGTAGCGGCCGGGTCCGGCATGCAGCGAAGCGGCGAAGGAACCCAGGGTTTCAGCGAGGACAACATGGGCACCGCCGTGCAGGATGCCCGCAACCTGCTGGTTGCCCTCAACCGGCATGGTGGCCACGATCCGGGAGGGGGACATCTCCAGGAAACGGATGCCGAGCTTCACCACCAGGGGGCCGACTCCGGATTCGCCCAGCCAGGGGTGCAGTTCTGCCGGCACGCCGGCGTCGATCAGTTCCTGCAGCCGGGGGAGTTCGCCCTGCGCGGGGCCAGCCTGGCCCGGCGTGAAAATGTCGCTCATGCCCACTAGGCTTACATCTGTGAGTGAAACTGCCAAACTGGCCTCTGTACCTGTCTCTGACCCCCTTCCCGAGCCCGCGGATTCCCTGCTGGAAACCGCGGAAACGGAGGCGGACACCGAGCCGGCGGAAGCCGCCCCGACAGGCAGCCACGCGGCACCCGTGCCGTCCGGCCTGGCGGCTGCAGCTCCGGCCGAAGCCGCCCTGGGAACGCCGAACGCTTCCGGCCACAGCCGCCTGCTGGTTATTGACGGCCATTCAATGGCTTTCCGGGCTTTCTACGCCCTGCCGGCGGAGAACTTCTCCACCGACACCGGGCAGCACACCAACGCGGTGTACGGCTTCACGTCCATGCTGATCAACCTGATCAAGAACGAAGAGCCCACCCACATTGCCGTGGCCTTCGATCTGGACACACCGACTTTCCGCACCGAGGAGTACTCGGAGTACAAGGGCGGACGCAACAAGACGCCCGAAGAGTTCCACGGCCAGGTCGACCTGATCATCAAGGTCATGGAAGCCATGCGCATTCCCACCATCACGCTCGACGGCTACGAAGCGGACGACATCCTGGCCACCCTCGCCGAGCAGGCAGCCGGCCGGAACTGGGACGTCATGGTGGTCTCCGGCGACCGGGACGCCTTCCAGCTGGTCAATGACCGGGTTACCGTCTTCTACCCGAAGAAGGGTGTCTCCGACCTGCCGCGCATGGACGCAGCCGCGGTGGAGGAGAAATACCTGGTGCCGCCGGACAAGTACTCAGACCTCGCCGCCCTGGTGGGGGAGTCCGCGGACAACCTGCCCGGTGTGCCGGGCGTTGGCCCCAAGACTGCCGCCAAATGGATCAAGGCCTACGGCGGACTCGAAGGCATCCTGGAACACCTGGATGAGATCAAGGGCAAGGTGGGCGATTCCCTCCGCGCGAACATCGAGGACGTTAAGCGCAACCGCCGGCTGAACCGGCTGCTGCGGGACCTCGAACTGCCCGTGGACCTGGATGCAATGGCCGCCCGCCGGCCCGACCGGGAGGCCATCGAGGAACTCTTCGACGCCCTGCAGTTCAACGCACTGCGCAAGCGCCTCTTCGACGTGTACGGCGAAGAGGAAGTCCCCGGGGACCACCCGGAGCTGCTGCCGCCCGCCCACACCACCATCACCGCCGCAGACGCCCTTTCAGCCTGGTTCAAGGCGACCAACCAGAAGCCGGCCGGGCTCCGGCTGGTCACCGAAGGAGCGGGCGAATTCCGCGAGGCGACCGGCCTTGCCGTTGTCACGGATGATGCCGCGGTCTTCGTTCCGCTCACGGAGCTGGACGCAGACGCAGAGAAGGTCCTGGCGGACTGGCTCGCAGACACCAACGCACCCAAGGTGGTCCACGATTTCAAGGACTCCTACAAGCTGCTCTCCCGCCGCGGCCTCCACCTCGACGGCGAAGTAGATGACCCCGCTATCTCCGGGTACCTCATCCAGCCCGACCGGCGCAGCTACGACCTGCCGGACCTGAGCCTGCAGCACCTGAAACTCTCGCTCGAGCCCGCCGCGGCTTCCGGCAACCAGCTTGAACTCTCACTCGACGGCGAGGACACCGCCGCTCCCGCCGTCATGGAAGCCTTCGCTGCCCTGCGCCTGAGCGAGCACTTCTCCGGGCTGCTGGTCGAACGCGGAGCCAACCAGCTCCTCGGCGGGCTCGAACTGCCGCTGGCAGAGGTCCTGGCTGAGATGGAACTGGCCGGCATTGCCGTGTCCACCGACAAGCTGGACCGGCTGCTGGACGAGTTCGGCCGCACCATCGAACAGGCCAAGACCGAAGCGTTCGAGGTAATCGGCAAGGAGATCAATCTCGGCTCCCCGAAGCAGCTGCAGGTGGTGCTCTTCGACGAGCTGGGCCTGCCCAAGACCAAGAAGATCAAGACCGGCTACTCGACCGACGCCGATGCGCTCTCGGACCTGATCGTTAAAACAAACGGCCATCCATTCCTGGCCCACCTGCTGGCCTACCGGGACGCCTCCAAACTGCGCCAGACGGTGGAAGGCCTGCGGAAGTCCGTATCCGACGACGGCCGGATCCACACCACCTACGCGCAGACCGTGGCCGCCACCGGCCGGTTGTCCTCGATCAACCCGAACCTGCAGAACATTCCGATCCGCTCCGAGGAAGGCCGCCGGATCCGTGAGGTGTTCGTGGTGGGCGAGGGCTACGAGACCCTGCTGACCGCCGACTACTCCCAAGTCGAAATGCGCATCATGGCGCACCTCTCCGGGGACGAAAGCCTGATCCAGGCCTTCCGGGACGGCGAAGACCTTCACCGGTTCGTCGGCTCGCACATCTTCGGTGTTCCGCCCGAAGAAGTCACCAGCGCCATGCGCTCCAAGGTCAAGGCAATGTCCTACGGCCTGGTGTACGGCCTGAGCTCCTTCGGCTTGTCCAAACAGCTCTCCATCCCGGTGGATGAAGCACGGACACTGATGCGCGACTACTTCACCCGCTTCGGCGCGGTTCGGGACTACCTGCGCGGCGTCGTCGAGCAGGCCCGCAAGGACGGCTACACCTCAACCATCGAGGGCCGCCGCCGCTACCTGCCGGACCTCGCCAGCACCAACCGGCAGCTGCGCGAAATGTCCGAGCGCGCTGCACTGAACGCCCCGATCCAGGGCTCGGCCGCAGACATCATCAAGAAGGCCATGCTCGGTGTGGATGCTGAACTGAAGAAGCAGGGCCTCAAGACGCGTATGCTTCTGCAGGTCCATGACGAACTTGTCCTGGAAGTCGCGCCGGGCGAACGCGAAGCCGCAGAGAAGCTGGTGCGCGAGCAGATGGCCGGCGCAGCCGACCTGTCCGTTCCGCTGGATGTCTCAGTGGGCTGGGGTGCGAGCTGGCACGAGGCAGGGCATTAGAACCAACGACCAAGGGGAACACATGACGGCCGAGACCACCCGGACCGCTCTGCGCACGGAACGTTTTCACGCCGGCTTCACCGAAAGCGATCCGCAGCGTCCCGATGAGCAGACCGCTGACTGGCTCGAAGCGGTCAACGTCGGGTTCCACGATCCTGCCATTGATCCGGCGCACGTGGCGTCGATTATCCAGGCCTACGTCGCTGATGGACGGACCCTCACGGGTGTCTACGACGACGGCGCGCCCGAACACGCCTGGAATCCGCAGGCTCCCGTTGCCACGTACGCCACGATGGCCCATGACCTGAATGCCGGAGCGGGATTGATCCCGGCACACCAGGTCACCTCCGTCACAGTGCGCCCCACCCACCGCCGGCGGGGCATCCTCACGAACATGATGACTGAGGACCTCCGGATCGCGAAGGAGAGCGGTTTTGCCCTTGCTTCCCTGTATGCCTCCGAGGCCGTGATCTACGGACGGTTCGGCTTCGGCGCAGCGACGTCGGAAACCCTGGTGGAGGTGGATGTCCGCGGGAGGCTGGAACTGCGCACGGCGCCGTCGGGCACCACTGTCCTGGCTGACCTCGCCGGGATGGAGAAGCTTGCGCCTCAGATCTTCGCCCGGCACCTGCAGGTGACCCGCGGGGCGCTGGGGCGTCAGACCGGGTATGCGAAGCGGGCGGCCGGTCTCTGGGGAGACCTTCCCGAGAAGCAGAAGGAAGTGCGGGCAGCCGTCCATTACGACGCCGCCGGCACCCCGGACGGGTATGTCACCTACCGGTTCCTGCCGTGGGAAACCGAGCCGCATACCCTGAAGGTGCTGGACCTGGTTGCTGTAGACGACACGGCCCGGCTCGAGCTGTGGCGCTATCTGGGCTCGATCGACCTGGTTGAGAAGATCACCGCTTCCGCCCCCGTTGCCGATCCGCTTCCGTGGGCGCTGGCCGACCGGCGCCGATACCGCATCACCGGCATTGCGGACGCACTGTGGCTGCGGGCGCTGGACCCGGCAGCGATGCTCCGTTCCCGCGGGTTCGAGGCCGACGGAGAACTGGTGCTGGATATTGCTGATCCGCTGGGGCTTGCCCAGGGGCGGTGGCTGCTCCAGGTCAGCGGTTCAGCAGCCGTGGTCACGGAACTGGAGGACGAGCTGCCCTCGGGTGTGCCTGCGGTGGAGGCGGACGCTGCCGCGTTCGCGTCCCTCTACCTTGGCGGTGCGGCGGCCTCCGTGCTGGCCTCCGCCGGCGGGATCCGGGGGAGCGCAGAGGACATCCGCGCCCTTGGCCGGCTCTTTGACGTTGCACGGGCTCCGTACTGCAGCACCCACTTCTAGCGGTTTCGGGTCCGGGAATTACCGGCGGCCTTTCGCGGTTAGCAGGAAGAGGGATGAAGGACTACTGGAATCCCCGTACGGCTTTGACCTGACTTGGAGCCTCCGGCTAGACTGAACAGGCGCGTCACGCGTGCTGGTTCGGTTCCCAATACCGGGAGTTGCATACCAAGCGCAGGGCGGGCACCAACATTATTAACATTCTGTCCATCTCCGGACAACCAAGCACCGTCTTGAACCTGAGTATTTAGGTTGCACGCGAGCCGGTGGGAGCGCCTCCGGAATTACTACAACTTCCACATCGGAGTCCCAACTACATGACCATCACCACCACCGAGAAGTCCGGTACCCCGCAGGTCGCCATCAACGACATCGGATCTGCCGAGGACTTCCTCGCCGCCATTGACGCAACGATCAAGTACTTCAACGACGGCGATCTCGTCGAAGGTACCGTCGTCAAGGTTGACCGCGACGAGGTCCTGCTCGACATCGGTTACAAGACCGAGGGTGTCATTCCTTCCCGTGAGCTTTCCATCAAGCACGACGTCGATCCCGGGGACGTTGTCTCCGTGGGCGATCAGGTCGAAGCTTTGGTCCTCACCAAGGAAGACAAAGAAGGCCGTCTGATCCTCTCCAAGAAGCGCGCACAGTACGAGCGTGCCTGGGGCGACATCGAGAAGGTCAAGGAAGAAGACGGCGTCGTTACCGGTACCGTCATCGAGGTTGTCAAGGGTGGTCTTATCCTCGACATCGGGCTGCGCGGCTTCCTGCCCGCATCCCTCGTGGAGATGCGTCGCGTCCGCGACCTGGCTCCGTACATCGGCCAGCAGATCGAAGCCAAGATCATCGAGCTGGACAAGAACCGCAACAACGTGGTCCTGTCCCGCCGTGCATGGCTCGAGCAGACCCAGTCCGAGGTCCGTTCCACCTTCCTCAACAAGCTGGAAAAGGGCCAGGTTCGTCCGGGCGTTGTTTCCTCCATCGTCAACTTCGGTGCATTCGTGGACCTTGGCGGCGTAGACGGCCTCGTTCACGTTTCCGAGCTGTCCTGGAAGCACATCGACCACCCCTCCGAGGTCGTTGAAGTTGGACAGGAAGTCACCGTTGAGGTTCTGGAAGTTGACCTCGACCGCGAGCGTGTCTCCCTGTCGCTGAAGGCTACGCAGGAAGATCCGTGGCAGACCTTCGCCCGCACCCACGCCCTGGGCCAGGTTGTGCCGGGCAAGGTCACCAAGCTGGTTCCGTTCGGTGCGTTCGTTCGCGTCGAAGACGGCATCGAAGGCCTGGTCCACATCTCCGAGCTGGCTGTCCGCCACGTAGAGCTGGCAGAGCAGGTTGTCTCCGTTGGTGACGAACTGTTCGTCAAGGTCATCGACATCGACCTCGAGCGCCGCCGCATCTCCCTGTCGCTGAAGCAGGCGAACGAGGGCGTCGACCCCGAGGGCACCGAATTCGATCCGGCTCTGTACGGCATGGCCGCAGAGTACGACGAAGCCGGCAACTACAAGTACCCCGAAGGCTTCGATCCCGAGTCGAACGAATGGCTCGAGGGCTACGAGACCCAGCGCGCCGCTTGGGAGCAGCAGTACGCTGACGCCCAGGCCCGCTGGGAAGCTCACAAGAAGCAGGTTGCCCAGCACAACTCCGAGGATGTTGCTGCTGCATCGGACTCCGCTGAGTCCAGCTCCACCAGCTACTCCTCCGAGCCTGCTGCATCCGAGTCCGCTGCCGGTACCCTGGCATCCGACGAGGCACTTGCTGCACTGCGCGAGAAGCTGACCGGCAACTAAGTTCTGTTGCTAAGGCGCTAACTGCCTAAAAGGCGGGTTCCCACTTCGGTGGGGACCCGCCTTTTGCCTTGTCAGGAGCTGGTCTCCGCTTTTGGTAGGCTGGGCGCCGTCAAAGGACAGCACACACATCAGGACCGGGGGAACAGGAATGCAGGGGCGCGAACCGCTATCGGGGAAATCGGACGAACTGGAGACGAAGATCCGGCAAAGAACTCAGGCGTCCGCGAGGAACCTGACTCCGACCCAGTGCGCCAACCTGATTAACGGCGCTGCGGAGGAAGAGCGGGAAGCTGACACCTGGCAGGAGCTCCGGGCGTCCGATGACCGCCAGAGGGACCTGCATTCCAGGTTCCCGGCCTACTTCGAAGCTGCGGAAGCGGTGAAACACTCCGAGGCCACATCTGATCTGGGCCGTTTCCGCGCCTGGGAGAAGGAACAGCTGAGGCTGGCCCGGGAAACGGACGGTTTTGCCGCCTCCAACGCCGGCCGCATCCGCAACGCCGGGGGAACACTGCTGGCAGCTGCCATTGCGGCCAAGCCGTTCGATCTCATCTCCGGGGAGGTCTTTTTCTGGACGGCAGCGCTGGCTGCCGGACTGCTGGTACTGGGAGTTCAGCTGCTCAAGAAGCGCCGCAGTCCGTTCTGGAACGGCGTTTTCAGCGATTCCAAGTACGCAGCGTTCTCCGTCTGGCACTGTGCATCCGAGGCAGCCGCGGCCGCGCTGATCCGGGCACGGGAGCCGGAGGCCGAACAGTGGGAGGACGCGCTGAGGCTTGTTGAATCACGCTGGGACCGGCGTAACCGGTGCAGTAAGCTCTGGCCCGAGGAAGACTACAGCGGCATCCGGTACACCGCTGCCTGACAGCGGCCCGTCCCGGCACGATGCCGGGACGGACTAGGCGGACTCGCGCACCACCAGGGACGTGGGCAGTCGGCAGACCCGCTCCGCTGCCCGTCCTTCGATGAGTTCCACCAGCATCCGGGCCATTTTCTCGCCGAGCTCCGCGATCGGATGGTGGATGGTGGTCAGTGCGGGGGAGACCCGGGTGGCAAACTGGTCGTCGTCGAACCCCACAAGGGCAATGTCTTGCGGAATGCGCAGCCCGTGTTCGCGGATAACCGCGTGGGCACCGGCAGCCATCTGGTCATTGGCTGCGAAAACTCCGTCCAGGGGCTTTCCCCGGGCCAGCAGCCGCCGCATCGCCTCCGCTCCCGAGGCAACGGTAAAGTCTCCATACTCCACCAGCGCGTCGCTGAGCCCGGCCCGGTGCAGACCGCCGCGCCATCCGGCGAGACGGTCCACCCCGGGAGGCATGTCCTGCGGGCCGGCAATTGTGGCAATGTTCCGCCGCCCCGTTTCGATCAGGCGCTGGACCGCAGCGAGGGCGCCTTCCTCGTTGTCCACCTCCACGTAGTAGCTGTCCGCGGCATTCAGCAGCGGCCGTCCGGCGAAGACGATCGGGAGGGCATCGCTGAGATGCTCCCAGGAATGGTCACCGCTGTGGTGGGAAACCACCAGCACGCCGTCAACGTTGCCGCCCATCAGATACCGCTGGGTCTTCCCCGGATTCGCTTCCGACGAGGTAACCATGTTCAGCATGTAGTCCGTGGAGTTGAGGTACTTGGCCACTCCTTCCACCACCGTGGCGAAGAACGGATCCGCAAACACCTTGGACGTGGACTCGGGAACCAGCAGCGTAATGGTGTACGTCCGCCGGCTGGCCAGGGTCCGTGCAGCTCGGTTCGGCACATAGTTGAGCGTCCGGACGGCCTGTTCAACACTGTGCACGAGTTCGGGCGCCACCGAGGTGGAGCCGTTGACCACCCGCGAGACGGTCGCCCGGGAGACTCCGGCCAGTGCAGCCACCATTTCCAAGGTGGGAGCCGGCCGCACCTGGCCCGTGTCAGTACCCAATGGGGTCTCCATTTCCTGGCGTCCTGCGCCGTTGTCCGATGCCGAGCTCAGCAGTCAATCTTAGTTTCCTTTACCCGACACCGGCGGCAGCGGGGGAGCTGCCGTAGGCCCCTGTCCCCTCCGCCGCCTGCCGCACTTCACGCGCGAAGCTGCTGTAGGCCAGTCCGCTGTCCTTGATGATGCGTTCCTGGGTCTGGTAGTCCACATGAATGATTCCAAAGCGCTTGTCATATCCCCAGGACCATTCAAAGTTGTCCAGCAGCGACCAGACAAAGTAGCCCCGCACGTCGGCACCCTCAGCGATGGCCTCACCGACGGCTTGAACGTGGTCAAGAATGTACTTGGTCCGTTCTGCGTCGGGGACCGTTCCCTCGCTGCTCACGGCGTCGTCGTAGGCGGCCCCGTTTTCAGTGATGTAGAGCGGCGGCAGGTTGGGGTACTCCTCACCCAGCCGCACCAGCAGCGTCCGCAGCCCGTCCGGGTTCACTTCCCAGTTCATTGCTGTGCGCGGCAGCCCGCGGCTGGGGAACGTGATGTGTTCGGCGCCAATCCACGGTGATGCCTTCGGGCTGGCTGTTCCGCCGCCGTGGCCGTCCTCACCCGAGGTGTCAGGATGGCCGCTGATCTGGTCGTCGTGGTAATGGTTGACGCCCAGGAAATCAATGGGCGCAGCGATGAGTTCCATGTCGCCGGGCAGAATCACCTCATGCAGCCCGTAGGGCTCAAGGTCCCGAAGCGAGTCCTCCGGGTAGGCGCCGAGGAGAATCGGGTCCAGGAAGATCCGGTTCTGCAGCGAGTCGAACAGCCGGGCAGCCTCAAGGTCCACCGGATCGGAGGGATCCTTGGGGATCGAGTTGCTGAGGTTGAGCGTGATCCCGATCTGTTCTGCCCCCAGGCTGCGCAGTTCTGTGGTGGCCATGCCGTGCGCCAGATGCTGGTGATGCACGGCCGCGATCGCCGCTCGGGGTTCCTGCCGTCCCGGGGCATGCACTCCGGAGCCGTAGCCAAGCAGCGAGGAACAGAACGGCTCGTTGAACGTGGTCCAGTGGCGGACCCGGTCGCCGAGTGCAGCGTAGACGTCCTGGGCGTACTCCACGTACCGGCAGGCGGTGTCCCGGTTGGTCCAGCCGCCCTTCTCCTCCAGGCCCTGCGGGAGGTCCCAGTGGTAGAGCGTCAGCCAGGGCAGGATGCCGGCACCGAGCAGTTCGTCAACCAGACGGGAGTAGAAGTCCAGGCCCTTGGGATTCAGGGCTCCACCTCCCGGCCGGACGCGCGCCCAGCTTGTGGAGAACCGGTAGGAATCCAGTCCGAGTTCCTTCATCAGCGCCACGTCCTGAGGCATCCGGTGATAGTGGTCCACGGCGATGGCCGGAGTGTCCTGGTTGCGGACGTTTCCCGGCGTACGCGAGAAAGCGTCCCACACTGAATCCTCCTTACCGTCCTCCCAGGCGGCGCCTTCTACCTGGGCGGCAGCGGTGGCCGAACCCCAGATAAACCCGGGTGGAAAATTGCTGTGGTTCCCCGTAGAGGTGTTGTTCGTCATTAGCCCTTCACTGCTCCCTGCATGATTCCGGAAATAAGCTGCTTGCCTGCCAGCACAAAGAGTGCCAGCAGGGGAATGGTTGCCATTACTGCACCGGTCAGGACCACCGCGTAGTCGGTGTACCGGTTGGACTGCAGCTGGCTAAGTGCTGTCTGAAGTGTGGGGTTGCTGGCATCAAGCACCAGCAGCGGCCAGAGGAAATCAGTCCAGGCACTCATAAAGGTGAACAGGCCAAGGATGGCCATGGCCGGCCTGGCGGCGGGCAGTGCCACATGCCAGAACGTACGAATCATGTTCGCACCGTCCATGCGCGCAGACTCGATGAGCTCATCAGGAATGACATCCACCAGGTACTGCCGCATAAAGAACACGCCGAAGGCCGTAACCAGCGTTGGAATGATCACTGCACCGATCTCGCCGGTCCAGCCGAAGGTGCGCATGACCATAAAGAGCGGGATGATGCCCAGCTGCGTGGGGATCGCCATAGTGGCGACGACGGCGATCATCAGACCGGTGTTTCCGCGGAACCGGAGCTTCGCGAACGCATATCCGGCAAGGGTCGAGAAGATCACGACCGAGACGGTGATGACGGTGGAGATAACCACGCTGTTCCAGAGGGCAAGCCAGAACGGAACAGTGTTGAAGACTTCAGCGACGTTCGTCCAGAAGTTGCCGCCCGGCAGCAGGGGAGGGTAGGACAGGCCTAGCGCCTCGTTGGACCGGCTGCCGACGATCGCGGACCACCAGAGCGGATACGCGGACCCGACAAAGAAGGCCAGGAGAAGCCCGTATGTCAGGTAGCCGGGGCGCAGTCCGTTGCCGAGGAAACGCTGCTTCAGCGGGGCCTTGGCGCGTGGGCGCGGTGCCGGCGCCTGGCCGGTTGTCCGCTGCTCGATGATGCTCATTTTGACTTCCCTTCCATAAGCTTCGGCCGGCGCCTGGTCTTCCTGCCGTCCGATGATGCGATCCGCCTGGACAGGGTGAGGTTCACAACCCCGATGACGATGATGATCAGGAAGAGCAGCCAGGCAATTGCCGAGGCCACGCCGAAGTCCATCCGTTTGAATCCCATCTCCCAGAGGTAAAGCACGGTGGTCTGGAACTGCCGCTGCGGTCCGCCGGCGTAGGAGGGATCGAAGAGCCGTGGCTCAGCGAAGATCTGGAGTCCTCCGATGGTGGAGGTGATCACGACGAAGATCATGGTGGGACGGATGCTGGGCAGCGTGATGCTGAAGAACCGGCGGAACGCACCCGCGCCGTCGATCGCGGCAGACTCGTAGATGTCCCGGGGTACTGCCTGCATCGCCGCCAGGAGGATCAGGGCGTTGTAGCCGGTCCAGCGGAAATTGACCATCGTCGCCACTGCTACGTGGCTGGCGAAGGTGTCCGTCCGCCACATGACCGGATCGATGCCGAAGTTCCCCAGCAGGTTGTTGATCAGGCCGTGCTGCTCGTTGAACATGTTCGTGAAGATCAGCGCCACCGCAACCGGGGTCACAATGTAGGGCAGCAGGATCGACATGCGCCAGAAGGTCTTGGCCCGGATGTTCTGATCCAGGATCGCTGCGATGAACAACGCGCCGATCAGCTGCGGGATCGCCGAGAGCAGGAAGATGCTGAAGGTGTTCCCGAGCGAGTTCCAGAAGAACCGGTCACCCAGGACGGTTGCGAAGTTCCCAAGGCCCACGAAGTCGCCCTGGCCCTTCAACAGGTGCCAGTCGTGCAGCGAGACCCAGAACGTGTAGATGAGCGGGAACAGGCCGACGAGCCCAAAAAGCAGGAAGAACGGGGATATGTACAGATAGGGCGAGGCCTTTACGTCCCAGACGTTCAGCCGCTGCCGGAAGGTTGGTTTGATTCTGAGCGGTTCAGCCGCTTGGGCCGGGCGCTTGAGGGTTACGGTCATTGCTTCTCTCCCAGGCCATCCGGGGGGCCTCCGGCGTACCGGAGGCCCCGTCCGTCTGTGCTAGTCCTTGACCACCAGTTCGTTGAGGAGCTTGATTGCTTCGTTCCAGGCCCCTTCACCGTCGGTCTTGCCGGCATCAAGCTGGGTCAGCGCGGCACCAAACACGTTCTCCTGGATGACGGAGTCGTCCGGTCCCTTGAACTGTGCAATGACATTCTCTGCGCGCGAGGCGAGGATTGCGCCGGTGGGTGCGTTGTTGAACACCGGGTTCGGCTTTGCCTCTTCAGCCAGCTGCTTTTGGGCCTCAACCGTGCTCGGGAAGTTGTTGGCTGCAGCAGACTGCTTCACCTGCTGTTCAGGAGCGGTCAGCCAGGCGGCGAGCTTTGCTGCCTCTTCCTTGTGCTCCGAGGTCTCCGGAACTGCCAGGAACGCGCCGCCCCAGTTCGAAGCACCGCCGGGGAAGACGTCTGCGAAGTCCCAGCCGGAGTCAGCTCCGCCGCCTGCGGACTCGAGCTGCTCCTGAATGGTGCCGAGCATCCATCCGGGGCAGACGAAGGTTGCGAAGGAACCGTCGGTGAAGGACCGTCCGGTGCCCCAGTCCCACTTGGTCTCGTTGGCCGAAAGGCCGGCTTCGGTTCCCGCAGCGAGCTGCATGAACCGTTCCTTCATGGCAGAGTTGCCCTCGATGTTGAGGTTGCCGTCCTTGGTGTAGTAGCCCTCATCCATCTGGTTCACCATGGAGTTCCAGACGAAGCCGGACTGGTCATACCAGGCCTTGCCGGTTGTCTTGTGGTACTCGTTGCCAAGTTCGAAGTACCGGTCCCAGGTTGCGTCATCTCCACCGAAGAGCTCAGCGACTTCCTCCCGGTCGCTCGGAAGCCCGGCCGCTTCGAAGAGGTCGCCGTTGTAGCAAAGGCCCTGCGGGCCAATGTCAGTGCCGTAGCCAATCACGCGCCCGTTGGCGTCGGTGCCCTGCTTGAACTTCCAGTCGACCCAGTTGTCCTTGATGTCGGCTGCGCCGTACTCGTTGAGGTCGACAAACTGATCGGAGACCTCCATGACCGATCCCAGCCAGCCCTCTTCGAGGGCAACGACGTCGCTCACGCCGGAGCCTGCCGCAAGCTTGGTGAACAGATCAGTCTGGGCGTTGGCACCGCGGTCAATGTTGTTGGCCTTGATGGTGATGCCCGGGTTGGCTTCTTCGTACTCCCCGTAAAGGTCGTCATAGCCGAAGGTGCCGAACGTGGTCACGGAAAGTTCAATCGGGTTCTCATCCGAGGCGGCGTCATTGCTGCCGCCTCCGCAGCCGGCGGCGAGCAGGGCCACTGCCGCCGCTCCCGCTACAACAGCTGCTGAATGTCGGAACTTTTTCACGGTCACTCCTTTGTGTGTGCATTGCCGGTTGGTATCCCGGGGAGGACCGTGCCGAATAGTGACTGGGCTTGTCCTGGAACGGGACGTAACTGTGGAGCCATGTCCAGAGAGCCCGATTCGGTCCGGTGAAGCCGTTCCGTTGCAGAGAGCGCTCTCTGATCTTGCTGAGAGCCTAGATGTGACGCGGTTCACTGTCAAGAGAGCGCTCTCTCTGATTTTTCAGACCGCCGCCGGAGCTCTCCGGCGGCGCCTAGCGCCGGGTGGTCACGGTGACCGTAAAACGGGGGTTCCTGCCAACCTGTTTGGTTGCTCCCACTAGGCGGTTTAGGGCCGGTTTGTAGGCCAGATGCGAATTCCAGACGGTCCACAGCTCTCCGCCCGGGCGCAGCACGCGGGCGGCGTCCGCAAAGAGCTTGAAGGCAATTCCGGTGTGCACGCTGGCGCCGATATGGAACGGGGGATTGAGCACCACCAGGTCCCGGGACCCGTCCGGAAGCCACCTCAGGGCGTCTGCGCGCCGCACCTCGGCACGGTCTGAGACACCGTTCGCGGCGAGCGTCAGTTCAGTCGAGGCAACAGCCGCCTCGGACTGATCGGATGCCAGCAGGCGAAGGCCCGGCCGGGCCAGCGCCAGGTAGGCGGCGATCGCGCCGTTGCCGCAGCCGAGGTCAACGGCATCGCTGGAGGCACGCGCCTGGGCCAGGAAGGGAAGCAGGAACCGGGTGCCGGGATCCAGCGATGCACCGCCAAAGGCCGCGCCGCGTGCGCACAGGCGCAGGGGCACTGACAGGCCGACGTCGTATTCCGCCTGCAGCGGGAAACGCTGCGCAGGCAGGTCCGCTGCAGGCAGCGGGTCGCTGACCGAGAGCACACGGGATTTCTGCCGGGCCAGGCCGGCCGTGACCGAGCCGAAATACCGGCCCAGGACCTCATTCATGGCGGTGGTCATGTGCTTGATCCGGCCGCCCGCATAGATCCGGACGTCCGGTGCTGCGTGCACGGCGATCAGGCGGGCAATCTCCTCCAGCGCGTCCAGTGAGCGGGGCAGCCGGAGCAGCACAAGCCGTGCGCCGTTCACCAGCTCAGGTTCAAGCCTGCAGTGCGTGTAGACATCCGGCAGATCCAGCTGTGAAGCGTTGCGGTCCAGTGCCAGTTCCCCGGAGAGCGGATCCTGCTGCACCCGGATTCCGTGCAGCGAATGCACTGCGGCGGCTCCCAGCGTGAGAGCGCCGTAGGAATCGCCGATGACGACGACGGCTCCGCTGCCTTCGCGCCCCGTCTGGGCCGCCGCCGCCAGGTCGCCGGCGGCTGTATCAAGCAGCAGCCTGTCCGCGGCGTCGAACGCCTGCAGGTTCTCCGCCTCAACGTCGGGGGCACGCCCAAGCAGGGAAAAGTCGAAGGGAACGGCGTCGGCAGTCACAGGTCAATCCATTCAGTGGCAAGGAGTTCGGCCGAAGTGTCTCCGGCGGTGAGGGATGCCAGGCGCTCCTGGAAGCCCGCCGTGCTGTCCGGGGCATCAGGCAGGGCAACCGTGATTACGGCCCCGCCGGCCCCGTACTCGGTGCCGCGCACCGTGTACCCGGCATTCCTCAGGTCATTTTCAAGCCGTCCGGCACCGGCATGGCTGGCCGGAACCGCGTACAGCTGCATCCGGCGTCGGCGCACCAAAGGAGCGGTGGACAGTGCCGAGGAGACGGATTCGGAGTACGCCCGCACCAGGCCCCCGGCGCCAAGGAGTATCCCGCCGAAGTAGCGGACCGTGACGGCGGTGATGTCGCTCAGGTCCGCTGCGCCGTCAAACGTCTCCCGTTTGGTCAGCGCTTCCAGCATGGGAATCCCGGCGGTGCCGGAGGGCTCGCCGTCGTCACTTGAACGCTGGACCTCCCGGTCCGGGCCCAGGACGAAGGCACTGCAGTGGTGCCGGGCATCATGGAATTCGCGGCGCAGTTCGGCGATCAGCCCGCGCGCCTCGTCCTCGGTTTCGGTCCGGCGCAGAACGGTAATGAACCGCGAGCGCTTAATCTCCAGCTCGGTGCGGTGATCCCCGGCGATGGTCGTATAGCGCCCCGTCGCCGCCTGGAATTCACTCACCCTGCCAGTCTAGTTGCCGCGGTATCCCGCACTGGACGCCGATTCAGCGGAAAGCACGCGTAAAACAAGTGCAGCCGGGGCCCGGAAGGTAGGGTGGTGGCCATGCTGAAGGTAGGTCTCACCGGCGGAATCGCAGCCGGAAAGTCACTCGTGGCCCGGACCCTGGCGGACTGCGGCGCCATCCTGATCGACGCCGATGCCCTGGCCCGGGAGGTGGTGGAACCCGGCACCGAGGGGCTCGCCGCCGTCGTTGAGGCGTTTGGACCCGGCGTGCTTGCCGCAGACGGGAGCCTGGACCGCCCCGCGCTGGCAGCTGTGGTGTTTGCCGACGAGGACAAGCGCCGGTCCCTGAACGCGATCATCCATCCGCTGGTCCGGGCCAGGGCTGCGGAGCTTGCCGCCGAGGTGCCGGAAGACGGCATCCTCGTCCAGGACATCCCGCTGCTGGTGGAAACCGGACAGGCCGGGAACTTCGACTTTGTGCTGGTGGTCGAGGCACCGGTTGAGGAGCGCCTGGCGCGGATGGTCCGGGACCGGGGGATGGAGCCGGCGGCAGCCCAGGCACGGATCGCCGCGCAGGCAACGGCCGCGGAGCGCGCTGCCGTGGCCCACGCCGTGCTCGAAAACACGGGTACTCCGGAGGAGCTGGTCAACGCCGTGCGCGAGCTTTGGGCTTCCCGGCTGGTACCCCTGAACAAGGAGCGGCAGCGGACGGCCGGCGGCTAGGCGCAGGCGTTATGCCGTCAGCAATACGGACAGCACCTGACCGCGTCGCGGAGTAGCGTTGAACCATGAGTCTTGCGCAGGACATCAAACGAGTCGTAGCCCCCTTTGAAGTAGTCAGCGAATACTCCCCGGCGGGTGACCAGCCCACTGCCATCAAGGAGCTTGCCGAGCGTATCCAGGCCGGTGAGAAGGACGTTGTCCTGATGGGTGCCACCGGTACCGGCAAAAGCGCCACTACCGCCTGGCTGGTGGAGCAGGTACAGCGCCCCACGCTGGTGATGGTGCAGAACAAGACCCTGGCCGCCCAGCTGGCCAACGAATTCCGCGAGCTGCTGCCGAACAATGCGGTGGAATACTTCGTCTCCTATTACGACTACTACCAGCCCGAGGCGTACGTTCCGCAGACGGACACCTTCATCGAGAAGGACTCCTCCATCAACGAGGAAGTGGAGCGGCTGCGGCACTCCGCCACGAACGCCCTGCTGACCCGCCGGGACGTCATCGTCGTCGCCACCGTGTCCTGCATCTACGGCCTGGGCACCCCGGAAGAGTACATCCAGGGCATGGTGACCCTGCGCCGGGGCATGGAAATGAACCGGGACGACCTGCTGCGGCGCTTTGTCTCAATGCAGTACGTGCGCAATGACATGGACTTCCACCGCGGCACCTTCCGGGTGCGCGGGGACACCGTGGAGATCATCCCCATGTATGAGGAACAGGCCATCCGCATCGAGTTCTTCGGCGACGAGATCGAGAGCATCCAGACCCTGCACCCGCTCACGGGCGATCTGATCCGTGACGAGACGGAAATGTATGTGTTCCCGGCGTCGCACTATGTGGCCGGACCGGACCGGATGAACCGCGCTATCAAGGGCATTGAGGATGAGCTGCGCGAGCGGCTGGCCGAACTGGAGGGCCAGAACAAGCTGCTGGAAGCACAGCGGCTTCGCATGCGCACCACCTATGACCTGGAAATGATGCAGCAGATGGGTTTCTGCAACGGCATCGAGAACTACTCGCGCTGGATCGACGGACGCGGCCCCGGAACCGCACCGCACTGCCTGCTTGACTACTTCCCGGACGACTTCCTGCTGGTCGTGGACGAATCCCACGTCACCATCCCGCAGATCGGTGCCATGTATGAGGGCGACATGTCCCGCAAGCGGACCCTGGTCGAACACGGGTTCCGGCTTCCCTCCGCCATGGACAACCGCCCGCTGAAATGGGATGAGTTCCTCGAGCGGATCGGCCAGACGGTCTACCTCTCCGCGACCCCGGGCAAGTACGAACTCGGCAAGGCCGACGGCGTGGTGGAGCAGATCATCCGGCCCACCGGACTGGTGGATCCTGAAGTGGTGGTCAAGCCCAGCAAGGGCCAGATCGATGACCTGCTCGCGGAGATCCGCACCCGGACCGAGAAGGATGAACGAGTGCTGGTCACCACGCTGACCAAGCGGATGGCCGAAGACCTGACCGGGTACCTCCTGGAGAACGGTGTGAAGGTCGAATACCTGCACTCCGACGTGGACACCCTGCGCCGGGTGGAACTGCTCCGCGAACTCCGGCTGGGCACCTTCGACGTACTGGTGGGCATCAACCTGCTCCGTGAAGGCCTGGACCTGCCGGAGGTCTCTCTGGTGTCAATCCTCGACGCGGACAAGGAAGGATTCCTGCGCAGCTCCACGTCGCTGATCCAGACCATCGGCCGTGCAGCGCGAAACGTCTCCGGCCAGGTGCACATGTATGCGGACCGGATCACTGACTCGATGGCCCATGCCATTGATGAGACCAACCGCCGGCGTGCGATCCAGGTGGCCTACAACAAGGAACGCGGCGTTGACCCGCAGCCGCTGCGCAAGCGGATCGCGGACATCACCGATTCACTGGCCCGGGAAGACGCGGACACTAAGGCCCTGCTTGAGGAAGCGGCGAAGAAGAAAAGCGCGGGCAAGGGAGCCAAGGGCAAGGGAGCCAAGACCATCCGCAAGGATGGACTGGCTGCTGCGCCCGCGGAAGACCTGACCGGACTGATCGAATCGATGACCGAACAGATGCACGCAGCGGCAGCCGAGCTGCAGTTCGAACTCGCGGCCCGGTTGCGCGACGAGGTTGGGGATCTGAAAAAGGAACTGCGGCAAATGCAGAACGCCGGGCACGCTTAGGGGTGCCTTGGGGTAGACTGCTTGGCGGCGGTGGGGCAGTTCCGTAGCGGTTACGGGAACTCCCCGCCTTTTTCCGTGCTCTGAAAGGTCTGTTCCCCATGCCCGCATTACCCCTCGCTTTTGAGGTCGGTACGTTCATTGTCCTGGGGCTTGTACTGCTCTTCGACCTGCTCCTGGTCGTGAAGCGGCCGCACGAGCCGTCCATGAAGGAAGCCGGCCTGTGGGTTGCCTTCTACGTTGGACTCGCGCTGATTTTCGCCGTGATGATGTTCATCTTTACCGGCCCGGAATACGGCAGCCAGTTCGTGGCCGGCTGGGTGACTGAATACAGCCTCAGCATCGACAACCTGTTCGTCTTTATCATCATCATGGCCCGCTTCTCGGTACCCCGTAAGTACCAGCAGGAAGTGCTGATGTTCGGCATCATCATCGCGCTGATCCTGCGCGGCATCTTCATCATCGTCGGCGCTGCCGTGATCGAGAACTTCTCCTGGGTCTTCTTCCTCTTTGGCGCGTTCCTGCTCTGGACCGCCTGGAAGCAGGCGACGGACAACGGCGAAGACGAAGAGGGCGGCAGCGATAATAAGCTGGTCCGCAAGCTGACCGGCTTCCTGCCGATGACTGAGAACTTCGACGGCGGCAAGATCCGTACCGTGGTGGACGGCAAGAAGGTCTTCACCCCGATGATCATCGTGTTCATCACCATCGGCGTCACCGACCTGATGTTCGCCGTCGACTCCATTCCCGCGATCTTCGGCCTGACGCAGAGTGCGTTTATTGTCTTCACGGCCAACATCTTCGCCCTGATGGGCCTCCGCCAGCTCTACTTCCTGCTTGGCGGGCTGATGGACCGGCTCATCTACCTCAAGCACGGCCTCTCGGTCATCCTCGCTTTCATTGGCGTGAAGCTGATCCTGCACGCACTGCACGTGAACGAACTGCCGTTCATCAACGGCGGTGAATCCGTTGCCTGGGCACCGGAGATCCCGACCTTCGTTTCCCTGGCCGTGATCCTGGGCACGATTGTGATTGCCACTGTCGCCAGTCTGCTGAGCCCCAAGGCCAAGGCAGTGCAGGCAGTAGCCTCGCTGGAGTCCGCACTGAAGGTTTACCGCAGCCTGGGTGAGGACGCTCCGCAGGCCGAGCGCGCCCAGGCCTACGACGACGTCACCAAGACCTACCGTGCCGCCGAGAAAGCTGCGGAGTCCAGGTCCGACGTCGAGCTGCCGGAGATCACTGATGAAGCACGCGCCAGGTTCCTGGCCGACGATCCGCGCAAGCCCGGCACCGATCACTAACTGAACCAAGGCAGTACCGCTCACACCACATTCAGATCACGAGGGCGGTTTCCCGACCAGGCAGGCAGGGAAGCCGCCCTCGTTGTATCCGCACACAGTTTGTGTACACCGGCTCCGGCCGCAGACCCCGGTGCTAGCCTGCCAGTAGAACCACCGTCCCTCCCCGGCGGAGGGGAAATCCACGGCCCCCTGCGGGGTTATCTCGTTTCCGTTGACGCTCCAAAGGAGCAGCCATGAACTTCTTCGAAGTACTATGGTCGATCGTTGCGGTTTTCTTTGTTTTCGCGTATTTGATCCTGCTTTTCCAGATCTTCGTGGACCTGTTCCGCGATGACAGCCTCAATGGCTGGGCGAAGGCTGTCTGGATCTTTTTCCTGCTCTTCGTTCCTTACCTGACAGCCCTGGTGTACGTCATTGCCAGAGGCAGCGGCATGGCCGCCCGGAGCGCACGCCGCGCCAGTGAGTCGGAGGAACAGGCTGCGGCATACATCCGGCGGACAGCGGGAACCCAGAGCGCGGCCGAGCAAATCAGCTCGGCTAAATCCCTTCTCGATGAAGGGCTGATCACCAACGACGAGTTCGGCCGGCTCAAGGACAAAGCCCTGGCCTGACGGACGGCGCCTCCGTGTGCTGACGCGTTCGGCAAGCCGGCATTACGCGGGCACCGCATCAAGCGGTGTCCGCGTTCTTCTGCCCAGCACCTCCAGGACCACGATGAATCCCACCAGGACCAAGGTGATGCCGGCTGTTATCCCGGCGCTTAGACCCGGCAGGAAGAGCACCAGCACGGTGATTCCGGCGGCAACCGCCTGGTAAACCCGCTGATGCCGCATGGCCCATGGTTCCCAGCGGGATTGATGGCCGGCAGCGTAGAGCACCACGACGGCCAGCAGGGCGAGGACGAAGACCGTTCGCAGTGCTGCAGCGAGGGGGTCCAGGAACGCGTTGCTGAGAACAAACGCGGCATCTGGTGAGACGGCGGCACTTGAGCCGAGCGAGTCCACGCCGGCCTGCTGGACGAACCGCAGCAGAACAACGGCTGCCAGGGATGCTGCGGCGCTGGAGATGCTGATCACCAGGCCGGACCGTAGCCGCCGGCCCCGCGGGGCGATGAGTACTGCTGCCGCGGCTGCGGCAGCAGCGAGCCAGGGGAGGACCGCAGCGGTCCTTCCCAGCGTGTCCAGGGCGGACAGCGCCGAGGCCAGGCCGGGGGCGTTGAACACCGTGTAGTCTCCGCCGGCGTCGTCCGGTATCACCGAAGCAGCTGACACGCCCTGCGCCAGGAGCCGGGACTTGACCTCCCCGATCATGGCGGTGGTGGAGACGGTGATATCCCCGTTGGAGGCGATCGATGCCATCCCGCCCGGATCATCCTCGACGGCGCGGACCAGCAGTTCATGTGCCCTCCGGTTCGCGTCAACCCAGAGGGTGGCAAAGGCCTGGCTGGAGACGGCCCGGGAAACGGTATTGTCGATGAGCGAATTCGTGCGGTCCGCGATGACCGGTGCGAGGGCTGCGGAGAGGGCCTGCGACGCCCGTGAGTCATCCAGGTTGGACAAGGCATCGCTGACAGCGGTGTTCACATCGAGCCGGCTGGTGACCTGGTCGCCTATTTGTTCTGAAAGGTCCGCCTGTACCGCCGGGTCCTGGATGACCGGGCCTATGACGGCGACGTAGCGGTCTGTGTTTGCCACGAGGCTCCCGGCATAGCCGGCGGCCACCGAAGTGGTGAGCAGCAGCGCGGCAAGGATGCCAAGGACGATGGAGGTGACCCGGCGCCAAGGGGGTGCTTCCGGCCTGGGAACGCCGGTTCCGGGAGCAGTGCTGTAACGCGTACTCGGTGCCATGGGAAGGCCTTCCGCCGCTGTTAGCTACTTCCCGTCAGGATATTCCCCCTTCAGGGCGCCAGCTACGGCACACCCAAATCCCCTCAGCGGAGCTGGTGTCAGCCCTTGTCCCCGCGCACCATGCCCAGCAGCCGGTTGAAGATGCCCTCGCCGTCGTCCGCAATGCCGTCGTGGTGGAACTCATCCGTTTCCCACACCTTCAGGCCCTGAACCGCAGCAGCGGTCTCGAGGGAAAGGTCCCGGTCCACATAGATGTCATCGGAGTAAACGGCGGCAGCAACTGGAACCGTGTTGGCTGCGAGCTGCGTCCGGTTATACAAATCCGGCCAGTCGGACTTGGCGGCCAGGAGTTCCGCGGTCTCCTGCAGCGGGCGCAGGGCCGGATCCTCCTCGAAGTACCAGGGGTAGACCATCTCACCGGTAAACAGCGGCTCGGCGGCGTCGGGCTGGAAGTCCGGCCGGGATGCCAGCACCCGCCAGGCCGCCCAGTTCGTGGCCTGTCCCTGGCCGTAGATCGACTCATGCATGAGGGCGTACAGGGGATTGGTGGAACGTTCAGCGAGCTGCCAGAGCCCGGCGAGGAACGTGTCCGAGAGCCGCGGGCCCTCGGCGCCCTGGAGAAAAGCTTCCTCCAGCAGGTGGTGCAGCCCGTCCATCCGGGTATTGCCGCCCAGGTAGGAGCCGGCCATCTGGAACCGTCGGGGCGTGAGCCGGGTGCCGTCCGGAAGGTATTCGGGTACTGAATCCAGATGACGGGCGATGCGCGTGGTGAGCTCGCGGTCCCCGGGATACTTGGCGAAGTACTCCGCGTTCCGGGCCGCAACCCGGGCAAACGTCGCCTGATACACCCGGTCGGCGGGCCCCTGCAGGGGTGCCAGACCGCCGGTGATCAAGGCTTCCTTCAGGCCCGCCGGGGCGAAGGACAGGTAGGTGAGGGCGCAGAATCCGCCGTAGGACTGTCCGTAAATACTCCAGGGTCCGGAGCCTAGGGCGGTCCGGATGAGCTCGGCGTCGGCCACTATGGAGTCCGCCCGGAAGTGGGCAAGGTAGTCCGCCTGCGCCGCGGCATCCCCGCGGGCAGCCAGGGTCTGCCGGTTGGCGGGAGTGGAGAGCCCGGTGCCGCGCTGGTCAAGCATCAGGATGCGGAACCGCCGGGAGGCGGCCTTCGTCCAGCCGCCGAACTGCAGCAGCCGGTTGCCTTTGCCGCCGGGGCCGCCTTGCAGGTAAAGCAGCCAGGGCAGGTCCCCGGCAGCTGCCACTTCGGGGTCTGAGTACTCGCGGGCAAAGACGGTGATCTGCTCGCCGCCGGGCACGGAGTGGTCCAGCGGTACCGTGAACCGGTGCTCAACTACGCGCATGCCGCGGATGGTCAGCGGCTCCGAGGCGGTGTGCGGAACGCTCATGCTGCTCCGGGGGTGCCGAATTCCTCCAGTGCTTCGCCGGTCAGGCGGTAGGTGGTCCACTCATCCATCGGCTGCGCGCCGAGGGACTTATAGAACAGGATGGAGGGTTCGTTCCAGTTCAGGACGGTCCATTCGACGCGGGCGTAGCCGCGCTCGACGGCGGTCTGCGCCAGGGCTCGCAGCAGTGCCTTGCCGTAGCCGCGTCCGCGCGTCTCGGGCCGGACGTAGAGGTCTTCCAGCCAGATGCCGTGGACCCCTTCCCAGGTGGAGTAGTTCAGGAACCAGAGGGCGAAACCCTGGACGGCGCCTTCATCCTCCAGCACGTGGGCGAAGACAGCAGGATGGTCGCCGAAGAGGTGCTGTTCCAGCGCCTGCGGCGTGTTCTTGACCGCGTCCGGCTCCTTCTCATAGACGGCCAGCTCATGAATGAGCTCAAGGATTACCGGAACATCGTCTCTGCGCGCAGCTCGAATTTGCATGGTTTCCAGCCTAGTCCAGCCGGCCGGCATGAATCACGCGGATGACGGGGGTGCCTGCTTCATCGGAGGCAGCGAGGTCCACCTCCGCGTTGATACCCCAGTCCAGGTGGCCGGCCGGATCCTTGAAGATCTGCCGCACCTCCCACTTCCCGGCGAGTTCCTTGATGATCAGCAGCGACGGGCCTCGGGCGTCCGGGCCGTCATCAATGTCATCGTGTTCCTCGAAGTACGCATCGAGCACATCTGCCCAGCGGTCGGCGTTCCAGCCGGCGTCGCCGTCCAGGGCGCCCAGGGCGGCGTCGTCCTCGTCCGCGAAGAGCTTCACGCGGGCGAACATCTCATTGCGGACCATCACCCGGAAGGCGCGGACGTTGGCGGTCAGCCGGTCCGGAACGGGCGGCAGCACGGGCTCGTCGGTGGCGTCGGGGTTGACGCCGGAGGTGAGTTCCTCCCATTCATCCAGCAGCGAGGAGTCGGTCTGGCGGACCAGCTCGCCGAGCCATTCGATGATGTCTTCCAGGTCCTCACGCAGCCGTTCCGGGGGAACCGTGTGCAGCAGGGCCTTGTAGGTGTCCGAGAGGTAGCGCAGCAGCACGCCCTCGGAGCGGGCCAGCGAGTAGAAGGCCACGTACTCACCGAAGCTCATGGCCCGTTCGTACATGTCGCGGACGATCGACTTGGGGCTGAGTTCGAATTCGCCCAGCCAAGGTGCGCCGGAGCGGTAAACCTCGAAGGACTGTTCGAGCAGCTCGGCCAACGGCTGCGGATAGGTGACCTCTTCGAGCAGCGCCATCCGCTCGTCATACTCAATGCCCTGTGACTTCATGGCCGCAACCGCTTCGCCCCGGGCCTTTTTCTCCTGGGCGGAGAGCACCTGGCGCGGCTTTTCCATAATCGCCTCGATGACCGACACCACGTCCAGGGCGTAGGACGGGCTCTCCGGATCCAGGATCTCCAGGGACGCCATGGCAAACGGGGACAGCGGCTGGTTCAGCGCGAAGTTCGGCTGCAGGTGCACCTTCAGCCGGACGGTGCGTCCGTCCGCGTCCGGCTCGGGAAGGACCTCCACAATGCCCGCGGTTTTCAGCTCACGGTAGATGCTCAGGGCCTTCTTCATCAGGGCCAGCTGTGAGGAGCGGGTTTCATGGTTGCTGCTCAGGAGCTTCTTAGCGGCGGCGAACGGATCGCCGGGGCGTTCCAGCAGGTTCAGCAGCATGGAGTGGGTGATGTTGAAGCTGGAGGTCAGCGGCTCCGGGGTGCCGTCCACGAGCTTTTCAAAGGTGGGTTTGCCCCAGGACACGAATCCGGCCTGCGGCTTCTTCTTCACCACCTGGCGCAGTTTCTTCTGGTCATCACCGAACTTCGCCTGTGCCTTGGCCATGGCCTTGGCGTTTTCGATCACGTGTTCCGGTGCCTGCACAACCACGGTGCCGGCGGTGTCGTAGCCGGCCCGTCCTGCGCGTCCGGCGATCTGATGGAACTCACGGACCTTCAGCGGCCGGGTGCGTGTGCCGTCGTACTTGGACAGCGCGGTGATCAGCACGGTGCGGATCGGCACGTTGATGCCCACACCGAGGGTGTCCGTGCCGCAGATGACCTTCAGCAGTCCGGCCTGGGCCAGCTGCTCCACCAGGCGGCGGTACTTGGGCAGCATGCCGGCGTGGTGTACACCGATCCCGTGGCGCACCAGCCGGTTGAGGGTCTTGCCGAAACCGGGGGCAAACCGGAACCCGGCGATCAGCTCCGCAATGCGGTCCTTTTCCTCACGGGTGCAGACATTGATGCTCATCAGCGCCTGGGCCCGGTCAATGGCTTCGATCTGGGAGAAGTGCACCACGTAGACGGGGACCTGCTTGGTGGCCAGCAGTTCCTCCAGGGATTCTTGGATGGGGGTTTCCACGTAGTAGTAGTGCAGCGGAATGGGCCGCTGCACGGAGGAGACCGTGACGGTGTCCCGGTGGGTGAGCTCGCTCAGTTCGTTGGCGATCCGGGTCATGTCGCCCAGGGTGGCGGACATCAGCAGGAACTGTGCCTGCGGCAGCTCCAGCAGCGGCACCTGCCAGGCCCAGCCGCGCTGCGGATCGGAGTAGAAGTGGAACTCGTCCATGATGACCGTGCCCAGGTCTGCGTCGGCACCTTCCCGCAGGGCAATGTTGGCCAGGATCTCGGCCGTGCAGCATATGATGGGGGCGTCTTTGTTGACCGAGGAATCGCCGGTCACCATGCCGACGTTCTCGGCCCCGAAAATATCGCAGAGCGCGAAGAATTTCTCCGAGACGAGAGCCTTGATCGGGGCGGTGTAGTAGCTGCGCTCATCCAGTGCCATGGCGTAGTAGTGGGCAGCGATTGCCACCATGGACTTGCCCGAACCGGTGGGCGTGGCGAGGATGACGTTGTTCCCGGTGACCAGCTCCATCACGGCCTCGTCCTGGGCGGGGTAAAGGGACATGCCGCGCCCTTCCACCCATTCAAGGAAGGACGTGTAAACCTCGTCCGGGTCGATGGTCGTGGTTCCGCTGGCTGCCGCGGGAAGCGAATCAAGTAGTTTCATCTCACCTACCAGCCTAGCCCGGCAGCAGGAATCACCGGTCGCGGTTTCCTTCAGGGCGGATTCCGAAGGGCGTACCACGGCGCTGCTAGGCTCGCGGACATGAAATGGGATCCTGAGCGCTACCTCCAGTTTGCAGACCACCGCGACCGGCCGTTTTTCGACCTCGCCGCCCGGATCGGAGCCGGCGAACCGGTTCGGGATCCGGCCTGGGTTACCGATCTGGGCTGCGGGACAGGGGCGCTCACCGCGGTGCTGGCCGAACGCTGGCCGGGCAGCCCGGTAACCGGCATTGACTCCTCTGCGGACATGATCCGTAATGCGAACTCCCAATCAGGGAAGAACCTCAGCTTCGCCCAGGGGCAGATCCAGGACTGGGAACCGGAACCAGGAGCCGGCGTCCTGCTCTCCAATGCTGCGCTGCAATGGGTACCGGGACATCAGGAGCTGCTCACGCGCTGGGCCAAGGCCATGGACCCGGGATCCTGGATCGCTGTACAGGTACCAGGGAACTTTGCTGCCCCGTCCCACGCCCTGATGCGGGAACTGGCGTCCAGCCCGCGTTATGCCCAGGCGCTCGCAGGGGTGCTGCGGGGCACCGATTCAGTGGCCGAGCCCGGGGAATACCTGGAGCTGCTCCTGAACGCGGGTTTCGACGCAGATGTCTGGGAGACCACGTACGAACAGGTCCTCACCGGTCCGGATCCGGTGCTGGACTGGGTCCGCGGCACGGCCCTCCGGCCTGTTATCGCAGCCCTGGATCCGGGGGAGTACCAGAGATTCGAAGCGGAATACGGCGCGCTGCTGCGGGAGGCCTACCCGGCGAAGCCATGGGGAACCGTCCTGCCGTTCCGCCGGCTCTTTATGGTCGGCCGGAAACGCTGAGGGCCTCACGGCTTTTTTCGGCGCCGGGAAAGCTGCCGGGACAACTCTCCGGAGCTGATACCCGAGTCCACGGTTCGGGCGGCGGCCATCAGCGGTGTGTTCCGTCCGTCTATCTGGGCATTGGCGTGCGCCTGGTTCCCGGTTCCGCCACGCTGCACCCTGCGCGCCAGATACAGTGCGCCGCCAACGGCAGTAAGGATAAACCCGGCGGCAACCGCCCCCGGGTTCAGCGAGGGAAGCTGGGCGCCTGCCGCAAGAGCCGCGACGATCGGAATTACGGGACCCAGCGGCAGCCGGGCACCCTCTCCGGGCCATTTCCGGAAGCCCAGCACCGCTGCGGCCACGCTGACCACCATCATGGCGATGATGGCTGCCGCATTGGCGATGGCCACAATGAACGTGGTGTCCTGGATGAACACCAGCAGTACGCTGACAAGTCCGAGCAGCAGTACATTCAGGTATGGGCGTCCGTTGCGTGAGTGTCTGCCCAGGGCCGGGGGGCACATCCCCGCGGGCCACCATCCGGAGCATGATTTCCGAGGCGCCCAGGACATTTGCGTTGGCGCCGGAGAAAGTGGACAGGCACGCAGCAATTGCCACCAGCACTCCTCCCCAGGGCCCCATCAGGATTTCTGCGGCCTGGGACACTCCGGTGGCTTTGAAGAACGTCATGCCGCTGGCGGTCATGGCCAGCGCTGTGCCGAGGTAGACGACCCCGGAAACAAGGATGGTCAGCAGGATGGCGCGCGGTACCGTTTTGCGCGCATTCCGCACCGAACCGGCCATGTTCGTAATGACATTGAAGCCCGTGTAAGCAGTGAACAGCAGGGCTGCCGCAGACAACACGCCGCCGGCTCCGGCGGGAAGCGGGTGGTCCAGATCATCCGGACGGAGCTCAGTGATCCCCCAGATGCCGAAGAACAGCAGCAGGGCAAGTTTCAGGCCCACAATCCAGGTCTCCGCGCGGGCGACCACAGCTGCCGGCCCCAGGTTCAAAACAGTGACCACGGCGGTGAGAGCGGTTGCGAGCACCAGGGTCCCCGCGGCGGGCAGGAAGTATTCCCTGAAGTAGTCCCCGAATGAGGTCACCAGGAACGCGATCATCGCGGCGCCGTTGAGGTAAAAGGCCCACATCACAACAAAGCGCCAGAACGGTCCCAGGATGTCGCCAACCGGAGCGTAGCCGGATTCACCGTCCCGCGCCCGGGTGCAGACCACAATGAAGGAAAGGGCGGACAGGAACATCACGGTCCCGGCAAGGATGTAGCTGAGGACGGCGGCCGGCCCGGCCAGGTTCACCGCAGTTCCGGCGAGCGTGAACACGCCTCCGCCTACCGTGGTCCCTACGCCGAATGCCACACAGGCCAGGAGCCCTATCTTGCTGCCAGGGCCGGGACTGGCGGGGGACGGCGCTTGGTTTCCCACGGCTGCTCGCTTTCACCCGGTACGGCAGGCCCCTTTGGAGCGTAAGGCCGCCGCGCAGGTGCGGTCAACGGAGGGCCGGGGAGACGCGGACTACCAGCCGCGTTCCTTCCATTCGGCCAGGTGGGGACGCTCCGCACCCAGCGTGGTTCCGGCGCCGTGCCCGGGATGGACCAGCGTGTCATCCGGGAACTGTTCGAATATACGTTCGACTACGTCCCGGTAGAGCATGGCAAACCGCTCGGGGTCCTTCTGGGTGTTTCCGACTCCGCCCGGGAAGAGGGAATCGCCGGTGAACAGATGGGCCGGGCCCTCCGGATCCCGGTAGACCAGGGCAACTGACCCGGGGGTGTGGCCGCGCAGGGCGATGACCTCCAGGTCAAACCCGTCAAAGTCCAGCACGTCCCCGTGGGAGAGCGGCAGGTCAGTGGGCACTTCGATGTCCGCGGTGTCCGGTGCGCCCGCAGCGGTACGCGCTCCGGTGGCCGCTTTGGCCTCGGCGAGCGCACGCACGTGGTCCCAGTGGCTGTGCGTCGTGATGATCATCTGCACCGCGGCTTCACCCGAGCCGCCGTAGAGATCTGCCGCCCCGGCGTCGAGCAGTTCCTGAATGCGCGGGAAGTCATCTGCGGCATCAATCAGGACCTGCGCGCCTGAGTTCTTGGCCGTGAGCACGTAGACGTTGTTGTCCATGGAGCTGACGGAGGCACTGCGAATCGAAACGTTCCTGGTATCCAGCATGGCGCCAGTCTAACCGGGCAGATCAATGCCGCCTGAGCTCGAAGCTGCGTGTCCGGTGATCCCTTGCCGCCGGGCCGCGCCGGGCGTACGTTCAGATGGTGCCGGAACGCCCCGGCAGTTCCGGGAGGATACGTGCTTCTTCGGCTCGTTCGCGAAAACCTGGCCCCGTACAAAGGTGCGGTCGCCGCCGTCGTTATCCTGCAGTTCCTGCAGACCGCCGCCACCTTGTTCCTGCCCACCCTCAACGCGGACATCATTGACCAGGGTGTGGTGAAGGGGGACACGGCCACCATCCTGAACATCGGCGGCTGGATGCTCGCCGTCACGGCCGGGCAGGTGGTCTGCTCCGTCGCGGCCACCTACTTCGCCGCCCGCACTGCCATGCGTGTGGGGCGGAACGTGCGCCGGTCCCTGTTCACCAACGTGGAAACCTTTTCCGGCCGGGAAGTGGGCCTGTTCGGTGCACCGTCGCTGATTACCCGGACCACCAATGACGTGCAGCAGGTGCAGATGGCGCTGCTGATGACCATGACCATGATGGTGTCAGCTCCCATCATGGGAGTCGGCGGTGTTCTGCTGGCCCTGAACCAGGACATCCCCCTGTCCGGGATCCTGCTGCTGATCCTCCCGGTGCTGGTGATCGTCATTGGACTCGTGCTGCGCCGGCTGGTCCCGCTGTTCCGCCGGGCACAGAAGCAGATCGACCGGGTCAACGGTGTCCTGCGGGAACAGATCATGGGAATCGCCGTCATCCGCGCCTTCGTCAGGGAACGCACCGAGAAACAGCGGTTCGACGCCGCAAACCAGGACCTCACCGGCACGCAGCTGCGCATCAGCCAGTACCTGGCACTGCTGTTCCCCGCGACCATGCTCGTGGCGAACCTCGCCACTGTCGCCGTGGTCTGGCTTGGAGCGTTTCGCATTGACGCGGGGCAGATGCAGATCGGAGCACTCACTGCGTTCATCGCCTACATCATGCAGATCCTCATGGCAGTGATGATGTCCATGTTCATGATCATGATGCTTCCGAGGGCCGCCGTGTGCGCCGAACGGATCTATGAGGTGCTGGATACCCGCACCAGTGTCCGGGACGCCGAGGATGCCAGTGAGCTGGTGTACGACGGCGGCCGGCTGGTTTTCTCCGGGGTGGGGTTCACCTATCCGGGCGCCGAAGATCCCGTCCTGCAGGACATCAGCTTCGAGGCCGTGCCCGGGCAGACCACCGCCATCATCGGCTCCACGGGAGCAGGAAAGTCCACTCTGCTGAACCTGGTGCCGCGGCTGCTGGATCCCACCGAGGGCAGCATCAGCATTGACGGACAGGACACCGCGGCCGTCACCCTGCACTCCCTTCGCTCAGGCATTGGGCTGGTGCCGCAGCGGGCCCACCTCTTCTCCGGCACCATCGCCTCCAACCTGCGTTTCGGAAAACCCGAAGCCACGGATGAGGAATTGTGGGAAGCACTGGAGATAGCCCAGGCGGCGGACTTTGTTCGGGCAGCCGGGGGAGGGCTGGACCATGAGGTGGAGCAGGGCGGCGGCAACTTCTCCGGCGGCCAGCGCCAGCGGCTGGCCATTGCCCGGGCACTGGTGGTCCAGCCGGACATCTACCTCTTCGATGACAGTTTCTCCGCCCTGGACTTCACCACGGACGCCCGCCTGCGGGCAGCCCTGAAACAGCGCACCGCCCATGCCACGGTGATAGTGGTGGCCCAGCGGGTAAACACCATTACCGACGCCGCGCGGATCATAGTCCTGGAGGAGGGACGGATCGCAGGAATCGGCACCCATGCGGAGCTGCTGGATACCAACACCGCCTACCGGGAGATTGTCTCCTCCCAGTACACACCGGAGGAGGCACTGTGAGCATGCACGGGCGCGGGGCTCCGGCAGCAAAGCCCGCCAGCTTCAGGGCCTCCACGGCACGCCTGCTGAGGCTGCTCTCCCCGGACACCTGGCGCGTTGGGGCGGTACTGCTCTTTGGTGTTGTCTCCGTGGCGCTCGCAGTCACCGCGCCGAAGGTACTCGGGGATGCCACCAACGTGATCTTCGACGGGGTGATTGGCGCTTCCCTGGCTCCTGGGGTATCCAAGGCGGCCCAGGTTGAGGCCCTGCGGGCTGCGGGGGAGACCCAGCTGGCTGACATGCTCGCCGCCATGGACGCCGTGCCGGGTGAGGGGATCAACTTCTCCACCCTGGGCATGCTGCTCATGGGGGTGCTGGCGATCTATCTGGCGTCCTTCTTCTTCGGCTGGGCACAGGCCCGGGTGACGGCACGGATTGTGCAGAACGCCATGTACCGGCTTCGCCGGGACGTGGACGCCAAACTCTTCCGGCTGCCCATGTCCCATTTCCAGCAGCAGTCCCGCGGCGATGTCCTGAGCCGGGTGACCAATGACATCGACAACCTCGCCCAAACCCTCTCGCAGAGCATCACCCAGGTCATTACCTCCGTGCTGACAATCGTGGGGGTGCTGGGCATGATGCTCTGGATCTCACCTCTGCTTGCCCTGATCGCCGTGCTCACGGTGCCGGTCTCGGCTCTGGTAACCGTCCTGATCGCCAGGCGCTCGCAGGTGCAGTTCAAGGCGCAGTGGAAGACCACGGGAGAAGTGAACGGCTACATCGAGGAGATGTTCACCGGCCAGGATGTGGTGAAGGCCTTCGGCCAGCAGGAACGCGTGGTGGAGGGCTTCCATCCGGGCAACGACCGGCTCTACGAATCCTCTTTCCGGGCCCAGTTCGTCTCCGGCGTCATCATGCCCACCATGACCTTCATTTCAAACCTGAACTACGTGGCTGTGGCCGTTGTGGGCGGCATCCAGGTGGCCGGCGGCGCACTGTCCATCGGGGGAGTGCAGGCCTTTGTGCAGTACAGCCGGCAGTTCAGCCAGCCGCTGGGCCAGCTCGGCGGACTGATCAACATGCTCCAGTCCGGTCTTGCCTCCGCTGAACGCGTCTTCGCCCTCCTCGACGCGAAGGAAATCGAACCCGACCCCAAGGATCCGGTCCGGCTGGGCCGGGTGCGCGGCGACGTCGCCTTCCGCCACGTCAGCTTCTCTTACTCACCCGAGGCGCCGCTCATCCACGATCTTTCCTTCGAGGCCAGGCCCGGACAGACCGTAGCGATTGTCGGGCCTACGGGAGCAGGGAAGACCACCCTGGTGAATCTGCTGATGCGCTTCTATGACGTGGACTCCGGAGAAATCCTGCTGGACGGAGTCAACACCAGAACCATGACCCGGGATGATGTCCGCCGCAGCATCGGCATGGTCCTTCAGGACGCCTGGCTCTTCGAAGGCACCGTCCGGGAGAACCTCGCCTACGGGGCTCCCGACGCAACCGACGAGCAAATCGTTGAGGCCGCGAAGGCCACACACGTGGACCATTTTGTCCGGTCCCTTCCGGAGGGCTATGACACGGTCCTGAGCGCCGACGGCGGATCCCTGAGCCAGGGACAGCGCCAGCTCATCACCATTGCGCGCGCCTGGCTGGCCAACCCGTCCATTCTCGTGCTGGACGAAGCGACCAGCTCGGTGGACACACGCACCGAAGTCTCGATCCGGCTGGCCATGGGCGCGCTGCGCGAGGCCCGCACCAGTTTTGTCATCGCCCACCGCCTGTCCACCATCCGCGACGCTGACGTCATCCTGGCGGTACGGGACGGGCAGATCGTGGAGCAGGGGACCCATGAGGCCCTCCTGGAGGCCGGAGGGTTCTATGCCCAGCTCTACCAGTCCCAGTTCAGCGAACCGGCTGCCAGCGCTGAGGCACATGAGTAGCGGCGTTTTTCCCCGCGCATGCCCGCCGGCCGTGGCAAGATGGATTCCGAACCGGCCGCATTCGCGTTCGGGAAACAGGGATTAAGAAAGCGGTGGCATGGACGACGGCGTGCTCTCCTGGGTACGGATCGATGCGGCTAGTTCGGTGCCTCCCTTTGAACAGCTCCGGCTGCAGATCCTCGACGCCGCAAATGACGGCACCCTTCCGGTGGGAACCCGGCTGCCCCCGGTGCGGGCCCTGGCCGCGCGGCTGGGCCTGGCGGTCAACACCGTAGCCCGTGCCTACCGCGAACTCGAACAGGCCGAGGTAGTGACCACACGCTCCCGGGCAGGCACCGTTGTGGCAGCCGCAGGGGACAACGGACGGCGGCGGGTCGCCGAAGCCGCCCGGATTTTCGCCGAAACCGTCCGCGCCAACGGCGTGGACCACAGCGATGCCGTTGCCTACGTCCAGGCGGCCCTACGCCAGCGGTGAACACACCCACCCTCGAATACGTCTTCGAATCGGCTTTGATCTAGAGTGGAAAGCGTGTCTACCGCGACTTCACTGACTTCTGGCCACAATCCGCACCCCGCCGGCGATCTCTCCCGCCTCGTGGTGAAGGGTGCAAGGGAACACAACCTGCAGAACGTGGACCTTGATCTTCCGCGCGACGCCATGATTGTCTTTACCGGACTTTCGGGCTCCGGAAAGTCGTCCCTGGCGTTCGACACGATCTTCGCCGAAGGCCAGCGCCGCTACGTCGAATCCCTCTCCTCCTACGCCCGGATGTTCCTGGGCCAGGTGGACAAGCCGGACGTCGACTTCATTGAGGGCCTGTCCCCGGCGGTCTCTATCGACCAGAAGTCCACCAGTCGGAACCCGCGCTCCACGGTGGGCACCATTACTGAAATCCATGACTACATGCGCCTGCTCTGGGCACGTGTGGGCACACCGTTCTGTCCGGTCTGCGGCGAGCCGGTCAGCCGCCAGACCCCGCAGCAGATCACCGACCAGCTGCTCGAACTCGAAGAGGGCACGCGGTACCAGATCCTGGCCCCGGTGGTTCGCGGACGCAAGGGCGAATTCGTGGACCTGTTCAAGGACCTCGCCGCTAAGGGCTACTCCCGTGCCAAGGTGGACGGCAAAACCGTCCAGCTTTCCGATCCGCCCAAGCTCGGCAAGCAGTACAAGCACACCATCGAAGTGGTCATCGACCGCCTGGTAGCCAAGGACGGCATCCGCCAGCGCCTCACCGACTCGGTGGAAACCGCGCTGGGGCTCGCCGACGGCCGCGTCCTGGCAGACTTCGTTGACCTGCCCGAAGACAGCCCGGAACGGACCAGGAGCTTCTCCGAGCACCTGGCCTGCCCGAACGAACACCCGCTGGCAATCGACGAGATCGAGCCAAGGTCCTTCTCCTTCAACAACCCGTTCGGCGCCTGCCCCGTCTGCACCGGCATCGGCTCCCGGCTCGAGGTGGACGAGGAGCTGGTGGTTCCCAACCCGAACCTCAGCCTCGCCGCCGGTGCCATTGCGCCGTGGTCCATGGGCACAGCCACCACCGAGTACTGGAACCGTCTGCTCTCCGGGCTCGCCAAGGACATGGGCTTCTCCATGGATGTTCCGTGGAAGAAGCTGCCGGCCAAGGCCCGTGAAGCCGTGCTGCACGGCAAGGACCACAAAGTTGTGGTGCAGTACAAGAACCGGTTCGGCCGGGAACGCAAGTACACGACCGGCTTCGAAGGTGTGATCGGCTACATCAAGCGCAAGCACCAGGAGACGGAGTCCGAGAGCTCCCGCGACCGGTACGAGGAGTACATGCGGGAGATCGCGTGCCCCGAGTGCGGCGGCGCGCGCCTGAACCCCGCGTCCCTGTCAGTGCTCATCAACAAGCGCAACATTGCCGAAGCCAGTGCCATGCCGCTGCGCGAAGCGGCAGAGTTCTTCGAGAACCTGGAGCTGACGGACCGTGAGGCCAAGATCGGCGAGCAGGTCCTCAAGGAGATCAAGGCCCGCCTGACCTTCCTGCTCGACGTCGGCCTGGAGTACCTCTCCCTGGACCGTCCGGCCGCAACACTCTCCGGCGGCGAAGCCCAGCGCATCCGCCTGGCCACCCAGATCGGCTCCGGCCTGGTGGGCGTGCTGTACGTCCTGGACGAACCCTCGATCGGCCTGCACCAGCGGGACAACCGCCGCCTGATCGAAACCCTGGCGCGGCTGCGCAACCTCGGCAACACGCTGATTGTGGTGGAGCATGACGAGGACACCATTCACGAAGCTGACTGGGTTGTCGATGTAGGACCGGGTGCGGGGGAGAAGGGTGGCGAAATCGTCCACTCCGGCCCGTTGTCCGAACTCCTCACCAACACGCGTTCGATTACCGGCGATTACCTTTCCGGACGACGGAAAATCGAGATTCCCGCCAAGCGCCGCAAGGTGGACAAGTCCCGGCAGCTCAAGATCGTTGGTGCGCGGGAAAACAACCTGCGCAACATCGACGTCAGCGTGCCCCTGGGCGTCTTTACGGCGGTGACCGGCGTCTCCGGCTCCGGCAAATCCACCCTGATCAATGACATCCTCTACCGGGTCCTGGCCAGTAAGCTCAACGGCGCCAAGCACGTTGCCGGCCGGCACACCCGGGTGGACGGCCTGGAACACCTGGACAAGGTCATCCACGTCGACCAGAGCCCCATTGGACGCACTCCGCGGTCCAACGCGGCCACCTACACCGGCGTGTTCGACCACATCCGCAAGCTCTTCGCGGAGACCACCGAGGCAAAGGTCCGCGGCTACCTCCCCGGCCGGTTCTCCTTCAACGTCAAGGGCGGCCGCTGCGAAGCCTGCCACGGTGACGGCACCCTGAAGATCGAAATGAACTTCCTTCCGGATGTCTATGTGCCCTGCGAGGTCTGCCACGGCGCCCGGTTCAACCGGGAAACCCTTGAGGTCCATTACAAGGGCAAGAACATTGCCGAGATCCTGGACATGCCGATCGCAGAGGCAGCCGAGTTCTTCGCTGCCTTTGCACCCATTGCCCGGCACCTGAACACACTGGTCGACGTCGGACTTGGCTACGTGCGCCTCGGCCAGCCTGCAACCACGCTCTCCGGCGGCGAGGCCCAGCGCGTCAAGCTGGCAGCCGAGCTGCAGAAGCGGTCCAACGGCCGCAGCGTTTACGTCCTGGACGAGCCAACCACGGGCCTGCACTTCGAAGACGTGCGCAAGCTGCTGCTGGTGCTGCAGGGGCTGGTGGAAAAGGGCAACACGGTGATCACCATCGAGCACAACCTGGACGTCATCAAGAGCGCCGACTGGATCATTGACCTGGGACCCGACGGCGGCACCGGCGGCGGCATGGTTGTTGCCCAGGGAACCCCCGAGAAGGTCGCCAAGTCACCGGACAGCCACACCGGCAGGTTCCTGGCCGAGATCCTCGGCTAGGGTGCGCCGCCCGGCCCGGCAAATCCGGCTGACATATTCCGTGGCGGTAATACCTTTTTACGCTGGCAGGGTTCTCTGTGCGAAACTTGCCCGGTGACGAATTCAAGGCTCCTGGTCCTCTTTGATCTGGACGGCACTCTCGTGGATCCTGCCGGCAGCATCACCGGAGGCATCGCAGCCGCCCTGGCCGCCTCCGGACTTCCGGTTCCGCCGGCCAGGGACCTGCAGGCAATGGTCGGTCCGGCGCTGAAAGACTCCCTGACCCGCATTGCCGGGGTCCCCGCAGAACAGCTTGAAACGGTGATCGCCAGCTACCGCCGGAGCTACCGGGAAACCGGGATGGCTGCCAGCAGGCCGTACCCCGGAATTGCAGATGCTGTCCGGAACCTGCGCGCGGACGGCGCCCTGGTGGCTGTGGCTACGCAGAAACCCGAACCGATTGCCCGTGAGCTGCTCGCGCTCCAGGGCCTGGACATCCTCTTCGATTCAATCCACGGCTCCCCGGCTGATGAGCGGCTGGCTGCCGCAGACGGCAAGGTTTCAATCGTCCGGGCTGCTCTGGCTGAGCACAACGGGCGGTATTCCGCAGCAGTGATGATCGGGGACCGCTCCCACGACGTGCACGGCGCCTCCGCCAACGGTATTCCCTGTGTTGGCGTTTCCTGGGGCTTTGCCCAGGACGGTGAGCTGGAAGCGTCCGGTGCCGCCGCCGTCGTACATTCAGCCGCGGAGCTCCCGGCAGCCGTCCACGCGGCCGCACATCCGGCAGGTGCCCATGGGGCTCTATAACCTCACCCGCTCCAGCACGCGGGGACTGATCTCCCTCTGCCGGCCCACCATCACCGGTCTGGAAAACGTTCCCACCACCGGTCCGTTCATTGTGGCCGCAAACCACCTCTCTTTTCTGGACAGTGTGCTGATCCAGGCGCTTATGCCGCGCCGCGTGGGGTTCTTCGCCAAGGCGGAGTACTTCACCACGCCCGGCCTTAAAGGCGCCGCGATGCGGAATTTCTTCGAGAGCGTGGGCTCAATTCCGGTGGAGCGCGGCCAGCAAGCCGCCAGCGTCGCAGCCCTCAAATCCCTCCTAGATGTCCTGGAAATGGGCGGCGGCATCGGTATCTATCCCGAAGGCACCCGTTCCCGGGACGGCCTGCTCTACCGCGGCCGCACAGGCGTGGGCTGGCTCGCCCTGACCTCCGGAGCGCCGGTTGTGCCGGTAGGCCTGATCGGCACCGAACGGCTGCAGCCCGCAGGCAAGAAATGGGTGAAGCCGCACTCCTTCACCATGAGCGTGGGAAGGCCGCTGTACTTCTCGAAGACCGGGCCGGCGCATGCCCTGCCGGAACGCCGCCGGGTCACCGACCAGGTCATGGACGCCATCGCCGAGCTCTCCGGCCAGGAACGCGCCGGCAGCTACAACCAGAACAAGCCGGACGGCGCCTAGGCCCCGGCTGCCCCGGCTGCCCCGGCTGCCCCGGTTGCGCGGGCGGCGAACCCGGCTCCGGCCGCCGGGGCCGGGCCGTAGGATGGAAAAGTGGCAGATCCAGCAACTTACCGGCCCCGGACGGGGGAAATCCCCACCGAACCCGGGGTGTACCGTTTCCGCGATGAACACCGGCGGGTCATCTACGTAGGCAAGGCCAAGAACCTCCGGTCCCGGCTGAACTCCTACTTCGCCAGCCCCCGGCAGCTGATGCCCAAGACCCGGGCCATGGTCTTCACCGCCACCAGCGTGGAATGGACGGTCGTAGGCACCGAGCTTGAAGCGCTGCAGCTCGAGTACACCTGGATCAAGGAATTCAATCCCCGGTTCAACATCATGTTCCGGGATGACAAGTCCTACCCCTACCTGGCCGTGACCATGGGGGAGAAGTACCCCCGGGCGCAGGTGATGCGCGGTGAACGCCGCAAAGATACCCGCTACTTCGGTCCGTTCTATCCCGCCAAGGCCATCCGCGAGACCCTGGATACGCTGCTGCGCGTCTTCCCGGTCCGGACCTGCAGCGCCGGGGTCTTCAAGCGCGCCGAACGCACCGGCCGCCCGTGCCTCCTTGGCTACATCGACAAGTGCTCCGCCCCCTGCGTCGGACGGATCAGCGCAGAGGACCACCGTGCGCTGGCCGCAGAACTCTGCTCCTTTATGTCCGGTGAGGGCAAACGCTTCATCCAGGACCTGGAAAAGCAGATGCAGGCAGCCGTCGCGGACCTTGACTATGAATCCGCCGCCCGGCTGCGCGATGACATCGCCGCCCTGAAGAAGGTCTTCGAGCGGAACACCGTGGTTCTGTCCGAAGATACCGACGCCGACATCTTTGGCATGGTCCAGGACGAACTCGAGGCCTCCGTCCAGGTCTTCCACGTCCGCGGCGGCCGGATCCGCGGCCAGCGCGGCTGGGTGGTGGAGAAGGTCGAGGACATGGACACCGGTGAGATGGTGGAGCATCTGCTCCAGCAGGTTTACGGCGAAGCTTCTGCGCAGGACAGCATTCCGCGCCGTGTGCTGGTGCCGGTGCTGCCGGAGAACGCCGAGGAACTTCAGGTCTGGCTCCGCGGCCTGCGCGGATCCAAGGTCAAGATTTCAGTTCCCCAGCGCGGGGACAAGAAGTCGCTGATGGAGACGGTCACCCGCAACGCCGAAGACGCGATGCGGCTGCATAAGAGCCGCCGAGCCGGGGATCTCACCACACGTTCGGCTGCGCTGTCCGAGCTGCAGGAGGCCCTGGATCTTCCGGTACCCCTGCTGCGCATCGAGTGCTACGACATCTCCCATGTGCAGGGCACGAACGTTGTGGCCTCGATGGTGGTGGCCGAGGACGGTCTGATGAAAAAGTCCGACTACCGGCGTTTCTCCATCACCGGCGAGGCTGCACGCGATGACACCGCGTCGATGTATGACGTCATTTCCCGGCGGTTTAAGCACTATCTTGCCGAGAACTTCGATCCCGCCGCGCAGGTGCCCGACGCCGAGCCGGGCTCCGCTGCCGAGGCACAGGAACCGGACAGTCCGGTGGCGGACACCCTGACCGCAGCCCCCAGGGCCAAGTTCGCCTATCCGCCCAACCTGGTGGTGGTCGACGGCGGCAAACCCCAGGTCACAGCAGCGTCCCGGGCGCTGGAGGATCTGGGCATCACCGATGTTTACGTCGTGGGGCTGGCCAAGCGGCTGGAAGAAGTCTGGGTCCCGGAGAGTGACTTCCCGGTGATCCTGCCGCGTTCCTCCGAGGCCCTGTTCCTGCTGCAGCGGATCCGCGACGAAGCCCACCGCTTTGCCATCACGTTCCACCGGCAGAAGCGCGGAAAGTCCATGACTGCCTCCGTGCTGGACTCGGTCCCCGGACTGGGTCCGGCCAAGCAGAAGGCGCTGCTCAAGCACTTCGGTTCCGTCCGCAGCCTCAAGCAGGCAGATGCAGCCCAGCTCCAGGAGGTTCCCGGCATCGGCCCGTCCATGGCGGCGGCCCTGCAGACAGCGCTGGCAGATGCGGGCGCCGACGCGGCTCCGGCAGTAAACATGACCACCGGCGAAATAGTTGAATCTTAGTTAGGCTGGGAAGGCCGGACTGCGGCGGACCCGCACACCGGGCCGGTCCGCAGCCGGTACAGGCTGCTGACCGAACCCCGGATGGCCCTGGCGAGTGACGGGAACAGGAAAAGATGACTGAAGTGGACGGGCTGAAAAGCGTGAAGCCTGCCGAGTCCGAACTGCTTGTTGTCACCGGTATGTCCGGTGCCGGACGCAGTACGGCTGCCAACGCACTCGAGGACCATGGCTGGTACGTCGTGGAGAACCTGCCTCCCATGATGCTGGGCACCCTCACCGAACTGGTCTCCCGGATGCCGCACTCGATACCCAAACTCGCAGTGGTCATGGACGTGCGCAGCAAGGAACTCTTCCAGGACATCCGCGAAGCGCTGAACAGCCTGCGCGCTGCTGGTGTTTCCTACCGTCTCCTTTTCCTCGACGCCTCGGACCAGACCCTCGTCCAGCGCTTTGAATCCGGCCGCCGCCCCCACCCGCTGCAGGAGGACGGCCGGATCCTGGACGGCATCGCCGCCGAGCGCGACGTGGTGAAGGAACTCCGGGACGCCTCGGACATCATCATCGATACCTCCAAGCTCAACGTTCACGCCCTGGCCACTGCCATCACGGAGCTTTTCACCGAACAGGGCCCCATTGTCCTGCGGCTGAACGTCATGAGCTTCGGATTCAAGTACGGTCTGCCGGTGGACTCGAACTTCGTGGCCGACGTCCGTTTCATTCCCAACCCGCACTGGGTTCCCCAGCTGCGGCCGCACACGGGCCAGGATGCCGATGTGCGTGACTTTGTCCTCGCTGCCCACGGCACGGCAGAGTTCCTGGACCGCTACGTGGATGCGCTGGTGCCCGTCATCGACGGCTACCGGCGGGAGAACAAGCACTACGCGACCATCGCCGTCGGCTGCACCGGCGGCAAGCACCGCTCCGTGGCCGTCACCGAGGAACTGGCAAAACGGCTGGCCAAACTGCCTCACGTAACAGTCAGCGCCCACCACCGCGACCTGGGGCGGGAGTAGGTGGGGTTCCTGACCGGGCCCATCCCGGTCCTTCCGGAGGGATCCACCCTCCCGGCAACCAGCGGAACAAAGCCCCCCGCCGTCGTCGCGCTCGGGGGAGGGCACGGGCTTTCCGCCACACTCTCCGCGCTGCGGCTGCTGACCACCGATCTCACCGCCGTTGTCACCGTAGCGGACAACGGCGGTTCCTCCGGCCGACTGCGCGAAGAACTCGATGTGCTGCCTCCGGGAGACCTCAGGATGGCGCTGGCGGCCCTGTGTGATGACACTGACTGGGGACGGACCTGGCGGGACGTGATGCAGCACCGTTTCCAGTCCAAGCCGGGTGTGGACGGTTCGCTGGACAACCATGCCCTCGGCAACCTGCTGATCGTTACCCTGTGGGAACTGCTCGGGGATCCGGTGGCGGGCCTCCAGTGGGCCGGCGCCCTGCTCGGTGCGCGCGGCCAGGTTCTGCCCATGTCTACCCATCCGCTCACCATCCAGGGTGACGTGCTGCGCCAGACCGCGTCGGGACTCCGCCACGAAACGGTCACCGGCCAGGCCGAGCTGGCCGTAGCAGGCACCCGTTCCAACGTGGTCAATGTCCGTCTCCTGCCCTCGGACGCACCTGCCTGCCCAGATGCGCTTACCGCCATCGAAAGGGCTGACTGGGTCATCCTGGGCCCGGGCTCCTGGTACACCTCGGTGCTCCCGCACCTGCTGCTGCCCCAGCTGCGGGATGCGCTGTGCTCCACGAATGCCCGCCGCTGCCTGACCATGAACCTGCGCAATGAGACCAAGGAAACAGCCGGGATGAGCGCCGTCGACCACCTGCACGCCATCCGGCGCTACGCGCCCGGCTTCAAGGTCGACGCCGTGCTGGCCGATCCCGCCGTCGTCGAGGACCCGGACGCCTTCGCGGCCGCGGCGGCGGAAATGGGGGCACGTGCCGTCTTCGGTAAGGTAGGGGCAGCGGCCGGGCGGCCGATCCATGATCCGCTGCGCCTGGCAGCCGCCTATCACGATATTTTCGGGGAAAACTAGGAGTGTTTTGTGGCGCTGACTGCTGCAGTCAAAGAGGAACTTTCGCGCCTGAGCGTGAAGAAATCCTCGGTTCGAAAAGCCGAAGTATCGGCAATGCTGCGCTTTGCAGGGGGCCTGCACATCATCTCAGGCAGGATCGTGATTGAGGCAGAGGTGGACCTCGCCTCAACCGCCCGGCGGCTGCGTGCTGCCATTGCGGAGGTCTACGGCCATGCCAGTGACATTGTGGTGGTGTCCGGTTCCGGCCTCCGCCGGGGCAACCGCTACATTGTCCGCGTGGTCAAGGACGGAGAGTCCCTGGCCCGCCAGACCGGCCTGCTGGACGCCCGCGGGCGGCCGGTCCGCGGCCTGCCCTCCGTCGTCGTCAACGGATCCGCTGCGGACGCTGAGGCGGTGTGGCGCGGAGCGTTCCTGGTCCACGGCTCCTTGACCGAGCCCGGCCGTTCTTCCTCGCTGGAAGTCACCTGCCCGGGCCCGGAGGCCGCGCTGGCGCTGGTTGGCGCTGCCCGCCGCATCGGCATCCAGGCGAAGGCACGCGAAGTGCGCGGCGTTGACCGTGTGGTGATCCGCGACGGCGATACCATCGCCGCGCTCCTGACCCGCATGGGCGCACACGATGCGCTGATGGTTTGGGAAGAGCGCCGGATGCGCAAGGAGGTGCGGGCAACTGCCAACCGCCTGGCGAACTTCGACGACGCCAACCTGCGCCGCTCGGCCCAGGCGGCCGTGGCTGCAGGAGCCCGCGTGGAGCGTGCCCTTGAAATCCTCGGAGAAGACGTCCCGGACCACCTGCGCTACGCCGGTGAACTCCGGGTGGCCCACAAGCAGGCGAGCCTGGACGAGCTGGGCCGCCTGGCTGATCCTCCCATGACCAAGGACGCCATTGCCGGACGGATCCGCCGGCTCCTGGCCATGGCGGACAAGCGTGCCGCCGAACTCGGCATCCCCGGTACTGAAGCCAATGTGACCCCCGAAATGCTAGACCAGTAGGGTCTTGCATAGGATGGACTAAGCGTGCTGATTTTCAGCACAAAGAACTTCCGGACGGACACGCCGTCCGGAGTTATGGATCCGACAATCAACGGAGGATTTTCGTGAACGAATACACACTGCCGGAACTGCCGTACGACTACGCAGCCCTCGAACCCCACATCTCGGCACGCATCATGGAACTCCACCATGACAAGCACCACGCCACCTACGTCGCCGGCGCCAACACGGCCCTGGCACAGATGGCCGAAGCCCGTGAAAAGGGCGAGTTCGGCAACATCCCGAAGCTCTCCAAGGACCTCGCGTTCCACCTCGGCGGGCACACGAACCACTCCATCTTCTGGAACAACCTGTCTCCGGAAGGCGGCGACAAGCCCGTAGGCGAGCTGGCGGCAGCTATCGACGATTTCTTCGGATCCTTCGATGCCTTCCGCGGCCAGTTCACCGCTGCAGCCAACTCGCTGCAGGGTTCCGGCTGGGCCATCCTGGCCTACGAGCCCCTCGGCGGAAACCTTGTCATCGAGCAGCTCTACGACCAGCAGGGCAACATTCCCGTTGGCACCATCCCGCTGCTGATGCTGGACATGTGGGAGCACGCCTTCTACCTGGACTACGTCAACGTCAAGGCTGACTACGTCAAGGCCTTCTGGAACATCGTCAACTGGGCCGACGTCGCTGCCCGCTTCGACGCTGCACGTTCCGGCGCAACCGGGCTGATCCTGCCCGCGTAACGCGTCATTTATTGCGCCCAGTACGCCAATAATCAGGTGCCGCCGGTCACATACCGGCGGCACCTGCGCGTAAGATGAAGCAACGGCTCATGCACGCCCTGACCGGCAACCCGTGCGCTGAAGCAGGTCCGGATCGCGCCGCTCCTGCGAAGTCAACTGAAGTGGCCTTTCCCCACTGAGGTCACTGATTCTCGAACGACCCGCTATCAAGGAGAGAACAAAAGTGACTACTCGTGTTGGAATCAATGGATTCGGGCGTATCGGACGCAACTATTTTCGGGCAGCACTCGAGCAGAATGCGGATCTGGACATCGTCGCGGTCAACGACCTGACCAGCCCAGAGGCCCTGGCTCACCTGCTCAAATACGACTCCATCACCGGCCGGATCGGCGAAAGCGTCGAAGTCCAGGACGGCAACCTGGTGGTCGGCGGCAAGACCATCAGGGTCCTGGCCGAGCGTGATCCCTCCCAGCTTCCCTGGAAGGACATGGGCGTGGACATCGTCATCGAGTCCACCGGGTTCTTCACCAAGGCCGACGACGCCCGCAAGCACATCGATGCCGGGGCCAAAAAGGTCCTGATTTCAGCTCCCGGCAAGGGCGCGGACCGCACTATCGTCATGGGCGTCAATGACTCCGAATACAACCCGGAAACAGACAACATCGTCTCCAACGCCTCCTGCACCACCAACTGCCTGGCCCCGCTGGCAAAGGTCATCAATGACGCCTTCGGCATTGAGCGCGGGCTGATGACCACGGTTCACGCCTACACAGCGGACCAGAACCTCCAGGATGGACCGCACCGCGACCTTCGGCGGGCCCGCGCCGCGGCACTGAACATTGTTCCGACCACCACCGGTGCCGCCAAGGCAATCGGCCTGGTCATCCCCGAGCTGGACGGGAAGCTGGACGGCTTCGCCCTCCGTGTCCCGGTACCCACCGGCTCGGTTACGGACCTGACCGTTACCCTGGCCCGCGAGGCGAGCGTCGATGAGATCACGGACGCCTACAAGGCGGCCAGCGAAGGCGGCCTGAACGGCTACCTGCGCTACTCCGACGAACCGATTGTCTCCTCCGACATCGTCACTGATCCGGCCTCCTGCATCTTCGATGCGCCGCTGACCAGGGCCATGGGCAACGAGGTCAAGGTGGTCGGCTGGTACGACAACGAATGGGGCTACTCCTGCCGGCTGGTGGACCTCACCACGCTTGTAGCCTCGAAGCTCTAGGTTCCCCGCCCGCACGGCAAAGAAGCAAAGGTTGACATGACAATTAAGACACTTGACGAACTGATCAGCGACGGCGTTGACAACAGGTACGTTCTGGTCCGCTCCGACCTCAACGTTCCCCTCGACGGGGGACGCGTTACCGACGACGGCCGGATTCGTGCCTCGATCCCCACGCTGCAGCTGCTCGTGGAACACGGCGCCAAGGTAATCGTCATGGCACACCTTGGCCGGCCCAAGGGCCAGCCGGATGAGAAGTACAGCCTGCGCCCGGCCGCTGACCGGCTGGACGAGCTTGCTCCCTTTGCCGTGGAGTTCGCCGAGGATGTTGTGGGAACCAGCGCCCGTGAGCTTGCGGGATCACTGGCTTCGGGCAGTGTCCTGATCCTGCAGAACATCCGGTTCGATCCGCGGGAAACGTCCAAGGACGATGCCCAGCGGATGGAGCTGGCGCGGGAGCTGGCATCCCTCACCGGCAGCGGCGGAGCGTACGTGGACGATGCCTTCGGTGCGGTGCACCGCAAGCACGCGAGCGTCTATGACATCGCCGAAGTCCTGCCCGCCTATGAGGGAAACCTTGTCCGCAGCGAACTCGATGTCCTCTCCCGCCTCACCACGGACCCCGCCAAGCCGTACGTGGTGGTCCTGGGCGGTTCCAAGGTCTCCGACAAGCTGGCCGTGATCGAGAACCTGATGACCCGCGCCGACTACCTTCTGGTGGGCGGCGGGATGGTCTTCACCTTCCTCGCTGCGCAGGGCTACAAGGTGGGAGCCTCCCTCCTGGAGGAAGACCAGATCGACACGGTCAAGGACTACCTCGCCAGGGCCAAGGAAGCGGGCTGTGAGTTTGTGTTGCCCACCGACATCGTGGTGGCAGACAAGTTCGCCGCCGACGCGGAGCACCAGGTGGTGCCGGCGGAGTCCATGGAGGACAGCCGTTTCGGTGCCTCCGGCATCGGCCTGGACATCGGGCCTGCTTCCGGCGCTGCCTTCGCTGACCGCATTCGTTCCGGCAAGACCGTGTTCTGGAACGGCCCCATGGGTGTCTTCGAATTCGACGCTTTCGCCGGCGGCACGCGTGCAGTCGCCGAGGGCCTGAAGGACTGCTCCGGGCTGACCGTGGTTGGCGGCGGTGATTCCGCTGCTGCCGTGCGTAAACTCGGATTCTCCGACAGCGACTTCTCGCACATCTCCACCGGCGGCGGAGCAAGCCTGGAGTACCTCGAAGGCAAGGAACTGCCGGGGATCGCTGTCCTCGGCAAGTAGGCTGCGAACGGGTCCCCCGGAGGCTCTCCGGCGGGCCCGTTCGTCATGTCCGCCCAATCTTTATCCCAACCACAACGAAACCGGAGCAGAGATGACCACCTCGACCAACGGCAAGTACGACCGCACACCGCTGATCGCGGGCAACTGGAAAATGAACATGGACCACGTCCAGGGCATCACGCTGCTGCAGAAGCTGGCCTGGACCCTCAGCGACGCCCGGCATGACTACAGCCGTGTTGAGGTAGTGGTCTTCCCGCCGTTCACGGACCTCCGCAGCACCCAGACGCTTGTCCAGGGCGACAAACTGAAGATCGGCTACGGGGCGCAGGACCTTTCCCCGGAAGATTCCGGTGCCTACACGGGCGACATCTCCGGCCAGTTCCTCGCCAAGCTCGGCTGCAGCTACGTGCTCGTGGGGCACAGTGAGCGCCGCAGTGTTCACGGGGAAACGGACGAGCTGCTGAACGCCAAGCTGAAAGCTGCCTTCCGCCACGGCCTGACTCCGATCCTCTGCGTCGGAGAAGGCCTTGCCGAGCGCCAGGCCGGCGAGCACCTGCTCCACACCCTCCAGCAGGTGCGCAACGACCTTGTGGGCCTCTCCGCGGAGGAAGTCTCCAAGCTTGTCATCGCCTATGAGCCGGTGTGGGCCATCGGTACGGGTGAGGTTGCCGGACCGGACGACGCCCAGGAAATGTGCAGCACCATCCGCACCGAGCTGGCTGATCTGTACGACGACGCCGTTGCCGCGAAGGTGCGCCTGCTCTACGGCGGTTCGGTCAAGGCATCCAATGCTGCCAGCATTCTCAAGGAGCGGGACGTGGACGGCGTGCTGGTGGGCGGGGCGAGTTTGGATGTATCCGAATTTGCTAATATTGTCAGGTTTGAAGAACATCTGGTGACCGACTGACCTGCACAGCGGCAAGGTCTCCAATCTCATGCGTCACCCGTGAAAGGCCGTAAGTGGAAATTCTGAAGATCATCCTGCTTGTCCTGCTGGGGCTGAGCAGCCTGCTGCTGACCCTCCTGATCCTTTTGCACAAGGGGCGCGGCGGCGGCATGTCGGATATGTTCGGCGGCGGCATGAGCACCAGCATGGGTTCCTCCGGCGTGGCTGAGAAGAACCTCAACCGCTTTACCGTGATCCTCGGTATCTCCTGGGGCCTGATCATTGTTGCCCTGGGGCTCATCCAGCGGTTCTCCGGCGAATCGTAGAACCGCCGGCAGGCGCACAAACCAAGATGTAAAAGGAAGGCCCCGGTCACTTGGACCGGGGCCTTCCTTTTGTGCATGTTCGTGAGCCAGTGGAGGGGAGCTAGCTGCCGGCTTCCAGTTCTTCGGCTTCCTGATCCTCGCCTTCGAACAGCTGCTCGGGCAGCTGTGACGCCGCGGCCTGGTCAATCAGCCAGCGGGTCTTGAGCTGGCCCCGCGGTCCTGCGGCAGGTACCTGGACCGGACCTGCGCCTGCAAGGGCCAGACCCACAGCGCCTGCCTTGTCTTCACCTGCCACCGTCAGCCAGACTTCCTCGGCAGTGTTGATCGCTTCCAGGGTCAGCGAGACCCGCTCGGGCGGAAGCTTGGGAGCGTTCCGGACGCCAACCGTGGTCTGGCCGGTAGTGCGGATCCCGGCCATCTCCGGGAACAGCGAGGCCACATGGGCGTCGGGTCCCACGCCGAGCAGCAGCACGTCAAAGCGCGGCAGACGGCTGTCAGGGGCTTCGAATCCCTCCGCCAGCACCTCGGCTTCAGCGGCACCCGCCAGCTCGGCGGCATAGGCATCTGCGGCTTCCTCCACCGTGGCGAAGTCAGCTGTGGAGGGCATCTCGTGAACCCGCGCCGGGTCAGCCTTGAGCGGGCGCAGCAGCGCTTCCTGCGCGCCCAGTGCGTTGCGGTCCGGGGAATCCGGGGCCACGAAGCGCTCATCCCCCCACCAGAAGTTCACCCTGTTCCAGTCCACGGCGGTACGCGCCGGTCCGGCGGCCACGGCGGCCAGGACAGCGGTGCCGGCGCTGCCGCCGGTGAGCACCACGGTGGCTTCCCCGCGCCTGCTTTGTACGTCCACCAGCTTGGTGACCAGGCGGGCCGCGGTGGCCTTGACCAGGGCATCGAAGTCCGGGTGGATGGTCACGCCTTTGGGGGAGTGCCTCATGCGGCGTTCCCTTCCGGGGCCAGGCACGCGGCCAGCCCCTGTGTCAGTACTTCTCCGAATACTTCGTCCGGGTCCAGACGGCGCAGCTCTTCCGCGAGGCACTCATGCAGGTTCCTCAGCGGAAGCGCAATGCGCTGTTCCGGCTGGCCGGGCTGGGTCAGGTAGGCGGTGCTGCCCTCGGGGCGCCGCAGTTCAAGTGCTCCGCCCTCACGCTCAATGCGCACCCGGCGGATTCCTGCCCCGGCAGGATCCTCGATGATCTCCACGGGCACTTTCAGGGCGTGCTTCAGCCACGCCGCCAGCAGGAAGGTGCTGGCCGAATCGGAGGCCCCCTCTACTACAACAGAGGTGATTCCCCCGGCGCCGTACTGCTCCAGCACTGCCGCAAGCTGAATCCGCCAGTGGGTCAGGCGGGTCCAGCTCAGATCGGTGTCGCCGGCTTCATAACTCTCGCTGAGCTCGAGCAGCGCCTGCTTGGGATCGGACTCGTTCGCGGCATCAGTGATGCGGCGGTGCGCAATGCGGCCCAGCGGGGTCTGTGCCGCGGAGTGGGGGAGACCGTGGGGCCACCACACCACAATCGGCGCGTCGGGCAGCAGCAGTGCCGAGACCAGCGACTCGCTTTCAGCGGCAAGTTCCCCGTAGCCGTACAGCAGGATCACGTCGGAGGCACCGGCGTCGCCGCCAACCCGGATCTGGGCGTCAAGGCGCGAGGGTTCCTCCGCTGATCCGGCCGCCAGCACAATCACCCGGCAGGGATGTTCCCGGCTTGCGTCGTTGGCTGCCTCAATAGCCTCCTCGACGTAATCCGGTTCCGTCACGATGACCAGGGTCAGCACCCGGCCCAGGGCGATCACGCCGCCCTTGTCCCGCATCGCGACGATTTTCTTGGACACCTTGGACGTGGTGGTGTCCGGCAGGTCTACTATCACGGCCTTCTCCAGGTCCTTCCGTCGCGGGCAAGCAGTTCATCGGCGGAGGCAGGTCCCCAGCTTCCGGGCGCATAGGGCTCGGGCTGTTCGTCCAGGGACGCCCAGTACTCTTCGAACGGGTCCACGATCTTCCAGGACAGTTCAACTTCCTGGTGCCGGGGGAACAGCGGCGGTTCACCGAGCAGCACATCCAGGATCAGCCGTTCGTAGGCCTCCGGGCTGGACTCGGTGAAGGAGTGCCCGTAGCCGAAGTCCATGGATACGTCCCGCACCTCCATCTGGGTCCCGGGGACCTTGGAACCGAACCGGATGGTGGCTCCTTCGTCCGGCTGGACCCGGATGACCACGGCGTTCTGGCCAAAGTCGTCTTCGGCGTGGTCACGGAAAAGCAGGTTCGGAGCACGCTTGAAGACGACGGCGATTTCCGTGACACGGCGTCCCAGCCGTTTACCGGCGCGCAGGTAGAACGGCACACCGGCCCAGCGCCGGGTGTTGATGTCCAGGCGGACCGCGGCGAACGTTTCGGTCCGGGATTCGGGGTTGAAGCCCTCTTCCTCGAGGAATCCGGTTACTTTTTCCCCGCCCTGCCAGCCGCCGGTGTACTGTCCGCGGGCCGAATGCCGGGACAGGTCCTCGGGCAGCCGGACGGCAGCCAGCACCTTTTCCTTTTCCGCCCGCAGGTGCGCTGCGTCGAAGGAAATCGGCTCTTCCATGGCGGTGAGGGCCAGCAGCTGCAGCAGGTGGTTCTGGATGACGTCGCGGGCAGCCCCAACGCCGTCGTAGTAGCCTGCACGGCCGCCGATTCCGATGTCCTCGGCCATGGTGATCTGAACGTGGTCAACGTAGTTGGCGTTCCAGATCGGTTCGAAGAGCTGGTTGGCGAAGCGCAGCGCCAGGATATTCTGGACGGTTTCCTTGCCCAGGTAATGGTCAATGCGGAAGACCGAGTCGGCGGGAAACACTGACTCGACGACTTCGTTCAGGTCCCGGGCGGACTGCAGGTCGTGGCCGAACGGCTTCTCAATGACCACCCTCCGCCAGCGCCCGCCGGAGGACTCCGCCAGGCCGTGGCTGGAGAGCTGCTGGCAGACCTGTTCAAAGCTCTTCGGCGGGACTGAGAGGTAGAACGCCACGTTCCCGCGGGTGCCGCGCTTCTCATCGAGGTCCTGCAGCGTGCTGCGCAGGGTGTCGAAGGCGGCGTGGTCATCAAATCCGCCCTGGACAAAGCGGATGCCTTCCACCAGCTGGTCCCACACACTCTCACTGAACCTGGTGCGTGAGCCCGCCTGGACGGCTTCCTTGACGTAGTCAACGAAGTCGGCGTCGCTCCATTCCCGGCGGCCGAACCCCACAAGGGCGAAGCTCGGCGGGAGCAGGCCGCGGTTGGCGAGGTCATAGACGGCCGGAATGAGTTTCTTGCGCGCCAGGTCTCCCGTGACGCCGAAAATCACCAGCGAGGACGGCCCCGCGATCCGGCTTAGCCGCCGGTCGCGGGGATCCCTCAGCGGGGATGCCGATCCGTTGTCGTGCTCATTGAACATCAGCTATTTACCACCCAGGTCCGCTACCGCCGCGGCCAGCTGTGCCACCCCGGCTTTCCTTTCCAGCAGGTTCAGCCGCAGGACGGGGCGGCCGTGGTCCGCGAGGACCTGGGCGTCGCCGGCTGCCTGTGCCGCGATCAGTTCACCAAAGGTGAAGGGCCGTCCCGGAATGGGAATGTCCTGCACGGAATTGCCGGTCACCTGAAGGTAAACGCCCTGTGCCGGGCCGCCCTTGTGGAACTGTCCGGTGGAGTGCAGGAACCGGGGTCCCCAGCCAAAAGTGACCGGGCGCCCGGTCTTGCGGGCAAGTTCCGGACGCAGCTGCTCCAGTTCGGACTGTGCTGCCCGGTCCAGGTAGGCCTGGACGCTGAGGTAGCCGTCTTCCCCGAGCTGTCCCAGCAGTGCCTGCAGTGCTTCGCCAAGACTGGTTGCCCCGCCCAGCAGGGAGGAATCGCCGCGGACCTCAATGGACCCGTCAACGAATGACGGCGCTGCCGGCTCGGGCTGCGCGTCCAGCAGGCCGCGCGCTGCCTTCTTGGCTGCTTCGACGTCGGGCTGGTCAAAGGGATTGATGCCCAGCAGGCGTCCGGCTACGGCGGTGGCGTACTCCCAAAGCATCATCTGGGCGCCAAGGCTGCCTGAGACAACCACCTGGTCGCCCTCGGGCATGGCCTCGGAATCCGGCGCCGTGAGCCGTACCACCAGCACATCCGGGGCCCCGCTGAGGACCTCGGGTGCCTGCGGTTCAGCGACGACGGGCAGGATGCCGGTCTGCAGCTTGCCGGTGGATTCAGCGATGAGCTGTTCCGCCCAGTCCGGGAAACCGGCCAGGCCGGACCCCTCGTCCACAATCACGATTTTGTTCCGCAGCGGATTGGTGCCGCCCAGTGCAGCGCCCAGGGCCAGGCCAATGTTGTCTTCAGCGTTGTCGCTCAGGATCTCAGCGGTGTCCTCGGCGGCGTCGAGCAGTGCTTCAACGTCCGCCCCGGCCAAACCGGAGGGAACCAGCCCGAAGGCAGTCAGCGCAGAATAGCGTCCGCCCACATTGGGGTCAGCGTTGAAGACGGCGCGGTAACCGGCTTCCCGGGCCGCTGCGTCCAGCGGCGACCCGGGGTCGGTGACGACGACGATCCGCGAGGCGGCATCGATTCCTGCCTTGGTGAAGGCGTCTTCGAAGGCACGGCGCTGCGAATCCGTTTCCACAGTGGATCCCGACTTGGAGGAGACCACCAGGACGGTGGACGCCAGGTCTTCCGCCAGGGCAGCTGCCACCGAATCAGGATCCGTGGAATCGAGCACCGTGAGGTCCACGCCTGCGGTGCGGGTAATGACTTCCGGGGCCAGCGAGGAGCCGCCCATGCCGGCGAGGACCACGCGGTCCACGCCTTCAGCTGCGAGTTCTTCGCGCAGCGCCCGGATCTGTCCCAGAAGCGGCCGGGAACTTGGCGCGGGGTTCAGCCAGCCGAGGCGGATGGAGGCTTCAGCCTCGGCGTCCGGGCCCCACAGCGTCGGATCCTGGGCGAGGAGCCGGGTGGCTACCTCGTCCCGGACCAGGGCAGGGACCTGTGCCTCCACGGCTTCGCGGGCGGCTCCGGCAGCTTCAAAGGACAGGGTCGTCATGGGTGCTATGCCTTCCGTGCGGTTTCCAGTGCGGCAGTTACGGTTTCCAGCAGTTCGCCCCAGGAGACAACGAACTTGTCCAGGCCTTCGGCCTCCAGGACCTCTACGACGTCGTTGTAGTCGACACCGGCCGCGTCCAGCTCATCGAGCACGGCAGCGGATTCTGCGTAGGTGCCGGTGATCGTGTCGCCGGTGATGACGCCGTGGTCCGCGGTGGCTTCCAGGGTCTTCTCCGGCATGGTGTTGACCGTATGCGGCGCAACCAGACCCGTGACGTAGAGGGTGTCCGGCAGCGCCGGATCCTTCACGCCGGTGGAGGCCCAGAGCGGGCGCTGGGCGTTGGCTCCGGCTGCTGCCAGGACCTGCCAGCGCTCGGAAGCGAAGGACTCCTCGTAGACCTGGTAGGCCAGGCGGGCGTTGGCCAGGCCGGCCTTGCCTTTCAGTGCCTTGGCTTCGTCGGTGCCGATGCCGTCCAGCCGCTTGTCGATTTCAGCGTCCACGCGGGAGACAAAGAAGGAGGCCACGGAGTGGATCTTGGAGAGGTCGTGGCCGTTCTCGCGGGCCTGCTCAATGCCTGCCATAAAGGCGTTGATGACCTCGCGGTAGCGCTGCAGGGAGAAGATCAGGGTCACGTTGACGCTGATGCCTTCAGCCAGTACGGCGGTGATTGCCGGCAGGCCCTCAGCGGTGGCGGGGATCTTGATCAGGACATTGCTGCGGCCAACCTTGTCGAAGAGTTCCTTCGCCTCGTTGATGGTGCCCTGGGTGTCACGGGAGAGGCGGGGATCCACCTCGATTGAAACCCGGCCGTCCACGCCGTTAGTGGCTTCGGCAACGGGAGCGAAGATGTCGCAGGCCTGGATGACGTCGTCTGTGGTGATCTCAAAGACCGCCTTGTCGACGTCGGCCCCGTTGGCGGCAAGCTGGGAAACCTGTGCCGCGTAGGACTCTCCGTTGGCCAGTGCCGCAGCGAAGATGCTGGGGTTGGTAGTGACACCGACGACGTTGCGGGAGGTAATCAGGCCCTTGAGGGAGCCGGAGGTGATGCGCTCACGGGACAGATCGTCGAGCCAGATGGACACGCCGGCTTCGGAAAGCGCTGCGGTGGGTGTGGAAGTCATGGGTTGTGCTCCTTTATCCGTTTACTTCTGGTCGCCGGTCTCGGTGGAGTTCGCGCCGGAAGGTGCTGCAGGGGTGCCCGCAGGGGCTGCGTCCCCGCCATGCACGGCAGCGAGGGAATCCCGCGCGGCCTGGGCTACGGCGTCGGCGGTAATGCCGAACTCATTGAACAGGGTCTTGTAGTCGGCAGATGCGCCGAAGTGCTCCAGGGAGACCATGCGGCCGTCGTCGCCGACGAACTCGCGCCAGCCCTGGGCGATGCCTGCTTCCACCGACACGCGTGCCTTGACCGAACGCGGCAGCACGGACGCACGGTAGTCCTCGTCCTGGCGGTTGAACCACTCGACGCTGGGCATTGAAACCACGCGCGCGGCAATACCTTCGGCTGCAAGCGCTTCGCGGGCCTGCACGGCCAGCTGAACCTCGGAACCGGTGCCGATCAGGATGACGTCAGGGGTTACCGCTTCGCCGTCCCGCACGGCCTCGGCCAGTACGTAGCCGCCACGCGCAGCGCCGTCGGCGGACGCGAAGGACCCGGCGTCTGCTGCGCCGGTGCCCCGCTCCCAGGTAGGAACGTTCTGGCGGGTGAGCACAATGCCGGCCGGGTTCTCGGTGTTCTCGAGGATGGTCCGCCAGGCAACAGCCACTTCGTTGGCGTCTGCGGGACGGACGACGTCGAGTCCAGGGATGGCCCGCAGGGATGCGAGCTGCTCTACCGGCTGATGCGTCGGACCGTCTTCGCCGAGGCCGATCGAGTCGTGCGTCCAAACGTAGATGGACGGGACGCCCATCAGGGCGCCCAGCCGGATGGCCGGCCGCTGGTAGTCGCTGAAGATCAGGAAGGTGCCGGAGAAGGCGCGGGTGTTGCTGGACATCGTGATGCCGTTGACGATCGCAGCTGCGGCGTGTTCGCGGATGCCGAAGTGCAGCACGCGCCCGTAGGGCCCGCCGGACCAGGTGGACGTCTGGCGCCCGGCAGGAACGAAGGACGGTGCGCCTTCAATGGTGGTGTTGTTGGATTCGGCGAGGTCGGCTGAACCGCCCCACAGCTCGGGCAGTACCGGGCCAATGGCGCTGAGGACCTTGCCGGAGGCGGCTCGGGTGGAAACGTCCTTGCCGGTTTCGAAGACGGGCAGGGATTCCTCCCAGCCCTGGGGCAGCTTGCCTTCCTGGATGCGCTCGAGCAGGCGGGCGCCTTCCGGGTTGGTTTCCTGCCAGGCCGTGAAGGAGTCGTTCCACAGCGCGTGTTCCTCAGCGCCGCGGGAACGCACCTCACGTGTGTAGGCAAGGACGTCGGGATCCACGTCGAAGGACTTCTCCGGGTCGAAGCCCAGGGTTTCCTTCAGTGCAGCCACCTCGTCGCGGCCAAGGGCCGAACCGTGGATCTTGCCGGTGTTCTGCTTATTCGGTGCAGGCCAGCCGATGATGGTGCGCAGCGAGATGATGGACGGCCGGTTGGTTTCGGCCTTGGCTGCGGCCAGGGCGTCGTAGAGGCCGTTGACGTCTTCGCGGTATTCGCCGCTCTCAGTCCAGTCCACCCGCTGGGTGTGCCAGCCGTAGGCTTCGTAGCGCTTGAGCACGTCTTCAGTGAACGCGATGTCGGTGTCGTCTTCGATCGAGATGTGGTTCTCGTCGTAGATCACCACAAGGTTGCCCAGCTCCTGGTGGCCGGCCAGGGAGGAGGCCTCCGAGGTCACGCCTTCCTGGAGGTCGCCGTCGGATGCGATGACCCAGATGGTGTGGTCGAACGGGCTGGTGCCGGCCGGTGCATCGGCGTCGAACATGCCGCGCAGGCGGCGCTGTGCGTACGCGAAACCAACTGCGGAGGCAAGGCCCTGGCCCAGCGGGCCGGTGGTGATCTCGACGCCGTCGGTGTGGCGGTATTCGGGGTGTCCAGGGGTCTTTGAACCCCAGGTGCGCAGCGCCTTGAGGTCATCGAGCTCGAGGCCGTAGCCGGAAAGGAAAAGCTGGATGTAGAGCGTCAGCGACGTGTGGCCGGGGGAGAGGATGAAGCGGTCACGGCCAAGCCAGTGCGGGTCAGCCGGATCGTGGCGCATCACCTTCTGGAACAGCAGGTAAGCGGCCGGAGCCAGGCTCATGGCAGTGCCGGGGTGGCCATTTCCAACCTTCTCAACGGCGTCGGCGGCAAGGATACGGACGGTGTCCACTGCCTTGCTGTCCGTCTCGCTCCAGGTCAGGTTCTGCTCTTCCAAATGTGGCACGTTTACCGGGCCCCTCTCTGTACGGATTACCGGCGCTTGCCGCGCCGGATGCGGTGTTCTCACCACTACAACCGGGTTTTGTGCGCAATCGTTACCCGACATGCACAAATTTCCTGCCGGAGCCGTGCAAATGACCTGCCGGCCCTGCAGGAAATGTCCGGTTCAACCTTATCCCGAAGCCCACGTCAATGGGCGTATCGGGTGCCGCAATCTGCGCCTTGTTGAGGCCGCCGGATTCCGGTGCGGGCTCCAATTGCCCGGATCACGGGTCCGTGCTTCGTTTTCTACAGGGGATAGAGGTTATGATGAGCGTGGACTTTTACGGCCCAGACAGGATTCCAGACAGGACTGAGTGATCGTTTCGTGAGTACGCAGCATGCCCCCGCCGAGGTTCCGGTATATGCCGGAAGAATGAGCGTGGGACGTAAGCTCCGGGCCTATGTGGCCCTCACGAAGCCGCGCGTCATTGAGCTTCTGCTGGTCACCACCCTGCCCACCATGTTCTTTGCGCACGGCGGAGTTCCGTCCGTGTGGCTGATGGTTGCCACCATGGTTGGCGGCGCCCTCGCAGCCGCCAGCGCCGGCGTCTTCAACTGCTACATCGACCGGGACATGGACCGCCTGATGCGGCGGACCGAGAAGCGGCCGCTGGTAACCGGCGAGGTAAGCCCCCGCGAAGCACTCGTCTTCGGCTGGGTGCTGGGCATTGTCTCCATTGCACTGCTCTGGTTCGGAGCCAACCCGCTGACCGGCCTGCTTGGCCTCGGTGCGATCCTGCTCTACGTAGTCTTCTACACTCTGATCCTCAAGCGCCGCACCACCCAGAACATTGTCTGGGGCGGACTAGCCGGCTGCATGCCTGTGCTGATCGCCTGGGCCGCCGTAACGAACACCGTCGAGTGGCCCGCCGTCATCCTCTTCACCGTGATTTTCCTGTGGACGCCGCCGCACTACTGGCCGCTGTCCATGAAGTACGGCGAGGACTACCGCAACGCCTCGGTTCCGATGCTCGGCGCGGTTGCCGGCGCGAAGCTGGTCTCCGTTCAGGTTGTCCTGTATGCCTACGCCACAGTGGCCTGCTCCCTGCTGCTGATTCCGGTCGGCGGTGCCGGCTGGGTTTATACCCTGGGCGCTGTGCTGAGCGGCATCTGGTTCCTGGCCGAAACGCACCTGCTGCACTCCCGCGCCCTGCGCGGCGAAGTCACGGACAAGTCAGCGATGAAGGTCTTCCACGGCTCCATCAGCTACCTCACCATCCTCTTTGTTGCCCTGGCCATCGATCCGTTCGTCGGCGGGCCGGTTTTCTAGTTTCCAGGAAGACTGACCGCACTGCGCGGAAGGAACGTTCCCCGAAGGAAGCAGGCCCCCATGTCGAGCAATCATTCAGAGTGGCCAGGGAATTACCCTCCGCCGACCGGCCAGTATCAGCAGGGGCCAGGTGGTTCGCCGCCCCCTCCGCCGTACGGCCAGGCGTACCCCGGCCCGTACCCGAACCAGTACTCCCAGCCTTATCCGCCGCAGCCCGGGTATTTCTCCGGCCCGCCGCAGAAGTCCTTTCTGGCGGCCTGGCTGTTCGCCCTGTTTCTCGGCGTCGTCGGCGTTGACCGCTTTTACCTGGGCAAGATCGGTACGGGCATCCTGAAACTGATCACTTTCGGCGGCTTCGGCATCTGGTATCTGGTTGACCTTATCCTCATGCTCACGGGCAACCAGCGGGACATTCACGGCCGTCCCCTGGCGGGGTACGACCTGTACAAGAAGACCGCCCTTATCATTACCCTCGTCTGGGTGGCTCTGGGTTTCATCATCAATACCCTCACGTCCCCGGGCACCGGGGGAGACGTGAACTTCTCAGACCGCGCAGTCAACGCTGACACTGTTTCCGTGGTTCTTCCGGCTGTGCCGGTGGCGCAGGCATAGCCCAACACCGCTGGGACCGCGCCGCTCCTGCCGGTGCACAGTTTCCCAGCCTCCGTTACCTCTGTGACTGATGTGGTCACACCAGGTGGCATCCGTAACTGAATGTGGGAAGGGCGGTTCTCCGCGGCGCCCAAACGCCGTCGCAGTTGTACCGCGCGCTGCCCAGGCACAGGCTGCAGAGACAGCAGATCCCGCGGAACCGGACGGTTCCGCGGGATCTGCTGTCTCCGGGCCGGTAAGCCGCTGCGCCTACTTCGCTGCAGGAACCGCTGTGGCGTCCTGAGCGTCAGCCGGCGCCTTGCCCGGGACCTTGCCGGACAGCGCGGTGTACACAACATGGGCGGCAGCAGCGGTCAGCAGCGAAGCGCCGAGCATGTGCAGTGCTACCAGCACGATCGGCAGGTGCAGGAAGTGCTGCACGTATCCGATAACTGCCTGCGCCAGCACAATGCCCGTGAACAGCACCAGCGAGGAACGCAGCCGCTTGTCCGCGGTCCGGCGGAAGACGAGATACAGGGCCACGGCTGTGGCGAAAACCAGCAGATAGACCGGAACCACGTGAAGGCGCGTCATCAGGTCCGGGTTCAGTCCGTTGCGGGCCGCACCGTGATCTCCGGCGTGCGGGCCGGAACCGGTGACAATCACACCGAGCACCACAGTGATGGCGGAAAGGATGCCAATCGCCCAGATAACCGGACGCAGGGCGCGGTCCGCCAGCGGCGTATGGGCGGCCCGGACCCCGGCGGGGCTGAGCCAGGCGCGGTTCACCAGAACCACGGCCACGCTGATGATCACCATGGAGACGATGAAGTGCAGGCCGACAACCCACGGATTCAGGCCGGTCCAGACGGTGATGCCGCCGATGAAGGCCTGGGCCGGGATACCGGCAAGCGCGGCGACGGAAAGCCAGAGGAGGTCCGGGCGCGTGCGGCGGGACTTCCACACTGAGGCGAGCATGCCGAAGGCGATGGCCGCGAGCACAAACGTGAGGAGGCGGTTACCGAACTCGATGATGCCGTGGACGCCCATCTCCGGGGTTGTAACCAGCGAATCGGCGGTGCACAGCGGCCACTCCGGGCAGCCGAGGCCGGAGGCCGTCAGCCGCACGGCACCGCCGGTGACCACAATGAGGATGTTGGCCACGAGTGTGGCTACGGCCAGGGAGCGGACCAGTTTGCCGGCGGCAGGTGAGCCGGAGGGCGCGTCCTTCCGGGTCGCAGGTGCAGGTGCGGGGGTGTTGGACACGGGAACTAACTCCATTTGAACCAGCGGACAGCGGCGAGGCTGCCCAGGATTGTCCACGCCAGCAGGATGAGCGTGGCGGAAAGGTTGAACTGCGTATCTATCAGTGCTGATCTCATCACGTCACCGAGCGCGGCCGAAGGCAGCAGCCGGACGAAGGGCTCCATATCGGCAGGAAGGCTGGCAGCGGGAAGAATAATACCGCCCACCCCGGCCAGGAGGATCCAGAGCAGGTTGGTAATCGCCAGGGTCGCCTCCGGCCGGACCGTACCAGCAACGAGCAGGCCCAGCGATGTGAAGGCCACGGCGCCCAGGACCAGCAGCACCAGTGCCAGCGGCAGGCCGGGCAGGGAGGGCCGCCAGCCGATGAGCAGCGCGACGGCGCTGACCAGCACTACCTGGATGGCCAGGACTGAGAGTACGGCAATGACCTTGCCGGCAATCAGGCCGGCGCGGCCCAGGGGAGTGGTGGAGAGGAAACGCAGCACGCCGTAGCGCCGGTCAAAGCCGGTGGCGATGCCCTGCCCGGTAAAGGCGGTGGACAAGGCGCACAGGGCGAGGATGCCGGGTGTAGCGGTGTCGATCCGGGACGTGCCGTAGGCATCCAGTACGGGGGTCACGCTCAGTGCGATGAGTCCCAGAAGTGGAAGCACGACGGCGAGGATCAGCTGCTCGCCGTTGCGCAGCATGGTTTCGGCCTCGTACTTGCCCTGATTCAGGACCCGCACGGACAGGGAAGCCGGGGCGCTCATCGGATCTCCTTTCCGGAGAGTTCGAGGAAAACGTCCTCCAGCGTGCGTGATGCCATATGAATGCTGTCCGGAAGGATGCCTTCCTGGCTCCACCAGCCTGCCAGGAGAGCCAGATCCGCCGGGCTGAATTCGCCGCGGAGCACGTACCGTCCGGGGGAGTCTTCGGTGAAGGCCAGGTGTTCCAGCCCGGGCAGTTCCGGCTTGAGCCCCGGGCGTGCTTCGAAGGAGAGCTCCCTGCCTGATGCGTGCGCGGCGGAGCGGGCCGTCAGTTCGGCCACCGTTCCCCGGGCGACGGTACGTCCGTCGTCAATGATGTAGACGTAGTCAGCCAGGCGCTGCGCGTCGTCGAGCAGGTGGGTGGTCAGGATGATTCCCAGCCCCTCGTCCCGCAGTTCCTGGATCAGCTCAAAAACGATCTGCCGGGACTGCGGATCCAGGCCGGCGCTTGGTTCATCCAGGAAAAGGACTTCGGGATTGCCTACCAGGGCCGCCGCGAGGGCAACACGCTGCCGCTGGCCGCCGGAAAGCCGCCGGATGCCGGTCTTGGCAAATGAGTTGATGCCCAGCCGCTGAACCAGCTCGTCGACGTCGCGCGGGTCCTGGTACATGCTGGCGATGTGCCGCAGGAGCGCAACCGGACGCGCTGCCGGGGGGAGCCCGCCCTCCTGGAGCATCACACCGGCACGGGCGCGCAGCTCTGCTCCGGCACCCCAGGGCGCCTGGCCCAGCAGCCGGACTTCACCGCCGTCGATCGGCTGCAGGCCCTGAGCACACTCAAGGGTGGTCGTCTTTCCGGCACCGTTGGCACCGAGCAGTGCGGTTACCTGGCCCCGCCTGGCGGTGAGGTCAACCCCGGCCAGCACCCGGATCATTTTGCCGTCCAGTCCCGGCACGGGACCGAGGTCCCGGACCAGGCCGGTGATAGTCAGGCAGGGTTCGTCGTTAGGCACCCCCATATTCTACGTTAGGTAGTAGTCCCTTCCTGCCCTCGCGCACCCGCCGCCGCACCCTTGGGAAGCATCGCCTTAGTAGCCTTGAGGAATGGATTAGGTCATGATTGTGTTGTGTATTCTGTGAAGAGTTCAGAGACGGAGACCCCTCCGGCGGACAACGGGGCGGTGAAACCCGCCCCGCAGCCTGCTGCCAGGGAGTCGGAAGAGCGCACCCGGGACCGCGTACTCGGTGCAGTGCTGGAACACGGTCCGGTCAGTGCCGCGGAGCTGGGCGAACGCCTCGGCTTCACACCGGCTGCCGTCCGCCGGCACCTTGATGCGCTGGAGCGCCAGGGCCTGATCGAGGTCAAGCGGGTCTCCAGCCCGGGAGCGGGAGCAGGACGCCCGGCCCGCCGCTATGTGGTGAGCCAGCAGGGCCAGTCCTACCTGGGCAATGACTATCTGACCATCGCCACGGAGGCACTCCGGGCACTCGGCGCCGCTGCGGGACCGGAAGCTATTGAGGCTTTCGCTGCGGCACGGTTCCAGAAGATGGAAGAACGGTACCGGCCGGTGCTCGACGCCGCCGGCCCCTCTCTGGAGGACCGCGCCCAGGCACTCTCCGCCGAACTGACCAGGGACGGTTTCGTGGCGTCCACAACCATGATCGGCACCAGCCGGACACCCAGCACCCTGCTGAGCATCCAGCTGTGCCAGGGGCACTGCCCCATCCAGGCGCTGGCAAGCGCCTACCCCGTCTTCTGTGACAAGGAGACCGAAGTTTTCTCCCGGCTGCTGGGGGTGGACGTGCGCAGGCTGTCCACGCTTTCCCGCGGCGGGCACGTTTGTACGACCCACATCCCCGTGGGCCGTTCGAAGTCTGCGCCTCACCAGCCGGTGGGCTCCGCAACCACCCAGTCCACATCCACTCATCAGCAAGAAAGGCCGTGATGACGGATCAAGTAACCCGGAAGGCAGAGGCACCTGCGGTGCCCGATTCCGTGATTTCAGACATTCTGGAAAAGAACCCCGAGCTCGAGGGCATTGGTACCTACGAGTACGGCTGGGCCGACTCAGATGTCGCCGGGTCCAACGCCCGCCGCGGCCTCTCAGAGGAGGTTGTCCGTGACATTTCGGCGAAGAAGAACGAGCCGGAATGGATGCTGGACCTCCGCCTCAAAGGGCTGAAGTACTTCGACCGCAAGCCCATGCCGACCTGGGGCGCAGACCTCTCCGGTATCGACTTCGACAACATCAAGTACTTCGTGCGCTCCACGGAGAAGCAGGCGAACACCTGGGAAGACCTCCCCGAGGACATCCGCAACACGTACGAGAAGCTCGGCATCCCCGAAGCTGAGCGCGGCCGCCTGGTTTCCGGTGTCGCTGCACAGTACGAGTCGGAAGTTGTGTACCACCAGCTCCGTGAGGACCTGGAACGCCAGGGCGTTATCTTCCTGGACACCGACACGGCACTGAAGGAACACCCGGAAATCTTCCAGGAGTACTTCGGCACCGTCATCCCGGTTGGCGATAACAAGTTCGGTTCGCTGAACACTGCCGTCTGGTCCGGCGGATCGTTCGTGTACGTCCCCAAGGGTGTCCACGTCGAGATTCCGCTGCAGGCCTACTTCCGCATCAACACGGAAAACATGGGCCAGTTCGAGCGCACGCTGATCATCGCTGACGAGGACTCCTACGTCCACTACATCGAAGGCTGCACCGCTCCGATCTACACCTCGGACTCGCTGCACTCCGCCGTCGTCGAGATCATCGTGAAGAAGGGCGCCCGCGTCCGCTACACCACCATCCAGAACTGGTCGAACAACGTGTACAACCTGGTGACCAAGCGCGCCATTGCACACGAAGGCGCCACCATGGAGTGGATCGACGGCAACATCGGTTCCAAGGTGACCATGAAGTACCCGGCTGTCTACCTGGTTGGCGAGCATGCCAAGGGCGAGACCCTTTCCATCGCCTTCGCCGGCGAAGGCCAGCACCAGGACACCGGCTCGAAGATGGTCCACATTGCTCCGAACACCAAGAGCTCGATCATCTCCAAGTCCGTTGCCCGCGGCGGCGGCCGTGCTGCCTACCGCGGCCTGGTCCAGGTCCGTGAAGGTGCAAAGAACTCCGCCAACACCGTCCGCTGTGACGCCCTGCTGGTGGACACCATTTCCCGCTCGGACACCTACCCCTACGTGGATATCCGCGAAGACGACGTGACCATGGGCCACGAAGCAACTGTCTCGCGGGTCAGCGAGGAGCAGCTGTTCTACCTGATGTCCCGCGGCCTTCCCGAGGACGAGGCAATGGCCATGATCGTGCGCGGCTTTATCGAGCCGATCGCGCGTGAACTGCCGATGGAATACGCCCTTGAACTCAACCGCCTCATCGAACTCCAGATGGAAGGAGCCGTCGGTTAATGTCGAAGCTCAACGACACCGTAGTAAACGCAGCCGAGAACGTCGCTGAAACCGTAGCCGAGAAGGTCAGCAATGCAGTGGAAGGCGTCAAGGCGCGCATCGGGGCTCCCTCAGGGGACCGCCGGGTCCGCATTGACGGTTTCACCGAGGAGGGCGAAAACCTCTCCCCGCTGAACGATTCTTCCCCCGTCCTGGGCGGCGACAGCAGCAAGTCCCACAGCCACGGCGGCGGGGCAGGCATCCCCGACAGTTCCCGCGCCGGGCGCCTGACTTCCTTCAACCGTGCCGATTTCGGCAAGCTGACCGGCCGTGAAGAGGACTGGCGGTTTACCCCGCTGAAGCGCCTGCGCGGCCTGCACACCTCCGAACTGACGGGCACCGCCCCCGAGGTCGCCGTCGTCGCTCCTGAGGGTGTCACCGTGGCCGGAATCAGCCGCGACGACTCCCGCATCGGCACTGCCGGCATTCCGGAGGACCTGGTGGCAGCCGCAGCCTGGGAAGCCTTCACCGAGGCCACCCTGGTCAGCATTCCGAAGGAAACGCAGGCTGAGGGCACCATCACGCTGTCCATCACCGGTGCCGGCACCGAGCCCGCCGCCCAGCACATTGTCATTGAGGCCGGCGCCTTCTCCAAGGCCGTCGTGGTGCTGGACCACAAGGGCTCTGCCACGCTGTCCCAGAACGTGGAGATCCTCGTCGGCGACGGCGCGGAACTGACCGTTATTACTGTGCAGGACTGGGACGACGACGCCGTCCACGCTTCCGCCCAGTACGCCCGGATTGGCCGCGACGCCCGCTTCAAGCACGTCGCCGTCAGCCTCGGCGGCGATCTGGTGCGCATCACGCCGTCCTCGAAGTTCACCGCCACCGGCGGCGACGTCGAGATGTTCGGCCTGTACTACGCCGACGCCGGCCAGCACCTGGAGCAGCGGCTCTTCGTTGACCACGCCGTGGCCAACTGCAAGTCCCGCGTGATGTACAAGGGTGCCCTGCAGGGCAAGGACGCGCACACCGTCTGGGTTGGCGACGTGCTGATCCGCAAGGAAGCCGAAGGAACCGACACCTACGAGGTGAACCGGAACCTGCTGCTCACCGACGGCGGCCGTGCGGACTCCGTTCCCAACCTCGAGATCGAAACCGGTCTGATCGAGGGTGCCGGCCACGCCAGCGCCACCGGCCGGTTCGACGACGAGCATCTGTTCTACCTGATGGCCCGGGGTATCCCCGAGGACATTGCTCGCCGCCTTGTGGTGCGCGGCTTCCTGAACGAAATCATCCAGCAGATCAAGGTTCCGGAACTGGAAGAGCGCCTGACCGCCGCCGTTGAGCGCGAGCTCGCCGTCGTCGAGGCTTAGGCCCTTTCTTTCCTCCCAACCTGCAGACCGCACCGCACGCGTGCAAAGAGAAAGCGAAACTACGCATGTCCACTCTTGAAATCAAGGACCTTCACGTCAGCATTGAGACCGAACAGGGTGTCAAGAAGCAGATCCTGAAGGGCGTCAGCCTCACCATCAACACGGGCGAGACCCACGCCATCATGGGCCCGAACGGCTCCGGCAAGTCCACCCTGGCTTCCACCATCGCAGGCCACCCGCGCTACACCGTTGACAGCGGTTCCATCACCCTGGACGGCGAAGACGTCCTTGAAATGAGCGTTGACGAGCGCGCCCGCGCAGGTCTCTTCCTGGCCATGCAGTACCCGGTCGAGGTTCCGGGTGTCACCATGACCAACTTCCTGCGCACCGCCAAGACCGCGATCGACGGCGAAGCACCGTCCCTGCGCCACTGGACCAAGGACGTCAAGAACGCCATGTCCCAGCTGCGCATCGACGCCGATTTCGCCCAGCGCAACGTCAACGAGGGCTTCTCCGGCGGTGAGAAGAAGCGCGTGGAAATCCTCCAGCTCGAGCTCTTCCACCCCAAGTTCGCCATCCTTGACGAGACCGACTCCGGCCTGGACGTTGACGCGCTGAAGGTTGTCTCCGAAGGTGTCAACCGCGAGCACGCAAACGGCAACATGGGTACCCTGCTGATCACGCACTACACGCGGATCCTGCGCTACATCAAGCCGGATTACGTGCACGTGTTCGTTGACGGCCGGATCGCCGAGCAGGGCGGCCCCGAGCTTGCCGACCGCCTTGAAGAAGAAGGCTACGACCGGTTCACCAAGGCCGGCGCAGTCAGCGCCTGAGCACACCAGGCACGCCGGAATACGAGGAGCAGAACATGAGCGACGCCAACCTGGCCCAGACGTCCCTGGAGGACGTCGAAGAGGCCCTCAAGGACGTCATTGACCCCGAGCTGGGGGTGAACGTCGTCGACCTGGGCCTGCTGTACGGGCTGAAGTACGCCGAGGACGGAGCCCTGCTCATCGACATGACCCTGACCACCGCTGCCTGCCCGCTGACCGATGTCATCGAGGAGCAGACCGGCAAGGCCCTGGAAGGGATCGTCGACGAGTTCCGGCTGAACTGGGTGTGGATGCCGCCGTGGGGTCCGGAAAAGATCACTGACGACGGCCGTGACCAGATGCGGGCCCTGGGCTTCAACATCTAGGCACTTATTCAGCACGCTAGAAGGGCGGGCACCCCACACCGGGGTGTCCGCCCTTCTCGCGTACCGCTGAGGCAGCCCCTGCTTAACGCTTTCCCTCCGGCTCAACGCATCCCGTCCGGCTCACCGATGCCCCGCGCGGCGAGGGCATCTCCGGTCTGCTGGGCGTAGGCCACTGCCCTGATCACCACGGGTACGGCAAGTGCCCGGGGATTACGTTCCAGTCCGCGTGCCTTCGCAGAGTTCCGCACATCCGCGGCGGACCCCAGCAGGTAGGGAACGCTGCGAAGCATCAGAGCCAGCGCCAGGCCGAACCGCTCGGGATCTGCGCCCAGAACTCGCAGCGGCCGCACCAGCGCCACAACGCCGTCGAGCAGTTCCGGCACCGGAACAGTGAGCACCAGCAGCCGGGCGGCCAGCGCGCAGACAGTGATGTTGCCGGTCACAGTCAGAGCTGTCCAGATTCCGGCTGACCAGAACTGGTAGGCCCCCAGAATCAGCAGCACCGGCCACATCAGCGTCAGCGGCCGGGGCAGCTCGCGCAGCAGCCCGGCTCCGGCATAGCCAAGCACGGTCAGCAGTGCCGCCGCGCCGGTGGCCGCCGGGTGGCCGGCAACCAGAGTCGCCAGCGAGGCCAGCACGATCACCGTGGCCTTCAGCCACAGGGGAGCGCGGTGCACCCGGCTGGTGCCGGGACGGTACGCTCCGAGGTGCATGCTGTTTTTCACCGGCTCACGCCGTCCGCCGATGCCGCAAGCTGCCGGTATGCCGCAATGCTCTGCGCCGGCGGCCCGTCGGCGACGATCCGTCCGTTGTCCACCACCAGCACACGCTGCGCGTCGCCGGCGAAGTCCAGGTCGTGCGTGGTGAAGATGATCTGCTGGGGCAGACCTGCCAGGATCCTCCGGAGCCGGGCGGTGTTGCGCAGGTCCAGCAGGGTGCTGGGTTCATCAGCCACCAGCACACCGGGATCCGTTGCCAGGACTGCCGCCAGGGCCATCAGCTGGCGTTCACCGCCGGAGAGGTCGTAGATGCTGCGGTCGGCCAGGTGCAGCAGGCCAAAACGCTCCAGCGTCTGCTCCGCCGCGGCCCGCCGCGCGGCAGGGTTGCGGATGCTACGGCGCAGGGAGAGTTCGACGTCGTCCCGCCCCGTGGGCATGACCAGCTGGGAGAGCGGATCGGTGAACACAAAGCCCACCCGCCGCCGTACCGAGGACCCCTGGCGCGCAGTGTCTGCCCCGTCGACGCTCACGCTGCCGCTGGAGGGCAGCAGCAGGCCGTTGATCAGCCGCAGGAGGGTGGATTTGCCCGACCCGTTGCCGCCGATCACGGCGATACGGGGCTCGCTGAGCTGCAGCGATACCGGATGCAGGATGGGCGGGTCTTCGGGTGCGGCGTCGGGTGCCCGAACCCCGGCTGCGCGGAACTCAACAGTCATTTTCGGCGTGCCGGCGTCCGTCCCGGCTGCGCTCCCGGCTTCGCTGCCGAGGACAGCCGCGGGAACGCGGCGAAGACGCTGACCGCCACTGCTGCAGCGGCCAGGTTCTTCAGGACGTCGCCCGGCCAGAACATCACATCGGCGCCCAGTGCGGCAGGAAAGGACAGGTTCGCGTTGAGCATCATGCCGGCGATGCCCAGCGGATGGACTACCAGGAAGCTGGTACCGAGTCCGGCGGCAAAGAGCGTGGCGAAGCGTGCCCGGCGGATCCGGCGCAGCAGGAAGCGCACCAGCAGCCCGGCCACGAAGGCGGCCAGCGGGAAGGAGAGCAGGTAACCTGCCGAGGGCCCGGCGAGCACACCGAGGCCGGAACTGAAGCCGCTGAAGACGGGCAGCCCGGCCAGGCCTGCCACCAGATACAGCCCTGTGGCTGCGGCGCCGCGTCCCGGGCCAAGGACCATACCGGTCAGAATGACGGCGAGGGTCTGCAGCGTGATGGGAACACCAGCCGTCAGCGGGATTCCGGGCAGCAGCGAGAATGCCGCGACCAGCGCCGCGAAGACGGCGATGTAGGAGAGGTCCGCAGCGCTCCACCCCCGCCGAGATAGCAGAAACTGCCCGTTAGAGCCCTCATTCGAGCCGTTTCTGCCATCTCGGGGGGAGGACACACCGGGGGAGGCGTCCGGACCGGAGGTTACCTGTGCGGGTAATGACGCGGGCGCAGCGGGGTCGGGGGCGTGGGCCATTTGTGCTCGTTTCGTTGGGGTCCTACAAGGTGCAAGCGGGTGCTCCGGGAGAACTTCCCCGGTAATGCCGAGACTAGACCCGCCCCGGCACGTTTTCCTTTGTTGGGTTCCTACAATTCGGGTAAACCCGGTAGACTTGAAAGGCTGCCTTCGCAGAATCCGCGTACTAGACGCGTACAACGCGCACCCAATCCATTTCCTCCGAAAGGTTCCTCCTTAGTGATTGCCGTATCTGAACTCGAGCTGCGTGCCGGCGCACGCCTGCTCATGGAAGCGGTTTCATTCCGTGTGGACAAGGGAGACAAGATTGGACTCGTGGGCCGCAACGGCGCCGGCAAGACCACGCTGACCAAGGTCCTCGCCGGGGAAACCCTTCCGGCAGCCGGGCATATCAAGCGCACCGGCGACATCGGTTACCTGCCGCAGGACCCCCGCACCCCGGACATGGAGCAGCTCGCCCGCGACCGCATCCTTTCCGCCCGCGGCCTGGACAAGGTCCTCACGGAACTGAAGAAGTGCCAGGACGAGATGGCCAGCGACGATTCAAAGGTCTCCGAGAAGGCCATGAAGCGCTACGACCGGCTCGAAGCGGAGTTCCTCTCCGCCGGCGGATACGCGGCCGAGTCCGAGGCCGCCACCATCTGCGCCAACCTGGCCCTGCCGGACCGGCTGCTCAACCAGCCGCTGAAGACCCTCTCCGGCGGCCAGCGCCGCCGTGTGGAGCTGGCCCGGATCCTGTACTCCGACGCCGAGACCATGCTGCTCGATGAGCCCACCAACCACCTCGACGCCGACTCGATCACCTGGCTGCGCGAGTTCCTGAAGAACCACACCGGCGGCCTGATTGTGATCAGCCACGACACCGGCCTGCTCGAAGCAACCGTCAATAAGGTCTTCAGCCTGGACGCCAACCGCGCCACGATCGACATCTACAACATGGACTGGAAGCGCTACAAGATCCAGCGTGAGACGGATGAGCGCGCCCGCAAGCGCGAACGCGCCAACACCGAGAAGAAGGCCGGAGCCCTGCTGGCACAGGCCAACAAGATGAAGGCCCGGGCCTCCGGCGCCTCCGCTGCACAGAGCATGCTCAAGCGCGTGGACCGCCTGATGAGCGGTCTGGACTCCGTGCGCGCCACGGACCGGGTCGCAGCGCTGCGCTTCCCCGATCCCGCTCCCTGCGGCAAGACCCCCATGATGGCCGAGGGCCTGAGCAAGAGCTACGGCTCCCTGGAGATCTTCACTGACGTGGACCTCGCCATTGACCGCGGCTCCAAGGTGGTCATCCTGGGCCTGAACGGCGCCGGCAAAACCACCCTGCTGCGGATGCTGGCCGGTGTGGACACTCCGGACACCGGACGCATCATTCCCGGACACGGCCTGAAGATCGGCTACTACGCCCAGGAGCACGAAACCCTGGACACGGACCGCACCGTGCTGGAGAACATGCGCTCCGCCGCGCCGGACATGGACGACGCCGAGGTCCGCAGCGTGCTCGGTTCCTTTATGTTCAGCGGCGACGATGTTGAGAAGCCCGCCGGTGTGCTCTCCGGCGGTGAGAAGACGCGCCTGGCGCTGGCCACCATCGTGGCGTCCTCGGCCAACGTCCTGCTCCTCGACGAGCCCACCAACAACCTTGACCCTGCCTCCCGCGAGGAGATCCTGGGAGCGCTGAGCAACTACTCCGGCGCCGTCGTTATGGTCAGCCACGATGAAGGTGCTGTCGCGGCCCTGAACCCGGAGCGCGTCGTCCTGCTGCCCGACGGCGACGAGGACCACTGGAACGAGGGTTACCTGGAGCTCGTCACCCTGGCATAACCCAGCGCCGATACACGTAAAAGGCCGCCGCCCCTTCGGGGACGGCGGCCTTTTACGTGACTCGGTGTTAGCCGGAGGAGGACCTAGAAGCCCTGGGCGTCCAGGATGGCGTCTTCCTCTTCCTCACCGGTGGGGCCGCGGCGCTTGCGCACCGGCCGCGTCCGGCGCGGAGCGGGCGCAGCCGAGTGGACCTCGTCGTCGTCGTCCCAGTCTTCGTCCTCTTCTTCACCGGCCTCGATGATGTTCCAGGCTTCCTGCCGGGCCGCGTAGCCGAACCCGACGAAGAAGAGCAGGCCGAAGGCGTACCACTGCAGGGCGTAGGAGAGGTGCGGGCCTTCGTCCAGTGCCGGTTTCGGTGCGGCTTCGGGCCGGTTCGCCGGTGCCGGATCTTCAGTATCCATCAGGCCGTAGGCAGCCTGTTCAAGCGGGTACCCGACCTGGTCCTGGTACTCGGCGATGTCAATCGACGCCAGCTGTCCTTCCGGAGCGCCGCGCAGCAGGGTGGGTTCCGCGGGCTTCAGCCGGGCGGTGACGGTCACTTCACCCTCCGGAGCAGCAGGGACGTCGTCCGGCCAGCCTGCCTCGTTGTCGCCGATCGGCAGCCAGCCGCGGTTCACCACTACGGCGGTGCCGTCCGCGAGCTTCAGGGGAACCAGCACCTCGTAGCCGGGACGCCCGCTCAGCGGACGGTTGCGGACAATCCGCTGGTTTGCGGTGTCGTAGGTGCCGGTCAGCTCGACCGGAAGCCATTCCGCCGAGGGATCGAATTCCTCGAAGTATCCTGCCGCTTCCTCGAAGGGAACCGGGTCCGCGGAATAGTTCTGTTCCACCCAGCCGATGTCTTCGCGGATGGCATCGCGGCGTTCGAGCTGCCACGTACCCAGGAACGCGCAGACGGCTGCCAGTGCACACACCAGCGCGAACCAGCCCAGCCAGCGGCTGGAGAGGAGGAACTTGTACATCTAGGGGGTGTCGCTTTCGGTTCCGGTGCCGGGGAGGGGCAGCGTTTCTTTCCACAGGGAACGGACCTGCAGGTACTCTTCCAGCCAGCCGCGGTGGTCACCGCAGGCCAGCCAGATTTTGCGGCGCTCAGGGGTATGGATCTTGGGGTTGTTCCACAGCAGCTGCCACTCGGCGTCGGCACGGCAGCCTTTGCGGGAACAGCGGGCACGGTCTTCGGAACCGGCTCCGCCGGATAACTGGTCAAGCAGGTTCATGCGCCCGGTGCCTGCGTTCCGCGGCCGGTGGGGCCGTCGTCGTCGATGATTTCCCCACTGAGCACAGTGGTCTCCGGGTTGTCCGGCGCGGGGGACACACGCGCCTCAAGCTGCTGGGGAGCGGAAGCTTCGTACGGAGAGTCCCCGCCCAGGTTGCTGCTGTCGCTGCCTCCGTTGGCGATGACGACGGCGAACCAGGGCAGCACGACTGCGCCTGCCACCACCACCCACAGCATCCAGCCGTGAACAAAAAAGAGCATAAAAAGGCACACCATGCGAATGCTCATGGAAATTGTGTACTTGACCATGCGCGCGTGCATCTCATCGGTATGCGCCGAGCGGGCGTCCGTAATCCGCGGGATGCGGGCGCCGCGGCGGGATAGCTTTCTCATCCCTGGGTCATCGCAGAATCATCACTGGGTCATCACTCTCCAAACAGATTCCCCCATTGTCTCACTGCTGCCAGTGAACTTGTAGTTGCCTCCCGCGCCGATAGGATCGGATTCTGATGCCCCGCCCCAAACCGTAAGGATTTTTTGTGCAGAACGATTCCCAGACCCCGGCCGGCCGCAGTGTCCTCGTCACCGGCGGAAACCGCGGCATAGGCCTGGCCATCGCCAAGGCATTTGTGGAGGCCGGGGACAAGGTAGCCATTACCTACCGCAGCGGCGACGTCCCGGAGGGCATGCTCGGCGTCAAGGCTGACGTCACGGACATGGCCTCCGTAGATGCCGCGTTCACGGAGGTGGAAACCGCCCACGGACCCGTCGAGGTACTGGTGGCCAACGCAGGAATCACCCGCGACACCCTGCTGCTGCGCATGAGCGAAGAAGACTTCACCGACGTAGTGGACACCAACCTCACCGGAGCCTTCCGCGTGGTCAAGCGTGCTTCCAAGGGCATGCTGAAGCTGCGCCGCGGCCGGGTTGTACTGATTTCCTCGGTCGTGGGGCTCTACGGATCCCCGGGACAGGTCAACTACGCCGCGTCCAAGGCCGGCCTGGTGGGCATTGCACGCTCCCTGACCCGTGAACTGGGTTCGCGGAACATCACCGCCAACGTCGTAGCGCCCGGGTTCATCGACACGGACATGACCCGGGCCCTGCCGGAGGACACGCAGAAGAACTACCTGTCTTCGATCCCTGCCGGCCGCTTCGCCGCTCCCGAGGAAGTGGCCGGCGTTGTCCGCTGGATCGCCGGCCCGGAAGCCGGATACATTTCCGGCGCAGTCATCCCCGTGGACGGCGGACTGGGAATGGGACACTAGCGCGCACGCATGCCGGCGGGGTATTCCTTGGAGGTTTCCACCAACGCGCCCGCCGGCACCTGCTGGCAGGATGGGAAGCAGAGAGCACATCTTTAGCTAATTTCCACAAAGGAGTACTTATGGGCCAGCTCGAGCACAAAGCGGCAATCGTTACCGGATCATCCCGCGGCATCGGCGCTGAAGTCGCAAAACTGCTCGCCGCAGAAGGCGCAGGCGTGGTCGTCAACTACCGCCAGAAGGCACCCCGGGCCAACAAGGTAGTTGCCGGAATCGAAGCCGCGGGCGGCCGGGCCGTTGCCGTCGGCGCGGACCTGACGTCTCCCGAAGGACCCGCCGCGCTGGTGGACGCCGCCCTGGATTCCTTCGGGAGCCTGGATGTGCTGGTGCTGAATGCCTCGGGCGGTATGGAAACGGGCGTGGAGGAGGACTACGCGCTCAAGCTGAACCGCGACGCCCAGGTCAACATGCTCACCGCTGCGGCTGCGCAGATGAAGCCGGGCTCGCGGGTGGTCTTCGTGACCAGCCATCAGGCCCACTTCATCAACACTGTTCCCACCATGCCGGAGTATGAGCCCGTCGCCCGGAGCAAGCGCGCCGGGGAAGACGCGCTGCGCGCACGGATCCCGGAGCTGGAGGAAAAGGGCATCTCGCTCGTTGTTGTTTCCGGCGACATGATCGAAGGCACGGTCACGGCCACCCTGCTGGACCGTGCCAACCCGGGTGCAATTGAGGCACGCCGTGAAGAAGCCGGCCGGCTCTACTCCGTTGAGGAGTTTGCCGCCGAGGTAGCCCGCATGGCCCTTGCCGATGCGCCGACCGGGCACACCGAGTACGTGGGCGGAGCGGACTACCTCAGCGCCTAGGCGCTGGAACCTCCGGCAACTAGAGCTTCACGAAGTGCTGCACCACGTCCAGGCTGGGCAGGTTCAGCACAGCATCAGCGGCGGCCTGCACTGCCGGCTTGGCATTGAACGCCACGCCCAGCGCGGCCGCCGCCAGCATGTCCAGGTCATTGGCGCCGTCGCCAACCGCAATGGTCTGATCCAGCCGGATATCCAGTTCCGTCGCCCATTCCCGCAGTGAGCGGGCCTTGACCGCACGGTCAACCACCTCGCCGGTCACCGCACCGGTGAGCACTCCGTTTTCGATGCCCAGCTCATTGGCGCGGGCGTAGGTGAGCTCCAGGGCGGACGCCAGGGGAGCGAGCACCTGGTTGAAGCCGCCGGACACCACGGCCACCGCGTGGCCGGCGGTCAGAAAGGCCTTGACCAGGGCTTCCGCACCATCGGAGAGCTCGATCCGTGTGCCAACCTCCGCGATCACGGATTCCGGCAGGCCGGCAAGTGTTTCCACCCGGGCATGCAGGCTCTGGGCAAAGTCCAGTTCGCCGCGCATTGCTGCCTCGGTTACGGCCGCGACTTCTGCCTCGCGGCCGGCGTGCGCAGCCAGCAGTTCGATGACCTCCTGCTTGATCAAGGTCGAATCCACATCCATGACCAGCAGCTTCCGCCCCGGTTCCACCAGGGACGCCGGTACGACGGCGCTCTGGGCCGGAGCTGCCCCGCCGTCCAGAGACGCTGCGGCAGCGGCGGAGACGGCAGTCCGCAGTGCCGCCAGGCCGCCGTCGTACGTTACGAACAGTTTCGAAACCACATAGCCGTCCCCTTCGGCGTTCTCCAGCTCAACGATCCGCGCCCCGGTGCCGGCAACGGCCTGCTGGACCTTTCCGAGGTACGCGTCAGCGAGTTCGCGTCCGTAGCTGACAACGCTGTATTCCGGAGAGGTTTCAGGGGACATGCGTGGATTCCGATCTTCGTGCGGTGCGGGCGGCCGGTCTGGACACGGCCGTGGGACGTGCGGCGGCGTCGCGTTTCGCCAACGCGCCTTTCTTTAGCCTAGTGTCTACTGCTATGAGTGATGTTCTTGAATTTGCCGGAGTAAGTGTCGTCCGGGGCGGGAAAACCCTGTTGGACGGCGTGAACTGGCAGGTGAGGGAAGGCGAACGCTGGGTCATCATGGGACCCAACGGCGCTGGCAAGACCACGCTGCTGCAGATTGCCGGCGGCCGGATGCACCCGACCCGCGGCATGGCCGGAATCCTGGAAGAAGTCCTGGGCGCCGTCGACGTCTTTGAACTGCGGCCGCGCATTGGGCTGGCCTCGGCTGCCCTGGCCAACCAGATCCCGGAACACGAGACCGTCCTCAACGTAGTCCTCACTGCTGCCTACGGCATGACCGGACGCTGGCGGGAGAAGTACGACAAGCTCGACGAGCGCCGCGCCTTCCGCCTGCTGCATGACTGGGGGATGTCCACCTACATCAACCGCAGGTTCTCTTCCCTGAGCGAAGGCGAACGCAAGCGCGTCCAGATTGCCCGCGCCCTGATGACGGACCCTGAACTGCTGCTGCTGGATGAGCCTGCCGCCGGCCTGGACCTGGCCGGCCGCGAAGACCTCGTCCAGCGTCTGGCAAACCTTGCGGCTGACGAAGAAGCTCCCGCAATCGTCCTGGTGACCCACCACCTTGAAGAAGTTCCGCCGGGATTCACCCACGCACTGCTGATGCGCGACGGCGCCGTTGTTGCCGCCGGTGCCATCGACACCGTGTTCACCGAAGAGCACCTGAGCACCGCCTTTGACCTGCCGCTGGCCGTCCAGCGGGATGCCGGCGGCCGCTACACCGCCACGGCCCGCCGCTAACAGAACCTCCAGCTGAATGTTCCTGTCTTCGGCAGGGTGGCTTCACGACGCCCTGGTCCTGTTTGCCGGCCTGTGGGCCGGAACCATCAACGCAATTGTTGGCTCGGGCACCCTGGTGACCTTCCCGGTGCTCGTGGCACTGGGATACGCACCCGTGGCGGCCACCATCAGCAATGCCATGGGACTGGTCGCCGGCAACATTGCCGGCTCCTGGGGCTACCGGCGGGAACTGGCCGGGCTCGGCGGTACTCTGCTGCGGCTGCTGCCGGCCTCAATCCTCGGCGGCATCACCGGCGCCTGGCTGCTGCTGCACCTGCCCGAAGACGTCTTCGGCACGGTGGCGCCGTTCCTGATCGTAGTGGCCCTGCTCTTCGTGGTGTTCCAGCCCAAACTCCAGGCCTGGGTGCGCGCACGCGCAGCGAAGAATGAGCAGGCCGGGGACGTCGAAGGCCCCGCGCGCCCGTCCTGGCAGCTGACAGTGCTGATCTTTCTTGCCGGCGTCTACGGCGGATACTTCGTCGCCGCGCAGGGTATCCTGCTGGTCGGCATCCTGGGCATCTTCCTCCACGGCACCCTGCAAAACGCGAATGCGGTCAAGAACGTCCTTGTCCTGGGCGTGAACGTAGTAGCGGCGTCGTCCTACCTGCTCTTCGCCTTCGACCGGATCATCTGGCCTGTTGTGGCGCTGATCGCGGTCGGTTCGCTGATCGGCGGCTTTGTGGGGGCAGCGGTGGGCCGCAGGCTCCACCCGGTGGCCCTGCGCACGGTGATCGTTCTGCTAGGGCTGACGGCTCTCTGGATTATGGTTTTCTAAGTGAGCCTTATCCACCTTGAATCTGCCGACGACCCCCGGGTTTCCGACTACACCCGGCTGACCGACACCGCACTGCGCCGCCTCCGCGAACCCGCGGAAGGGATGTACATCGCTGAGTCCTCGAAGGTCCTGCGCCGCGCCATCGACGCCGGGCACACACCGCGGTCCTTCTTTCTTGCTGAGAAATGGCTGCCTGACCTGCAGGACATTCTGGACCGTTTCCCCGAGGTGCCGGCCTTCGTAGGCACACCGGATATTCTCGAGTCCATCACCGGATTCCACCTGCACCGCGGGGCGCTGGCTGCGATGCACCGCCCGGCTCCGCTGGACCTGGCCGAGGTACTGTCCGGCTCCCGGCGCATCGCCATCCTTGAAAACATCGTCGACCACACGAACATCGGCGCGATCTTCCGCTCCGCAGCAGCCCTGGGAGTCGACGCCGTCCTCGTCAGTCCGCAGTGCGCGGATCCTCTCTACCGCCGCGCCATCCGGGTCAGCATGGGCACCGTGTTCCAGGTGCCGTGGCTGCGGCTGGAGTCATGGCCCGGGGCGCTCACCGAGCTGCGGGCCGCCGGCTTCACCACGGCCGCCCTGGCACTGGAAGACGATTCGCTTACCCTGCAGGAGCTGGGGGAGCGGCACTGTGACCGGCTGGCGCTCATCCTGGGCACGGAAGGTGACGGACTCTCACGCAGCACCCTCGCCGAAGTAGACCTGACGGTCCGCATTCCCATGCAGCGCGGCGTCGACTCGCTTAATGTAGCTGCGGCTTCCGCGGTGGCCTTTTGGGAGTGCAGGGTTTTTTAGCTCCTCCCCACGCTTATATCCGGGACGTATTGGTGTCACACTTGGCCGTGCACGAAGCACCACCGTCTCTCTTCATCCCGGGGGCAGTCCATGCCAGCACGCAAGCACGGTTATCGGCGATTTGCCGCGCTGTGCCTTGCGGCAGCGATGCTTCCGGCCGGGGCCGCGTGTGGCCCAACAGCAGACCAGATGACGGCCCGGACCGAAGCCGCTGCTACCACCCCCACCATCCCGCCCCCGGTACCGCAGCAGGCGAGGGTACGCACAGCGGAGCCCGAGCCCACTGCAGTCCCTGAACCCATGCAGGTTACCGTCAGCGGAGCCCAGGCCGGGATGGCCGAAGCAGTCCAGGATGCCTGCCAGTTCCTGCTCCGCCAGGACAGCGGAGAGTTTTCCGGTGCAGCGGACTGCGTCGCAGCGGCCATGGAGGCCGGTACCGGCGCGGAGCAGACGGTGACCACCACGGCAAGCTGGCTGCCGCCCGGGACATACACCATGGCGTTCCGCACGGCGCCGGAGTTTGCCATGGAACTCATAAGTGCCGACGGCGAACTGGAGATTTCCATTTCCGACGGCAGCAGGACTTTGCGGACCCCGGATTCGGAGGTCAGTGCGGACTCCGCCGGAGGTGCGGAGGAAACCTACGCCGCAGTACTGGCTGATGCTGCAGAGCTCACGGCAAACCCTGACCGGCTCCGGGCACTCGTGCAGACCGCCGGTCCCGCCCGGGCCGAGTACGGCGTGGACTACAAGGGTTCTCCGGCAACCCGGCTCACTGCCGTCATCGAGCCGGAGAAACCCGGCGATTTCGCTGGTTCGATTATTCTCACGCTCGATGACCTCTACCGCCCGCTGCTGATCGAATACGCCGGAACAAACCGCGGTATCAGCACCTCGATCCGTGCGCAGATCAGCGGCTGGGGCGCCAGCGGGGCACTGCGGTAAGCTGGCATCACTGGACGAAACGCGGCTGCTGTGCCGGTTTTGCGCAGAACGGCCCACCTTGGGCTAAGATTGATTGTTGGCCAATCGGCCTCAAGAGCTTTGAAACCCAATGTGCCTGGCAAAATCCAGTCACCTAGAGAAGGTATTACTGTGAAGTCTGACATCCACCCCACTTACGCGCCGGTAGTCTTCCGTGACCTTGCGTCCGACACCGCGTTCCTGACCAACTCCACGGCGACGTCCTCCAAGACGATCGAGTGGGAAGACGGCAACACCTACCCGCTGATCGAGGTGGAAATCTCCTCCGCATCGCACCCGTTCTACACGGGCAAGCAGCGCATCATGGACTCCGCCGGCCGTGTGGAGCGCTTCAACGCCCGCTTCAAGGGCTTCGGCGGCAAGAAGTAGCCTTAGCGCTACTTGGCAGCAGCCTAGAATTGGAAGGTCCGTCCGGAATGATCCGGGCGGACCTTTCGTTTACGTCCATACCCGGCGCGGAGGCGCTGCGGGCAACAAAAGTTCTTCCAGGAGGATCAGCATGAGCGAAGCACACGACGGCAGCCGGCACGGGGAGTACAAGGTCCCCGGAGGCAAACTGGTCGTGGTGGACCTCGAGGTGAAGGACGGTCTCCTGGATTCAGTGTCTCTCAGCGGTGATTTTTTCCTTGAGCCCGACGACGCCCTCGAGGAAATCAACGCGGCTCTGACCGGGCTTTCTGCAGAAAGCACCGCTGAGGAGATTGCCGACGCCGTCCGCTCCCGGCTGCGCCCTGATGCCGTCATGTTCGGATTCTCGCCGGGGGCGGTTGCCATCACTGTCCGGCGGGCGCTGGCCAAGGCCACCAGCTGGGGCGACCACGAATGGGAGATCATCCCGCCCACCCCCCTTTCCACGCACATGCACGTGGCGATGGATGAGGTCCTGGCGGAGGAAGTGGCAGCAGGCAGGCGCAACCCGACCCTGCGGTTCTGGGAGTGGGAATCCCCGTCCGTAGTGATCGGCAGCTTCCAGTCCCTGCGCAACGAGGTTGACCCTGAGGGCGCCGAGCGCCACGGCGTCACCGTAGTCCGGCGGATCAGCGGCGGCGGCGCAATGTTCATGGAGCACGGCAACGCAATCACCTACTCGCTGTACGTTCCGCAGTCCCTGGTGGACGGCCTGAGTTTCGCCGATTCATATCCGTTCCTGGATGCCTGGGTCATGGAGTCACTGGAACGGCTGGGCATCAAGGCGTGGTACCAGCCGCTCAATGACATCGCCACGGACCAGGGCAAGATCGGCGGTGCGGCACAGAAGCGCCTGAGTTCCGGCGCCATGCTCCACCACGTGACCATGTCCTATGACATTGACGCGGACAAGATGGTCCAGGTGCTGCGCATTGGCAAAGAAAAACTCTCCGATAAGGGCACCCGAAGCGCCAAGAAGCGGGTTGATCCGCTGCGCCGGCAGACCGGGCTGAGCCGGGAGGAAATCCTGGACACCATGATCCAGACCTTTGCCCAACGCTACGGCGCGAAGACCACCGGCATTTCCGAGGCAGAGATGGAACGTGCCAGGGATAAGGTCGCGGCCAAGTTCGACACTCCGGAATGGATCAACCGGGTCCCGTAGCCCCTGCTACCTAACCGGGCGCCCGGCATCTAGACTTCCCGGCATGGAAAAGAAGTCGCTGACGGCGCTGGTAAGGAACCATCTGGAAACGGCCAGGCAGGCTTCCTCCGGCAGGAGTGCAGCCACGGTGTACGGCGGGCATGAGCATGTGATGCGCCAGACACTCATTGCCCTGACGGCCGGCTTCAGCCTGGACGAACACGAAAACCCCGGCGAGGCCACCATTACCGTCCTGAAGGGGCGCATCACCCTGCTCTCCGAGGGCGAGAGCTGGGAGGGCTCCGCGGGGGACCTGCTGATCGTTCCGCAGGCCCGCCACGCGGTCAACGCCGTCGAGGACTCCGCTTTTCTGCTCAGCGTCGCCAAGCGGCGCTAGCGCGCGGCCGCCTGGGCCCGCAGCGCCCGCAGCAGCTGGTCCTGGGACTCAATGATGATCCGGCGCAGCGCCGCCGGCGCGTCCGGGTTGGCTTCCAGCCATTCCTGGCTCAGCGCGAGTACCGGATGGTCTGCCGGCACGGTGTGCTGCGGCAGATCCTGTGCGGACGGATAGAGGCCCGCAACTACCCGTGAGGCGAGTTCGATGCTCCGGCTGGACCACACCGTCTCAAGGGCTGCGAAGTAGTCCGGGATGAAGGCGTCCAGGAGTTCGTGCCCGCCGATCCTAAAGCCCTCAATGGTGGCGGACAGGAGCTCGTTGGAGAGCTCTGAGGTGTGCACCGCGGCTTGCCAGGCAGCGGCCTTGACACCGGGATCGGGAACGGCGGCGGCAGCCACGGTGTAGCCAACCCGCCCGGCGGCAGTGTTGTCAGCCGCCAGTTCAGCCTTGAGTTCTTCCGTTCCGGCAGAGCCGGTTCCGGCCAGCGCCTGCCACAGCCTCCACCGCAGATCGGTGTCCACGGTCAGCCCCGGGTACGTGACGTCACCGGAGAGCAGGCCGCGCAGCAGCTCATTGTGGCTGGTGGTGTACCGGCCAACGGCGGCCGCGGTCCTGGCAAGGATCAGCTGGCTGTCGCTTCCTGCTGGTGCGTCGGCCAGCTGGTCTGCGACGGCAGTAAAGAGCTGCTCACGCAGAGCGGAACGGATTTCGGCCGGAGCGTAGCGTTCGACGGCGGTGCGCGCGTTGTCCAGCAGCACCTGCTTCACACCCGCCCCGGGTTCGGACGGGGCCGTCCGAATTACCAGACGAAGGTAGTCGCGGGCAGACAGGACACCGTCCCGCACGCTGTTCCAGAGGGCGGAGAGGCTGATGGCACGGGCAAGCGGGTCCCGCAGCCGGGGCAGGGATTCAAGCAGCGTGGCCAGTGACGCCGGATCAAACCGGATCTTGGCGTACGTGAGGTCGCCGTCGTTGGGCAGGAGCAAGGCAGGGACCGGCTTTCCGGTGAGCTCCGGCACCGGGGTGCGGCGGCCGGCGACGTCGATCTCCACGAAGCCCGTGCGTTCCAGCCAGCCGTCTTCAGTGAAGTCATAGGACCCGAGGCGGACGCGGTGCGGCCTGGGCATCTGCTCACCGCTGACCGGATCCGGTGCATCCTGAAGGACCGTGACATTTGCGTAGGTGCCGTCCGGAGCGGTTTCGGCTTCCACGGAAAGCACGGGAACGCCCGCCGTCTGCAGCCACAGCCGCGACCACTCGCTCATGTCGCGGCCGGAGGCCGAGCCGAGTACCTCGAGCAGGTCCGCCAAAGTGGTATTGCCCCAGGCATGGCGGGCGAAGTAGGTGCGGGAGGCGTCGATGAAGGCCTCGAACCCGACGTACGCCACCAGCTGTTTCAGCACCGAGGCGCCCTTGGCGTAGGTAATCCCGTCAAAGTTCTGCTTGGCGGCTTCCAGGTTCGGAATATCCGCCACGATGGGGTGTGTGGTGGGCAGCTGGTCCTGGACGTAGGCCCAGGCCTTGCGGCGGTTCGCGAAGCTGACCCAGGAGTTCGTCCAGTCTGTGGCTTCGTCCACGGCCAGGGCCCCCATGTAATCCGCGAAGGATTCCTTGAGCCAGAGGTCGTCCCACCAGCGCATGGTTACAAGGTCGCCGAACCACATATGGGCCATCTCGTGCATGATGGTGTTTGCCCTGGCCTCGTACTGGGCTTCCGTGGCCTTGGTCCGGAACACATAGGCCTCGGTGAACGTCACCAGCCCGGGGTTCTCCATCGCACCCAGGTTGTACTCGGGCACAAACGCCTGGTCGTACTTGCCGAAGGGGTACGGGTAGGCGAAGAGCTGGTGGAAGTACTCAAGCCCCCGCTTGGTGGTGTCGAAAATGTTGTCTGCGTCGAAGTGCTCAGCAAGTGAGGCCCGGCAGTAGGCGCCCAGCGGCACAACCAGCTCGTCGCCGTTCGGCAGGGCAGTGCTCCAGGTATCTTCGGCCTTGAAGTACGGTCCGGCCAGTACACAGGTGATGTAGGTGGAGATGCGCTTGGTGGGGGAGAAATCGCACCGGCTGAGTGTGCCGTCTCCCAGTGGCGTCCGCGCAGCTTCGATGCCGTTTGAGGCGACTTCCCAGTCCGAGGGCGCAGTGATGTGGAACGTGAAGGCGGCCTTCAGGTCCGGCTGTTCGAAATTGGCGAAGACACGCCGGGCGTCTGCGGGCTCGTACTGCGTGTAGAGGTAGGTTGCTCCGTCCGCGGGATCCGTGAAACGGTGCAGTCCCTCTCCACTGCGGCTGTAGAGTGCAGTTCCCTCAACGCTTACGATGTTTCGCCCGGCGATGAGATTGTGCAGCATCACCCGGGAGCCGGTCACGGTCTCCCCCGGGTCGTAGGCCCTGCCGTTGACCACTACGGCGTCGACACCGCCGTGAATGAAGTCAAGGAACGTGGTGGCACCTGCCTCGTCACAGTCAAAAACAATCGTGCTCCGGGACCGGAATCCCGCCGCGGCCGGGTCGGCGGCGGCTCCAAGGTCCAGTTCGACGTCGTAGGAATCAACACGCAGCAGGGCGGAACGGACGGCTGCTTCTTCGCGGCTCAGGTTTTGGTTAGGCACCTTTTCATTCAACCACTTCGACCGGTGATGAGGGAGGCGGCAGGTTCCGGCGGCGTTGCTTTCCGGCTGCGCCCAGCCGGGGTTTGCGGCCCAGCCGCTGCAGTGTCAGGCTCCCAAGCACCAGGAAGAACGGCACATAGAGGTACAGGAACCGGGCGCGCCCCTCGGAGAACATCAGGAAAACGAACAGGCCGGCCAGAGCCAGTCGTACCGTGGCAGTGCCCCGCCCGTCCAGCGGCGGGCCACGCAGGAACAGACCCGCGCCGCAGAGCGCCAGCAAAAGGAACCAGGTTCCCTGCCACACGCTGAGCAGGAGGCTGAAGCCGGGGCGTCCCGGCCCGAAGAAGTCCTGGATGGTCCGGCTGAGGGGATCACCGGCTATAAAACTGTCCGGCCCCATGTTCCCTTCCCCCCAGCTGAAGAATGATCCGTCGCCGGTGATCCAGCGGAGTTTGGCGTTCAGGAAACCGGCGTACCCCGCCGGCCCCATGTCCTTGACCCGGTCGAGGTAAGCCTGGAGCGCTGCGTCAAAGCGTTCCGTCCCGCCGCTGACCGCCAGGGTGCTGCTCCTGTCTTGTTCGTTGTAGGCCCCGTAGTAGTCACCGTGGGGTCCCGGGTACTGCTGCGCCCCTACCTTGAGGAAATGCGTCGGCGGCAGGGCGTAATCGTTTGCGGAACCATCATCAGCCAGCACTCCGAAGGACCGGGTCCAGGAGTCCACCGCAGCGTGCGTGCCCGCGAAAGCACCTCCGGCTGCGGCAACGGACAGGAGCGCCGCCGTCAGGTCCCTGCGCCATGTCTCCCGGCGCAGGGAAAACAGTGCCACCAGGGATGCTGCGGTCAGCACGATCAGCACGGTGGGTTTGATCCCGTAACCAACCGCGGACACGGCACCTGCGGCTGCCCAGAGCAGCACACGCCCCGGCAGCCGGCACCTCGCAGCCAGGAGGACCAAACAGAGAATCAAAACCGTAAACAGCAGGCCCGCCGTATCCGAATAGAAGACCGGCAGCCAGGGCGAGAACACTATGAGCACGAAGGACGGGACGAGGGTGAGCCGGGCGGCGCGGCGCCCGCCGAGCAGGGCGGCAGCGGCGTAGGTGAGCAGCATGCCGAGAAAGAGCACCGCGGCGTTCAGATAGGCCGTGGACTGCCGGAGATCCCCGGAGCCCAGGTCTTCGGCCGCGGCGAGGTATCTGCTGAGCAGCAGCATCAGCAGCAGGTTGTTGGGGTTGATCTGGAAGTAACTCCGGGTCGAATCGTCGGGAACGTCTGACTCGGCCAGCTCGCCGGCGGAGTAGTAGACGGCAGCGGCGTCCCAGTCCGGGGGCAGCCGGACAGCGTCGGCCAGCCTCGCCAGCACGGCAAACACCGCTGCCCAGCCCAGTACAGACCCCGCGGCACGGGCCCAGCGGAACTTCAGCACTATGTCCAGCAGGCCCAGCAGCCAGGGCACCGCCAGCGTGAGTCCAAGGACCGCTGCTCCTGCCAGCACCGCGGCCCAGGTCTCATAGCGCGAAACTCCGTAGGAAGGAACAAACAGGTTCGACACCAGGAGCCAGAGCACCAGCGCGCACCACACCAGTCCCGCTGCCCGGGGGAGCAGTCCGGCGGCTTGCTCCCCCGTCCCTGCGGCCCCGCGGACTCTCTGCGCACCGCGTGAAAGGGCAGGGTGAGCCATAACGCCCCCTTGTGGTCCGCAGGTGGTGGGTGCCGGGTGATTTGAGACTAGGCGCGCCCGCTCCGCGCAGCAACGGCTTCCCGCCGCAGACGGCTCAGATGCTCCGGGTCAGGAAGCTGGAACCAGAAGTACGGCCAGCGCCAGCCCTGCGGCCACGATGACGGCCCAGGACACCAGGGAGGCAGCGGCTGCGCGTCCGCCGGTCCGGGCAAGGCTGCGCAGGTTCACCGAGGCTCCCAGGCCGAACAGCGCCGCGGCGAAGAGCAGCTCCTGCAGCAGCGCTGCAGCCTCCAGCAGGCTGCCGGGCAGGAGCCCGGTGGTGCGCAGGGCAACAGCGGCCACAAAACCGGCTACGAACAGAGGGACCAGGGGAGGGAACTTGCCGGGAGTGCTGCTTCCGGCCCGGCGTCGGTGCTGCAGCCCTGCCAGCGCACTGACGGGGGCAAGCATGAGCACCCGCACCAGCTTCACCACAACGGCAAGCGCCAAGGCGGCTGCGCCGCCGGTCTGGGCAGTGGCCACTACCTGTCCAACGTCGTGGACTGAAGCGCCGGACAGGAACCCGAAGCGTTCAGGCGAGAGGCCCAGCAGCACGCTCAGCAGGGGAAGCACAGCGATGGCAAGGGTTCCGCAGAGTGTCACCATGGCCGCCGGCACGGCGGTCTGCTCCGAGCGGATACCCCGGGCCGCAGCAACTGCACCAACCGCTGATACCCCGCAGATTGAAAACCCGGCGGCCACCAGGACCGGTTCCTCCCCGGGAAGCCGGAAGGCACGGCAGATAAGGTAGGTGGCCCCGAAGGAAAGACCAACCAGCACAATAATCAGTACGACGGTGAGCCAGCCCAGCCCGGCGATGTCCACCAGGGAGACCTTCAGCCCGAGCAGGACAATGCCCAGCCGCAGGAACCTTTTGGCGGAGAGTGCCAGGCCCGGACGCAGGGGGCCGGCTGCCAGGGCGGCCGTTCCCGGCACGTTCCCGACGGCGAGTCCCAGGATTACCGCCGCAGTCAGCACGGGCACAGCCGGGAACACCCGGTGCAGCAGCAGGCAGAGGACGACGGCGGCGGCCGCCGCGGCGAGGCCGGGAGCGTTGGCTCGGAGTGCGTTGGGCGCTGGCATCCTCCCACCTTGGCTGAGAAGCCTCCCGGGCGCCAACTCCGCCCTTCGCCGTTACCGCTCAGGCACCCCATTGGTAGACTGATCCGGATCAGTTCGCGAGCCGAGCACAGGGGCATCCCATGCAGCATGGCAGCAACTCCGGGCCCGGAACACCGGCGGCCGGCTCCTCACGTTCCCCGTCGGTTTTGCCGGTGACAGACCCATGGACCCGTTCAGGTCCTGAAGTGGCACAAGCACTGGAGACGGATCCGGCGTCCGGCCTCAGCGCCGCACAGGCAGCGCAGCGGCTTGAGCATTACGGAGCTAATCAGCTGGCCGGCCGGCCGCCCGTTCCGGGGTGGCGGAAGATCCTGGCCCTGCTCTCGGACCGGCTGATCCTCGTCCTCCTCGCGGCAGCGGTCCTGAGCGCCGTCGTCTCCCGCGAGCTTGAAACGCCGATCGTCATCCTTGCCGTGGTCATCCTGAACACCTGCCTGAACTATGTCCAGGAGCGGCGGGCGGAGAACAGCCTGGAGGCGCTCCGGCGGACGGACGTGGGAACCACACGGGTCCGCCGCGGCGGCAGTGTCTCCACGGTTCCACGCACAGAGCTGGTGCCGGGTGACATTGTGCTGCTGGAAGCGGGAGACTCGGTGCCGGCGGACGGCAGGCTGCTCGAAGCCGTCCGGCTGCAGGCCGCAGAGGCAGCGCTGACGGGGGAGTCGCAGCCTGTCAACAAGGATGCCGCCTCGCTGCAGGCCGCCGATGCGCCGGTCGCGGACCGGCACGGGATGCTCTACATGGGCACGGATATCAGCCGCGGCCGCGCGGTAATGGTGATTACGGGCACAGGCATGGACACCCAGATGGGCCGGATCGCCCACCTGCTCGGCAGCACCCAGGACGAGAAGACCACCCTCCAGCGCAGCATCGACCAGCTCGCCGCCCTGCTGACCTGGATCGCCCTGGGTGTCGTGGCACTGGTTTTTGTCCTCGGGCTGCTGCGCGGGGAGGACCTGAACACCCTGCTGCTGACCTCCGTGTCCCTCGCAGTGGCCACCATCCCGGAAGGCCTGACCGCCGTCGTCGCCTTCACCCTTGCCATGGGCGCCTCGCGGCTGGCAGCACGCGGAGCCATCATCAAGCAGCTCTCCGCAGTGGAGACCCTCGGGGGAACCTCCCAGATCTGCACGGACAAGACCGGCACGCTGACACTGAACGAAATGACCGCCCGCCGGATTCTCTCCGCCTCCGGCCGCAGGTTCCGTGTCACCGGCACCGGCTACGGGGTAGAGGGAAAGATCCTGAGTCCGGACGGCGGGGAAGTCCCCGCCCTCACTGAGGCCTACCTGGCCATGGTCCTGTGCAATGACGCATCGGTGGCCGACGGCGTGCTCAGCGGCGATCCGACCGAAGGCGCGCTGGTGGTGCTGGCCGAGAAGGCCGGAATAGACGCGGTTGAGGCGCGGGCGGAGCATCCCCGGATTGCCGAAGTCCCCTTCGACTCCGAATACAAGTACATGGCGACGTTCAATACGAACGAGCGCGTGCCGGACTCTCTTTGGTGCAATGTGAAGGGCGCCCCGGGCATCGTCCTGGACCTCTGCGGCCAGATAGCCGGGGAGAAAGGCCTGGAGCCGCTGACACCGGAACACCGCAAGCTGCTGCTGGCAGAGGTTGAATCCATCGCTGACGCAGGCCTGCGCACCCTCGCGGTGGCCGGGCGGCCCTTTGATGCTCTGCCGCCCACGGAACCGGAGCAGCTGCGCCGGGCTGTCTCCGGGCTGGTGCTGTACGCCGTCGTAGGCATCATGGACCCGCCGCGGAAGGAAGCACGCGAGGCGATCGAGGTTGCCCGTACTGCCGGAATCCGGGTGCACATGATCACCGGCGACCACCTTGTCACTGCCTCCGCCATCGCTAAGGACCTGGGCATTCCGGGCGAGGCGGCGGCCGGTTCCGCGCTGGACAAGCTCAGTGACGCCGAGCTGCAGGAACTGGCGCCGAAGGTAGGCGTGCTGGCCCGCGTCTCTCCGGAACACAAGCTGCGGGTGGTCGAGGCGCTGCAGGCTGACGGCTCCGTCGTGGCCATGACGGGCGACGGCGTCAACGATGCTCCGGCGCTGAAGCGGGCGGACATCGGAATCGCCATGGGCATTACCGGAACGGATGTGTCCAAGGGCGCCGCGCGGATGATCCTGACCGATGACAACTTCGCCACCATTGTGGCCGCCGTCCGGGAGGGCCGCGGCATTTACGCGAACATCCTGAAGTTCGTCCGGTTCCAGCTCACCACGGCTTGGGGATTTGTGCTGATCTTTCTTGCGGCTGCCACTTTCGGGTTTGCCGGCGGGGCCCCGTTCACGGCGATCCAGATCCTCTGGGTGAACATCATCATGGACGGTCCGCCGGCCCTGGCCCTGGGCGTTGATCCAACCGACCCGCGGGTGATGCAGCAGCCGCCGCGGAAACGCCGGGAGCCGCTGCTCACCGGACAGCGGCTGGCTGCCCTGTTCGTGGCCGGGGTGGTGATGGCGGCGGGTACCTGCTGGGTGCTGCTGCAGGCGCCGTCGCTCTTCCCGGAGTCAGCAGCGGCGAGCGGCAACTTCGCCACCACCATGGCTTTCACGACGTTCGTGTTTTACCAGGTCTTTAACCTGCTCAACGTCCGCAGCGAGACATCGTCAGTGTTCTCGCTGCAGACGTTCACCAACCGGGCCATCTGGTTCTCGCTGGGCGCTGTGGTGCTGCTGCAGGTGCTGGTGGTCCAGCTCGGTTTCTTCGAGGAACTCTTCGACACGGTTCCGCTCAGTTCCGACCAGTGGATGCTCTGCATCGGCGTGGCGGCAACCATCATCGTTGTCTCCGAGCTGAGCAAGGCTGTCGGAGCGCTACGCCGCCGGGCCGCTACCAGGGAGAAGGCCGGTAATCCTTGAGGAATACCCCGTGCAGATCCTCGCCGGCTTCACCCATCACGATCGGGTCGTAGACCCGGGCGGCACCGTCCACCAGGTCCAGGGGAGCGTGGAAGCCTTCTTCAGCCAGACGGACCTTGGTGGGGTGCGGGCGTTCGTCGGTGATCCAGCCGGTGTCCACCGCCGTCATCAGGATGCCGTCGGTTTCCAGCATTTCGCCAGCGCTGGTGCGGGTGAGCATGTTCAGCGAGGCCTTGGCCATATTGGTGTGCGGATGCCCCGGGCCCTTGTAGCGGCGGGCGAACTGACCCTCCATGGCGGAGACGTTCACGATGTACTTGCGCCGGGCCGGGGAGACGGCCATAGCCGGGCGGAGCCGGTTAACCAGCAGGAAGGGCGCCGTGACGTTGCACAGCTGCACTTCAAGCATTTCCAGCGGCTCCACCTGGTCCACTACCTGGGTCCAGGAGTTGATGGGTGCAGTGTCCGGCACCAGCCCGCCGGCGTCGATTGCCGTGCCGTCGCCCAGCTTGGCCAGAGACGATGATCCCGCCGTCAGCGCCAGGGACGTGACGGCGTCGCCCGCCAGGACCGGGTGCTCAGCGACCGATCCTGCCAGCGCAGTGGGATGGGCGTTGTAAGTGTTGCCGAAAGTCACCAGTTCAGGCATGAGCTTATTCGACGGCAGCTCTTCGAGCTCGGCGTCCATCAGCGGCTGGTAGGCATTCGAGCTGCGGCGCACGGTCTGGGCGGCGTTGTTGATGAGGATGTCCAGCGGACCGTCAGTGGCGACGGCGTCGGCCAGGGAGATCACCTGGGCCGGATCGCGCAGGTCGATGCCCACAATCTTGAGCCGGTGCAGCCAGTCCGCGGAGTCTTCCATGGCAGCGAAACGGCGTGCCGCGTCCTTGGGGAAGCGGGTGGTGATGGTGGTATGCGCGCCGTCGCGCAATAGCCGCAGCGCAATGTACATACCGATCTTGGCGCGGCCGCCGGTGAGCAGGGCACGCCGGCCGGTGAGATCCGTCCTGGCATCGCGCTTTGCATGGCTGAACGCGGCGCATTCCGGGCAGAGCTGATGGTAGAAGGCATCCACGAGCGTGTACGGCTGCTTGCAGATGTAGCAGTTCCTCGGCTTGAGCAGGGTGCCGGCGGAAGGACCGTGGGCTGAGCTGCGCAGCTGCGCGCCCCTGGTCTCATCATCGATCCGGTCCGGGGCGCCGGTGGCAGTGCGGGCCACAACGGCTCGGTCCGCTTCGGCCACGGCGTCGCGCTTGGCCACCTTGCGGTGCTTCTTGACTGCCTTGAACATTTTTGCCGTGGCCCGGCGGACGGCCACATGGTCCGGATGGTCCTCATCCAGGGCATGGATGGTGGAGAGGACCCGAAGGCAGGTGCTGAGATCTTCGGGGCTGAGGTCTGTGCTGCTCATCAATCACGTTTCTGCGGTGGGTCCGCCGGGAGTGTTCACGGCGGAGGGCAAACTGGTGCACCTTGACCTTACCGCCAACCCGCCCGCCGCCCGTTATCGGGCGGTCCGCGTCACGCCACCCGGACCGTCTGCCCCTTGCTCAGTACCGTCAGGCCCGACGCCGTCACCGTGTAGCCGCGCGCCAGGTCCAGTTCGCGGTCCACGCCTACCGTGGCGCCGGGCGGGATCTCGACGAACTTGTCCACGATCGCACGCTTGACCACGGCGCCTGCACCGACCCGCACGCCGTCCATGATCACGCTGTCAGTCACCGTGGCGCCGGCGTCGACATAGACGTCATGTCCCAGCACGGAGCCGCTGACCGTGCCGCCGGAAATCACGGCACCGTTGGCCACGATCGAATCAACAGCCGTGCCCGGGGCGGCGGAGGAATCCCGCACGAACTTGGCCGGCGGTGAAATGCTCTGCCGGGTGTAGATGGGCCACTGCAGGTTGTAGAGGTTGAAGGACGGCACGGGGGAGATCAGGTCCATGTGCGCGTCATAGTAGGAATCCAGCGTGCCAACGTCCCGCCAGTACCGCTGGTCACGTTCGGTGGCCCCGGGAATAATGTTCTCGGTAAAGTCATAGACGTTCGCTTCGCCGCGTTCCACGAACCAGGGGATGATGTCTCCGCCCATGTCGTGCTTGGTAATCAGGCGTTCAGCGTCGATGCGCAGTGCCTCCACCAGGGCGTCGGTGGTAAAGACGTAGTTGCCCATCGACGCCAGGAAACTCCCCGGATCATCCGGCAGGCCGGGAGTGCTAGAGGGCTTTTCAACAAACGCGGCAATCCGGCCCGGGTCGCCCGGATCCGTTTCAATCACGCCGAACTGATCAGCCATGGCCAGCGGCTGGCGGACGGCGGCAACACTGCACGGCGCTCCGGAGGCAATGTGCGCCTCCACCATCTGGGAAAAGTCCATCCGGTAGACGTGGTCCGCACCGATGACGACGACGATGTCCGGCCGGGCGTCGTCGATCAGGTTCATTGACTGGTACAGGGCGTTGGCGCTGCCCAGGAACCAGCTCTTGCCCACACGCTGCTGCGCGGGCACCGAGGCAACGTAGTTCTGCAGCTGGGTGGACAGGCGCCAGGTTTCGGAAATGTGCCGGTCGAGGCTGTGTGACTTGTACTGGGTCAGCACCACGATCTGCAGATACCCGGAGTTCACCAGGTTGGAAAGGGCAAAGTCGATCAGCCGGTACTTGCCGGCAAAGGGCACCGCGGGTTTGGCCCGGTCTGCGGTCAGCGGCATCAGCCGCTTACCCTCGCCCCCGGCGAGGACGACGGACAGGACTTTCTTCGGTGCCATGTGGGTGCTCCTGACTGTTCCCGGGAACCGGGAAAACGGTTAAGCCGTGCCTGATAAGGGAAGCGTGCTGACCAACACACTAGATCACTGCGGCTGATGTGCACTACGTTGAACAAGTGCGAGTAGATATCGTTTCCAAGGAATTTCCCCCGGACATCTACGGGGGAGCCGGTGTGCATGTCGCGGAACTGAGCCGTGTCCTGGCCAGCCGGGCTGACCTGCGGGTTCATTGTTTCGGCGCGCCGCGGGAGGCTGACTACCACGGCGCCCGGGTACAGGCCTACCCGGTTCCTGCCGAGCTGGCGGCCGCCAATCCCGCAGTGCAGACCCTCGGCACGGACCTGGACATGCTGCAGGGACTTGAAGGCACGGACCTGATCCATTCGCATACCTGGTATGCGAACATGGCCGGGCATCTCGGTTCGCTGCTTTACGGTGTGCCGCACGTGCTCAGCGCGCACAGCTTGGAGCCGCTGCGGCCGTGGAAGGCAGAGCAGCTCGGCGGCGGCTATGCGCTGTCCTCCTGGGTTGAAAAAACCGCGTACGACGCCGCGTCGGCCATCATTGCCGTCTCCGAGGGGATGCGGAAGGACATTCTGCGCTCCTATCCGGAGGTCACTCCGGGCAAGGTCCGTGTGGTGCATAACGGGATCGACACTGATGCCTGGCACCCGGACCGCGATCCGGACGGGGTGCGCGCGCTGGGCATCGATCCGGATGCACCGTCAGTGGTGTTCGTGGGGCGCAATACCCGCCAGAAAGGTGTGCCGTACCTGCTGCGCTCCGCCGCGCTGCTGCCGCCCGAAGTCCAGGTGGTCCTCTGCCTGGGTGCAGCGGATACCCCGGAGCTCGCCGCGGAGACCGCAGACCTGATCGCGGACCTGACCAGCACCCGCACCGGCGTCGTCGTCATTGAACGCATGCTGCCGCGCCCGGAACTGATCAAGGTGCTCAGTTCCGCCACCGTCTTCGCCTGCCCCTCCATCTACGAGCCGCTGGGCATCGTGAACCTGGAGGCCATGGCCTGCGGCACTGCAGTGGTGGCCAGTGCCACCGGCGGAATTCCGGAAGTGGTGGACGACGGCGTAACCGGCCTGCTGGTGCCGATCGAACAGCTTCAGGACGGCACAGGGACACCCCTGGATCCGGAAACCTTCGTCCGCGACTTTGCCGCCGCCCTGACCGTGCTCGTCACCGACCCGGACCGGGCACAGGAAATGGGGGAGGCCGGAAGGCGACGCGCCGCCGAGCATTTCTCCTGGGAGGCCATCGCCCAGGAAACCCTGCAGGTTTACCGCTCAGTTCTTCCCTAGCTGTCCCGGGTACGTCGAAGGGCCCGGCACCGGATTCAACCGGTGCCGGGCCCTTCAGCTCGACTGAGGTGCCTAGCCCTTGCCCTTGGCTGCCTGCTTGCGCCGCTGGATCAGGATCTTTTCATCCACCGGGGCAGCCCCGGAGGCACGGAGCATCCGCTGGTATTCCATGGATTCGTCCTGGCGCTTCTTTTCGGCGCCCGTGGCGACGGCGGCGCGCAGGTGCTCCGGTCCGTAGCCAAACGCGTTCACGAGGTCCATGGCGTGCGGGCGGATCTTGGCAAGCAGGCGGTTGATGTACTCGCCCAGGGTCCGGGCGCGCTGCGCCGAAAGCCGGCCGTGCATCAGGTACCACGCAAGGTTCTTTTCGATCAGGCCCAGGCCAAAGAGGTCACGCAGCCAGGTGACCACCTGGCGGGTTCCTTCGTCCTCGATCCGTTCCAGGCCGCGTGTGAAGGCTTCCCACTGCAGCAGCTCCGCGTGTGCACGGGCAGCTTCGATCAGGTCGTGCTGGTTCCGGTTGAACACTGCGGCGGCTTCGGCCTTGGGCAGCTTGCGTGCCTTCTGCAGCTCGCTGGCAACCTCGGCCACCATGGTGGCCACGCGGTCGGCCAGCAGGTCATGCTGGGTCCGGGGATCGCGGAGGGCCAGCGCGGACTTCTTTTCGGAGCCGGTGTCCGCCACGGTCTGCACAATCTGGCGCAGGCCGGAGCGGTGGAAGGTGCGTTCGGTGGCCTGTCCCACCACGTAGCGGGCCAGCACACCGAAGTCGGCTCCCTGGAACTCCTTGGCGTAGTCGGCCAGCAGCCGCTTCGCCACGAGCTGGAGGAGCACCGTGTTGTCACCTTCGAAGGTGACGTAGATGTCCAGGTCGGCCCGCAGTGCGGTGAGGCGGTTCTCGGCCAGGAAACCGGCGCCGCCGGTGGCCTCGCGGCATTCCTGGAGGGTGTCCAGGGCGTGCCAGGTGGAGAGCGACTTCAGCGCGGCGGCCAGTGTTTCAAGGTCCTGGCGGTTCTCATCGGTGTCATCGGCACCGGAGAACACGTCGTCGAACTTGGCCAGCAGCTCATCGTGGGCGAAGGATGCGGCGTACGTGGTGGCCAGCAGGGGCAGCAGCCGGCGCTGGTGCTGCTGGTAGTCCATCAGCACCTCCTCCACCGTGTCCGAAGCACCGTTGAACTGCCGGCGTTCGGTGGCGTACTTGATGGCGATGTTCAGGCCCAGCTTGGACGCAGCAACTGCGGCACCGTCCAGGGAAACCCGGCCCTGGACCAGGGTGCCGATCATGGTGAAGAAGCGGCGGCCCGGGCTCTCGATGGAGGAGGTGTAGGTGCCGTCCTCGGCCACGTCGCCGTAGCGGTTCAGGAGGTTGGTGCGGGGAATCCGGACGTTGGAGAAGTGCAGCCGGCCGTTGTCGATGCCGTTCAGGCCGCCCTTGACGCCGTCGTCCTCGCCGCCGACGCCGGGCAGGAACCCGTTTTCATCTCGCAGCGGAACGTAGAAGGCATGCACTCCGTGGTCCACGCCCTTGGTGATGAGGTGCGCAAAAACAACGGCGGCCTTGCCGTTCACGGCGGCGTTGCCGATGTAGTCCTTCCACGCGGCGCGGAACGGGGTGTTAATGATGAACTCCTGCGCCGCCTCGTCGTACTCGGCGGTGGTGGCAATGCTGGAGACATCCGAGCCGTGCCCGGTTTCCGTCATCGCGAAACAGCCCGGAATTTCGAGGCTCATAATGCCCGGGAGCCACTTCTCGTGGTGTTCCCGGTTACCCAGGTGCAGGACGGCGGAGCCGAACAGGCCCCACTGCACGCCGGCCTTGATCTGCAGTGAGGGATCGGCGACAACCAGTTCCTCGAACCCGGCGATGTTGCCGCCGTGGTTGTCCTGGCCGCCCACGTAGGAGGGGAACGCCCGGTGAACGGCATCGGCGTCCACCAGAACCTTGAGCTGATCCATTACCCGGAGGCGGTGCTCGGTGTGGGACAGGCCGGCGGGGGTGTGGAGTTCTTCCGTGCCGGCCAGCTTCCGCGCCTGGAGACGGATGTCCTGCCACTTGCCCAGCAGGGTGCGGCCGAGGGCATCAACATTAACTGTTGCCGAGTCGTCTTCGCGGATGACGGTGCTGGCGGGGAGCTGGCGCTGCGGGGTAGAGACTGATTGCGTCATTGCGTGTCCTTACTGGTCGGCGTTCGGCGCGGCGGGGGATTCTCCGCGGCTGCCGTGCGCAGGGGTGGGTTCAGGGGCTTCGGGGGTCGGGCGGCCGGGGGTGTCCCAGCCGATTCCGTCGAACAGCCAGGCAGTGAGCTGGTCCGTCATTTCGGCTTCCGAGGGGCGGTCCGGGGCGGGCGTCGCGAGCCAGCGTTCACCGGCTGCCCGCACCATGCCCAGTGCCGCGATGGGCCAGAAACCGGCGGCCGCCTGGCTCAGGGAGCCGGTTTCGTGGCCCTCCAGGTAGGCCCGCACGGCCCGGTCCATCATTTCGCTGATGTTGGCAAAGAAGTGGGACAGTGCGACGGCGACACCGGGCTCACTGATGCCCGGCGCCTCTCCGCCGGATCCGGTGACGAAGGCATACACGTTGGGGGAGGTCTGTGCCATCTGCAGATAGGCCGAGACCATGGCCCGGAGTCCGGAGCGCGGTGAGTCCGCGCTGCGGCCCGCGGCGAGGATCTTCTCCTGCATCTGGTTGATGACCACTTCACCCATGGCCTGCTGCAGCCCGGACTTGTCCCCGAAGTACCGGTAGTACACGGACTTGGAGGTGCCGGAGGCCGCAGCGATTTCTTCCATGGAAGCCTGCGCGCCAAGGGTATGGACGGCACGGCGTGCCGCTTTGATGAGCGCGCTGCGCCGCTCGATGCGGTGCGCTTCCCAGCGGACGGAACGGCCGTCCGGGGAGGGTGTGTCTTGTTTCACTGCGGTGTTCACGATACCCAGCGTATCAGGTACGGTGGGTTACAGTAATTCTTGTCACATATTGATACTCCAAGGAGATGCTCGAATGGCTGCACAACCCACGTCCGCGCCGGCACCGGCCACCGGCTCCGGACCCGCCGTCCGCAACGCCGTCGTCATTGGCGGCAACCGCATTCCCTTCGCACGCTCCGGCGGTGCCTACGCGCACAGCTCCAACCAGGACATGCTGACCGCCGCACTGGACGGGCTCGTAGCCCGGTTTGGACTGCAGGATGAGCGGATCGGCGCCGTTGCCGCCGGAGCCGTCCTGAAGCACTCCCGCGACTTCAACCTCACCCGCGAAGCAGTGCTGGGCTCCGCCCTCTCACCCGAGACTCCGGCCTATGACGTCCAGCAGGCCTGCGCCACCGGCCTTGAAACGGTGGTCTCGCTGGCCAACAAGATCAAGCTGGGACAGCTTGAATCGGGTATCGCCGGCGGAGTCGACTCCGCCTCCGACGCGCCCATTGCCGTCAGTGAAGGCCTGCGCCGGGCACTGCTGGATCTTTCCCGCGCACGGACCACGAAGCAGAAGCTCGCCGCCATCGCGAAGATCCGCCCCCGCGACCTCGCTCCAAACGCGCCCACCACCGGCGAGCCCCGCACCGGCCTGTCCATGGGAGAGCACCAGGCGCTAACCACCGCGCAGTGGAAGATCACCCGCGAAAGCCAGGACGAACTGGCCTACAACAGCCACCGCAATCTGGCCGCCGCCTATGACCGGGGATTCTTCGATGACCTGATCACCCCCTACCGCGGGCTGTCCCGCGACTCGAACCTGCGCGCAGACACCTCCTTGGAGAAGCTCGCAAAGCTCAAGCCGGTGTTCGGCCGCTCCCTGGGCGATGAAGCCACTATGACGGCCGGCAACTCCACTCCGCTGACCGACGGCGCTTCAGCGGTGCTGCTCGGCTCCGAGGACTACGCCCGGGAACACGATCTGCCCATGCTCGCGAACATCGTCGATGCCGAAGCCGGTGCGGTTGACTTTGTCCACGGCCGCGACGGACTGCTGATGGCTCCGGCCTTCGCCGTACCGCGCCTGCTGGCCCGCAACAACCTGACCTTCGCCGACTTCGACTTCTTCGAAATCCACGAAGCATTCGCCGGCACCGTGCTGAGCACCCTCGCCGCGTGGGAAGACGATGAGTTCTGCCGTACCCGCCTGGGTCTGGACGCACCGCTGGGCAGCATCGACCGCAGCAAGCTGAACGTCAACGGCTCCTCGCTGGCAGCCGGACACCCGTTCGCTGCAACCGGCGGCCGCATTGTTGCCTCACTGGCCAAGATGCTCGCGGAGAAGGGTTCGGGCCGGGGACTGATCTCGATCTGCGCCGCAGGCGGCCAGGGCCTCGTCGCGATTCTGGAGGCCCGCTAACCATGACGGATACCTACCTGACGCTCGTCAACTCCGGCATCACCAAAGAGATCGCCAAGAAGCTCGGCCTGCCCCGTCCGGCCGTACTGCGCCGCTTCGATCCGTCCAAGCCGCTGGTCCCGGGCCCGGTGCTGGTCCTGGGCAAGGGGGAAAGTGCGGATACCCTGGCGTCCCTGCTGCTCTCCTGGCAGCAGGATGTCCGCCGCCATGCAACCCCCAAGGAAAAGCTGGGCGCCATCCTGATGGTGCTCGATGAAGCCGCAAGCCCCGAAGACCTGGGCGCTGTGAGCCTGGACGCCGGTGCCAGCCTGCGTGACCTTGCCCCGGGCGGACGGGTGGTCACCGTGTCACGGCCCGCGTCCGAGGCCCAGGATCCCGCCGCTGCTGCCGCACGGCAGGGCGTGGACGGGACCCTGCGGTCCCTCGCCCACGAGCTGCGCGGCGGGGCGACCGCCAACGGGATTGTGCTGGCCAACGGAACGGATGCCTCGGCACCCTCCGTCGCTGCGGCACTGCATTTCCTGCTCTCGGGACGCAGCGCCTACGTCAGCGGCCAGTTCATCACCGTCGGCTCCGCTGCCGGTGTGCTGCCCCATGACTGGAACGCAACGCTGGCCGGCAAGACCGCCGTCGTCACCGGAGCCGCACGCGGCATCGGTGCCTCGATTGCCCGCGTGCTGCACCGGGAAGGCGCCAACGTCATTGTGGTGGACGTGCCGGCTGCCGGTGAGCAGCTGGCCGCCGTCGCGAATGAAATCCACGGCACCGCCCTGCAGGTGGACATCACCCGCGACGACGCCGCGGACCGGATCCTGGCCCACGCCGCCGAGCGCTACGGCAAACTGGACATCGTCATTCACAACGCCGGCATCACCCGGGACAAGCTCCTGGCCAACATGGATGCTTCCCGCTGGGACTCGGTAATCGCCGTGAACGTTGCCTCTCAGCTGCGGATGAACGCCCGTTTCCTGGAGTCGGAGACTTTCAGCCCGGACGGACGGATCGTCTCACTGGCTTCCACCAGCGGCATCGCCGGAAACCGCGGGCAGACCAACTACGCCGCATCGAAGGCAGGCATCATCGGCATGGTCCGTGCCACCGCACCGCTGCTGGCACCGCGCGGCGGATCCATCAACGCCGTCGCACCCGGGTTCATCGAGACCGACATGACGGCCCGGATGCCGGCACTGACCCGCCAGGTTGCCCGGCGGCTCTCCAGCCTGCAGCAGGGCGGCAAGCCGATCGACGTCGCAGAGACGATCGCGTTCCTGGCCTCCGATGCCGCAGCAGGTGTCAACGGACAGGTGCTGCGGGTCTGCGGACAGAATATGGTGGGGGCATGAGCGTCCAGGAACTCGAAGCCATCCCGGCACTCGGCCGCCTGTACCTCACCGCTGCCTCAAATGCAGCGCGCAGCCGCCTTTCCTCATCAACGGCTCCGAAGGAACTCCCGGCCGCCCGCCACACCGTGGCCCAGGCACGGGTAGACCTGGACAACCTCACCAATTTCCAGCGACTGGTGATGCACAGCGCGCAGGACACCCTGCCGTCGGGCTACGTGCATACGTTCGCGTTTCCCGTTGCTATGAGCGTCATGGCACGGCAAGACTTTCCGCTGCCCCTGCTGGGCCTGGTCCACCTGCGCAACGACGTCCAGCACCTGCGTCCGATCCACTACTCGGAGCCGCTTTCGGTCACGGCCTGGGCAGAGAACCTGGGCGGCCACCGGTCCGGAACCCAGGTTGAGCTGGTTGCCGGGGTCAGCTCCGGCGATGAACTGGTATGGACGGGACGGTCGGTCTATCTGGCCAAGGGTGTCTTCCTGCCCCGGTTCGACCGCCCGGCTTCCGCCGGGGAGCGGCCGGAGTTCGTGCCGCCCATTCCCACGGCGCAGTGGCGCCTGGGTCCGGACGCCGGCCGGAATTACGCCCGGGTCTCGGGAGATTTCAACCCCATCCACCTCAGCGCCCTTTCGGCCCGGGCCCTGGGCATGAAGCGTTCCATCGCCCACGGCATGTACATGGCCTCGCGGGTGGTGGGCGAGACGGGCCCGGCAATGCAGGAACCGTTCGAATGGAACATTGAGTTCGAATCACCGGTCTTCCTGCCGTCAACAGTGAGCGTCCGGATCTCGGAATCCGGCAGCCCGGGGGAGCGCGGTACCACCACGTTCGCCGGGTGGAACGAGCGCAGCCGGCGCCGGCATTTCACCGGCTGGGCGCGGCCGCTGGGTGCGGGGACAGAAACGGCCGGAGCCTAGGAGGGGCTGCTAAAGTTCCCGCCATGAGAACAACTTCGCGCCTGTCTGTCCGTGTCCGGGAACTCGACGCCGCTGATCCGCTGGCCGGAATGCGGGAGAGGTTCCTGGGTCACGACGACGCCGAAGTGCCGGCGTACCTGGACGGCAATTCGCTGGGCCGCCCGCTGGCCGCCACCCTGGACCGCCTGAACGATTTTGTGCGGCGCCAGTGGGGCGGCCGGCTGATCCGCGGCTGGGACGAAGGCTGGCTTGCCCTGCCCCGGCAGATCGGCGACGAGCTGGGCGCCGGGGTCCTCGGGGCCGCCCCCGGACAGTGCGTGGTGGCCGATTCAACCACCGTCCTGCTGTACAAACTGGCCCGCGCCGCCGTCGCTGCCGGGGGAGACCGGACCGAAATCGTCCTGGACCGGGACAACTTTCCCACCGACCGCTACGTGATGGAGGGCATCGCCGCCGAGTGCGGCCTCACCCTGCGCTGGGTCGAGGCAGATTACGACGGCGGAGTCCGCCCCGAAGCTGTGGCCGCCGCCGTCGGGCCGAAGACTTCGCTGGTGGTGCTCAGCCACGTTGCGTACCGCTCAGGGTTCATTGCAGATGTGCCGGCGATTACGGAGATTGTTCACCGTGCCGGAGGGCGTGTGCTGTGGGACCTTTGCCACTCCGCCGGCTCGGTACCCGCAGAACTGGATGCCTGGAACGTGGACTACGCGGCGGGCTGCAGCTACAAGTATCTGAACGGCGGCCCGGGAGCTCCGGCCTGGGCCTACGTGGCGGCCCGGCACCAGGACGGTTTTGACCAGCCGATCCGGGGCTGGCTCGGAGCAGGCGATCCGTTTGGGATGGGCCGGGACTTTGTTCCGGCGGCCGGGATCCAGCGGGTGGTCTCCGGGACTCCGCCCATCCTGGGGATGCTCGCCATGCAGGACATGATCGCCCTCATTGCCGAGGCCGGCATGGACGCGGTGCGGGAGAAGTCCGTGCAGCTGACGTCCTTCGCCCTCGAGGCGTTCGATGAGGTCCTCGCCCCGCTGGGCGCCGAACTGGCATCTCCGCGCGACCCGTCACAGCGCGGCAGCCACATTACCATTGACCACCCGGCATTCAAGGACGTCACCGCCAGGCTGTGGGAGCAGGGAATCATCCCTGACTACCGCAATCCGAACGGCATCCGCCTTGGCCTGTCCCCGCTGTCCACGTCCTTCGCGGAAACCTGGGCCGGCATTGAGGCAATTGCTGCTGAGCTTCAGACGGGTTCCTAGTACCGGGAAAACTACTGCCCGGCCTTCACGCAAAGCACGGGGCAGGGCGCTTCGAGCAGCACCCGCTGGGCGGTGCTGCCCAGGATGAGTTTTCCAACGGGCGTGCGGTGGCGCAGTCCCACAACGATCAGCCGGCCCCCGTTCCCGGCCGCAGCAGCCAGGATTTCCTCGGCCGGATCGTAGTCGCCTTCGGGGTGGATGATCATAAAGTCGGATCCTGCTGCTTCCAGTTCCGCGGTAATCGCCTCGAGCTCATCCGTGGCGTCTTCTCCGTGGCTGTGCCCGTGTCCCAGCCCCCGTCCCGTGGTGCGGACGTTGACGATCACGAGCCGGTCCTGGAACAGCGCCGCTTCCCTGCGGGCATGTGCCAGGGCCGCAGCGCCCTCTGGCGCCGGGACGTAGCCGACGATGACGCTAGCCATGGAGCTCCTCCGGATCTGTGAAGCGGGTGCGCTTGGCCTTGACGCCGCGGTTCCAGAGCCAGGTGAAGAACCAGAGCACAACACCGATGGCCAGCAGGATGCCGGCGATTGAGTATTCGATGGGGTCCTGGGCCCAGGGACCCACCAGGAACGCGCAGCTGAGCGCTCCGATCCAGGGCATGATGCCGGGGGAGCGGAACGTCTTCCGCTCCCCTCCGCCCGGCGGCGTCGCGCCTTCCACCGGGTCCGGAGGCGACTTGCGAAGCACCAGGCAGGCTATGTTCACCACGGTGAAGACGCAGAGCAGCAGCAGGGCCGTGGTTCCGCCGAGCGCTGAAACGGTGTCGGGACCCATCACGTTGGTCACCAGGATGATCACGCCGATCGCGATGAGCGTGGTGAACACGATCGCAGCCCAGGGCGTCCGCCGGCCGTGCAGCACCAGTGCCAGCGGGCGCGGCAGGACCTCCTGCTTGGACATGCCGTAAAGCAGGCGGCTGGCCATCAGCATGTTGATCAGGGCGGTGTTAGCGACCGCGAAGATCGAAAGGAACGGATAGAAGACGTCGATGGGGAAGTCCGGAGCGCCGGCCTGCACTACTTCCAGCAGCGGGGTCTGGCTCTCCGACAGCTGCCCCACCGGCACCACGGCCACGGCAGCCACCGAGACCAGCAGGTAAATGAACACGGTAATACCGAGCCCGGTGAGCATGACTTTGGGGAAAATGCGGGCCGGGTCGCGTGTTTCCTCCGCCATATTGACGCTGTCTTCGAAACCCACCATCGAGAAGAAAGCCAGTGAGGTGGCTGCCGTCAGCGCCAGGAAGATCGATTTTCCGCCCTCGGTTTCGAATATCACGGTGCGGGAGAAATCAACGTTCCCCTGTCCCATGGCCCAGAAACCGATTCCAATGACGATCAGCAGGCCGGTCAGTTCCACCACAGTCAGCACCACGTTGAACTTGATGCTCTCCCCAACGCCGCGCAGGTTGATCAGGGCCAGCAGGACCATAAATCCGACGGCGATGGCCGTGACCCCGAACTGCCCCCAGCCCAGGTTGAAGCCGACGAGGAAGTTCTCGGCGAGGAACTTGGCAGCGGTTGAAGCGGAGGTGATGCCGGAGCAAAGCACCGCGAACGTTACCAGGAACGTTACGAAGTGAATGCCGAACGCCTTGTGTGTGTAGAGCGCGGCGCCGGCAGCCTGGGGATACTTGGTCACCAGTTCCAGATAGGACAGTGCCGTAATTGTTGCCACGGCGAAGGCAATCAGGATCGGTGCCCACGCAGCCCCGCCGATCTCCCCGGCTATCCGTCCGGTCAGGGCGTAGACGCCGGTGCCAAGGATGTCACCGATGATAAACAGCAGCAGCAGCTTGGTGCCCATCACCCGTTTCAGCTGCGGGCCGTCACCGGACTGCGGCACGCCGCTGGTAGCCGTTCCCTCACCTGTTCCGGGTGCGCTCATGCCCGGTATTCTGCGCGCGTCCGGGACCGGCCTGCAATGCGTACGCCTCTTTTCCCTTCATGCGGCCAGGGAATATCCGGTGTTCAGAGCGGGCGCCGGGGGATCAATCGGACGCCGGATCCGGCACCACACTCACGGAACGGATCCGGTGATGCTCAACTTCCAGGACCCGGAGCTTGCCTCCGGGGGCGCTGACACTGTCTCCGGGTACAGCCATCCGGCCCAGCCGCTCCAGGATGTAGCCTGCCACCGTCTCATACTGGCCTTCCGGGAGTGTTATACCGGTGAGCCGGTCGAATTCCTGCAGGATTAGCCCGCCGTCCACCACCAGTTCGCCCTCAAGGGCCAGATGATGGTCCTCCGGATCCATGCCGGTGTCGTACTCGTCGTAAATCTCGCCGACCAGTTCCTCCACCAGATCCTCCAGCGTGACAATGCCGTCGGTACCGCCGTATTCATCCGCCACGACGGCGATGTGGCTGTTCTCCCGGCGCATCCGCGAGAGGGTGGGAAGCACCGTGGCCGTTCCCGGCAGGAACAGGATGGGCCGGAGGACCTCACCCAGCCGGGTCCGTGCTGCGCTCTCCGGATCCTGGCCCAGCAGGTCCCGCACATGCACAAAACCCAGGACGTCATCAGGGGAGTCCGCAATCACGGGGTACCGGGAATACGGAAGGATGTGGACGGCCTCCCGGGCCTGGGCAACCGTGAGCCCGGCGTGCAGGAACTCCACCTGCGGGCGGGGTCTCATCACCTCCTGCAGCAGCCGCTGGCCTGCACCGAAGACGTCAGCCAGGATGCTCCGGCTCTCATCAGCCAGCACCGGGCTCGCCTTCACCAATTCCAGCAGTTCCTGCTGGGAGATGGGTACGTTCTTCAGGTTCGGGTCACCGCCCAGCGCCCGTACGACGCCGTTGGTGGAGACGGAGAGCAGCTTGATCACCGGCCGCATCACAGTTGCAAACACTGAGAGAGGAGGAGCCAGCGCGCGGACAAACCCCTCGGCGTTCTGCATCGCCAGGCGTTTGGGCACCAGCTCGGAGAACACCAGTGACAGATAGGCAACCACCAGTGTCATGGCGATGAATGCCGTGGTCTGGGCGGCCGCGGCATTCAGTCCCCAGCTTTCCAGCACGGGGGAGACAGCCGGCGCAAGCGCTGAGGCACCGTACGCCGCGGAGAAAAAGCCGGAGAGGGTCACGCCGATCTGAATGGCGGAGAGAAACAGATTCGGATTGCGTGCCAGGGCAGCGATCTTCGCTCCCCGCCGTCCGGAGGTCTCAAGTCGCAGGATCTGTCCTTCGCGGAGGGACACCAGGGCCATTTCAGCGCCGGCGAACAACCCGCCCAGCAGGACAAAGAAGAGCACCAGAATGACGTTCAGGAACCCGCTGCCGTCCATATTGCGAGAGTACCAAGGCGGCGTCCGCACCACAGCGGCTTACCCCGGCACGCAGAGTGTGATGAGGTACACAACCGGATGTTCCGGGCAAAACAAAACACCCCGGTCAGTAGACCGGGGTGTTTGCCGATGTTCAGAACATCTTTTGTGCGCGGAGGGGGACTTGAACCCCCACCCTCAATAAGAGGACTAGCACCTCAAGCTAGCGCGTCTGCCATTCCGCCACCCGCGCAGGTGGACTTCCGAAGAGCGGTTTTTGTTCCGTTTCTTCGTTCGCAACGGGAAAAACTCTAACACGGTTTCTGCGAGAACAACGAATCGTGGAATTCGGGGCCGAGTGTGACGGGACATGCGCCGGAACATTGCGCCCCCGAAAGGGCGCCGACTGGCTAGGCTGGGCCGTAAAGCTGCCCAGCAAGGAGAGAGCCGCATGAGCATCCGCGCCGAAGACGAAGTCGCCCGCATCTGCCGGGACCTGATCCGCATCGATACCTCGAACTACGGGGACGGGTCCGGGCCGGGGGAGCGCAAGGCAGCGGAGTACGTTGCCGCCCTCATCGAAGAGGTGGGCCTGGAAGCAGATGTTTTCGAGTCTGCACCCGGCCGCGCATCCGTGGTCACCCGGATGTCCGGCACAGATCCGTCCCTGCCGGCACTGGTGGTCCACGGCCATCTGGACGTGGTTCCGGCCCAGAAACAGGACTGGACCGTGGACCCGTTCAGCGGCGAGGAGCGCGACGGGCTCATCTGGGGCCGCGGTGCGGTGGACATGAAGGACATGGATGCCATGATCCTCGCCGTGATGCGGGAGATGGCCCGTACCGGCACCAGGCCCCGCCGGGACATCATCTTTGCTTTCTTCGCCGATGAGGAGGCCGGCGGTACCTACGGCGCCGGGTGGGCAGTTGAAAACCGGCCCGAGCTCTTCGACGGAGCCAGCGAAGCCATTTCGGAAGTGGGCGGTTTCTCGGCGACGATAGGCGGACGCCGGACGTACCTGCTGCAAACCGCGGAAAAGGGGATCTCCTGGCTGCGGCTGAAGGCCCACGGCAGGGCGGGCCACGGTTCGCAGATCAACACGGACAATGCCGTCACGCGCCTCGCCGGCGCCGTATCCCGGATCGGCTCCTATGAATGGCCGATCGAACTCACCGACACAACCCGTGCCTTCCTGGACGGCGTCACGGAGCTCACGGGCGTCGAATTCGACCCGGACAATCCGGAGAAACTGCTGGCCGAACTCGGCACGGTGGCCCGGTTTGTTGGCGCCACCCTGCAGAACACGGCCAATCCCACTCTCCTGGAAGCCGGATACAAGCACAACGTCATCCCCGGGACGGCCGAAGCGTTCATCGACGCGCGGACCCTTCCCGGACAGGAAGAGCAGCTCCTTGAAATCGTGAAGTCGCTGGCCGGGGAAGGAATAGACGTCAGCTATGAACACAGGGACGTCTCGCTTGAAGTTCCCTTCAGCGGGAACCTGGTGGATTCGATGGTGGCTGCTCTCCAGGCCGAGGACCCCGGCGCACCGGTGCTGCCGTACACACTCTCCGGGGGGACGGACAACAAGTCGCTCAGCCGCCTGGGCATCACCGGTTACGGCTTCGCCCCGCTCCGTCTGCCGGAAGACCTGGATTTCACCGGCATGTTCCACGGCGTGGACGAACGCGTTCCGGTGGACTCGCTGAAGTTCGGAACCCGGGTCCTGGGCCGCCTGCTGCGCGGCAGCTAACCAACCGGCATCTGCACACGTTAGGAAAGGAAGCTGTTTTGACGTCCTCCGAAGAAATCCTTACCCCCGAAGTGCTGGAACGGATCCGCGGCCGCGCCGCGGGGTACGACCGGGACAACGCGTTCTTCACCGAAGATCTGGAAGACCTGAGCCGCGCAGGCTATCTGGCCCTGTTCACCCCTAAGGAACAGGGCGGCGCGGGGCTGGACATCCCGGCAGTCGTAAACTGCCAGCGCAGGCTGGCATCCGCCGCGCCCGCCACCGCCCTGGCCGTGAACATGCATCTGGTCTGGTGCGGCGTTGCGCACCTGCTCTCCCGCGGAGGGGATGACTCGCTCTCCTTTGTACTCCAGGAAGCCGGCCAGGGGGAGCTCTTTGCGTTCGGCATCTCCGAGCCGGGCAATCCGGCCGTCCTCTTTGATTCAAAGACCGAGGCCGTTCCTCAGGACGGCGGCGGGTACTCCTTTACCGGACGCAAGATCTTCACCAGCCTGTCTCCGGCGTGGACGAGGCTGGGCCTCTTCGGCAAGGACACCTCGGGGCCAGGGGATCCGCAGCTCGTTTTCGGTTTCGCAGAGCGAACCACAGCCGGCATCACTGCACTGGACGACTGGAACACCATGGGCATGCGCGCTTCCCAGTCCCGCACCACTATCCTGGACAGCGCCGTCGTACCCGCCGGACGGATCGTGCGGCACACGCCGGTGGGTCCGCACGCCGACGCTTTTGTCTTTGGCATCTTCAGCCTTTTCGAGACCCTGCTCTCCGCCGTCTACACGGGACTTGCAGAACGTGCCCTGGAGCTGGCTGCCGCAGCCGCACAAAAAAAGACCGTCCAGGGCCAGCCGGCCGCCCAGGACCCGCACACCCGCTGGCGGATAGCAGACGCAGCGATCCGCCTCGACGGCATGCTCCTGCAGCTCGACGCCGTTGCCCGCGACCTCGAGGACGGAGCCGACCACGGCGCGTCCTGGTTCCCGCGGCTCTCCGGGCTCAAGCTGCGCACCACGGACACCGCCCGGGGGATCGTGGAAACGGCGATGCAGGTAGCCGGCGGCTCCGGTTACTTCCGCGGCCAGGAACTCGAACGGCTCTACCGCGACGCCCTGGCCGGGATGTTCCATCCCTCCAGCGAAGACTCAGCGCATGACTCCATGGCCAAGGCCGTACTGGGTCCGGTCACCGGGCAGTAACGTCCGCCCGGCGGGGCACTTGTCAGACCGTGCGCTGCACGCGCATGATCTTGCGGCGTAGCCAGTACCGGTGTGTTCCGCCGCGGTAAATGCGGGTGCGCTGGAGTTCCCATTTTCCGTATTCCGCATGATCAGTGATCAGCCTGCGGGCATCCGGAAGGGACTCATGGGGTCCTACGGAGAGCACAAGATACTCGTAGTCCTTGGCGGGAGCGGTCTTGAACGAGACCTCGGGTCTCAGAATTTGTTCTCGCATTTCCATCCCATTTTGCCTGCTTTGGGGCTAACGTCTAGTCCATGACCATAGATCCGCGCGTTGCACTCCAGTCCCTGGTTGCTGCCTTTGAAGAGCACCTCGCTGCTGCCGCCGCCCGCCGCGGAGACAAGGACCCGGCTGTGGAGGATGCGTACCTGGCCATAGCGGATGCCTTTGAGGTCTACGAGGAGGTGCTTTACGACGCATACGGCGAAGTGACGCCCCTTGAAATTTATGAAGACGAAGAGACAGACGAGGAACTCCTGGACGAAGACGAGGAACTGCTGCGCAGTCCCGGCTTTGGCCTGGACGGCAGCGGGTATGCCGCAGGCGCGGACCACCCCGCCGATGACGCTGCCGGCCAGCCGGGCCCGTACCGGCAGACCGGCAGCGACCGCTAGCCCGGACCCCCACGCTGCGGCACGCCTGACGAAGCGGAAGGACGCTTTGCCCTAGAGTCGTAGGGTGAATTGGTTCGAAGCGATTTTTCTTGGTTTCCTTCAAGGCCTGACCGAGTTCCTGCCCATCTCCTCCAGCGCCCATCTGCGTATTGCCGGTGAACTGCTCCCCGGAGCGCAGGACCCGGGGGCTGCCTTTACAGCCATCACCCAGCTCGGCACAGAGACCGCCGTCGCGGTGTATTTCTGGAAGGACATCGTCCGGATCGTCAAGGCCTGGTTCGGGTCCCTGTCAGGACGCGTACCCCGCTCGGATCCGGATGCACGGATGGGCTGGCTCATCATCGTGGGTACCCTGCCCATCGTGATCCTTGGACTCCTCTTCCAGGACCAGATCGAATCCACCTTCCGCAGTCTGTGGATCGTGGCGACCATGCTGATCGTCTTCGGTGTCATCCTGGCCGTGGCAGACGCCGTCGGCAAGCAGCAGCGCAAGCTGGACCAGCTCACCTACAAACACGGCATCCTGTACGGCTTCGCCCAGGCACTGGCCCTGATCCCCGGTGTTTCCCGTTCCGGCGGAACCATCACTGCCGGCCTGCTGATGGGCTACACCCGCGAAGCAGCGGCCCGCTACGCGTTCCTGCTCGCCATTCCGGCAGTGTTCGGCAGCGGCCTCTACCAGCTGGCAAAGTCCTGGGGAGAGACCGGCCCCTACGGCGGCGCCGAAACGGCTCTGGCCACAGTGGTGGCATTCGTCGTCGGCTTCGTCATCATCGGCTGGTTCCTGCGCTACGTCTCCACCCGCAGCTACCAGCTGTTCGTCTGGTACCGCATTGGCCTCGGCGTCGCCATTTACATTGCCCTTGCCTTCGGTGTGCTGCAGGCCTGACCCTGCCCGCAGCCGCGCAAAAATGAACCCGGCCTGCCAAGTAAGTAGAGTGAATACGTGATCGCCTGGAAATCCCGCCCCCTTCCCGAACTGCCCGGACAATCCCCGGAACTGGTCCTCTTCGATACGGCCCTGCGCCGCACAGTGCCCGTCACCCCGGGCCCCGAAGCCGGACTGTATGTCTGCGGAATCACCCCGTATGACGCCACCCACATGGGACACGCCGCCACCTACGTGGCCTTCGACCTGCTGAACCGCCAGTGGCGGGACTCCGGCCACACCGTGAACTACGTCCAGAACGTCACAGACATTGACGATCCGCTGCTCGAGCGCGCGGAAGCAACCGGTGTTGACTGGACGGTCCTGGCCAAGGAGCAGACCCAGCTCTTCCGTGAAGATATGGAGGCCCTGAACGTGCTGGCGCCGCGCAGCTACATTGGCGCCGTCGAATCCATCGAGTGGATTGTGCCCGTGGTTGAAGACCTCCTGGAGCGGGGGATTGCCTACCGGGTGGCCGGAACCGGCAGCGAGCCCGACGGCGATGTCTACTTCTCCGTCGACGCCGCCGCCGCCCTGGAAGCAGCCGGCCCGGACGCCTGGTGGCTGGGCCAGGTTTCGAACCTGACACCGGAACAGATGCTGCCGGTCTTCGCCGAACGTGGAGGGGACCCGGAACGCCCCGGAAAGCGCAGCCCGCTGGACGCACTGCTCTGGCGGGTGGCCCGCCCGGGCGAACCGCAGTGGTCAGGCGGCTCGCTGGGAGCCGGCCGCCCCGGCTGGCACATTGAATGCTCGGTCATTGCCCGCCGCTACCTGCCCGCACCCTTCGATGTGCAGGCCGGGGGATCGGACCTGGTTTTCCCGCACCACGAAATGAGCGCAGGGCATGCCTACGCCTGTTCAGGCGAACCGCTGGCACGGCACTATGCCCACGCAGGCATGGTGGGTCTGGACGGCGAAAAGATGAGCAAGTCCCTGGGCAACCTGGTGCTGGTGTCCAGGCTCCGCGCCGAAGGCGTGGAACCAGCAGCAATCCGGACCACATTGGCCGGACACCACTACCGTTCGGACTGGTTCTGGACCGCCGAAGACCTGGCACGCGCCGAGGAACGGGTGCGCCTCTACCGGCAGGCCCTGCCGCTGACCGGCACCGCTGCAGCCGAGGAACTGCTGAGCCGGTTCCGGCTCTCCCTCGCAGACGACCTGAACGCACCCGCCGCCCTGGCGGCTGCCGATGAGTGGGCCGGGCGCCTGCTCGGGGCCGGGACATCCGCCCCGGAAGCTACGGCCGGTTCCGGAGCAGATCTGGCGGCAGCCGCGTTCGACGCGCTGCTGGGCATCAGCCTGCGCTAGTTTTCCCCTGGACTGCCCGGGATCCCGTGCAGTCCAGGATTTACACCGCGGTGCAGCCCCGGCTAGTCACGCCGGCGGCGCTTGAGGTACCGCTCGAATTCTCTGGCGATCGACTCACCGGAGGCCTCCGGGAGTTCAGCCGTGTCCTTGGCCTCTTCCAGCTGGCGGACATACGCGGCGATCTCCGGGTCCTCCGTCGCTAGTTCATCCACGCCGCGTTCCCACGCCTGCGCTTCCTCAGTAAGCACCGAGGTGTCGATCGGAACCTGCAGCAGTTCCTCAATGCGGTCCAGCAGCGCAAGCTGGGCCTTGGGCGAGGGCGGCTGGCCCACGTAGTGCGGAACGGCAGCCCACAGGGAAAGAGTTGGAATGTCTGCCAGCGCGGCGACTTCGGACAGCACTCCGACAATGCCAATCGGTCCCTCATACTCTGAAGACTCAACATCCAGGTGAGACCGCAGGTCTTCCTCTTCGCAGGTGGCGGTCACCGGGATGGGCCGGGTATGCGGCACATCGGCGAGGAGGGCTCCGGCCAGCACCAGGCAGTCAACGTCCAGTTCCTTGGCCAGCCCGATCAGCTCCGCCGTGTAGGCCCGCCATTTGTAGGACGGCTCCACGCCGGTCACCAGGATGAGATCGAGATTCGAACCGGGAACCTCAGCCCGTGAAATCCGGGTAGTGGGCCACTTGATCCGCCGTTTGCCCGAGGACGTGCGTTCAATGGCCGGACGGGTGAACTGGAAGTCGTAGTACTCGTCGGCGTCGATCCCGGCTATCTTCTCACTGTCCCAGTACAGGGACAGGAAGTTCAGGGCGTCTGACGCCGCTTCTCCGGCGTCGTTCCAGCCCTCGAAGGCAGCAAGCATAACGGTGACCCGGTCACCGGTGCCGCCCGCAAAGAAATCCTGGAGTCCTGCTGCCGGACTGATATCGCTGTTACTCACGATTTCACCTTATGCCCACTGCCGCGCACTGTCAGTCCCGCACGCCGCGGGAGCGCAGGCGCCGCGCAATGAACCGCCGCCCCGCCACGTAGACTGGCGTTATGCCCCTGTCTGGAATTCCCGCCCCGCCGAACGGACCCGAACCTGCGCTGCAGGCCGTGTTCTGGGACCTGGACGGAACCATCGTGGACACCGAGCCGTACTGGATCCAGGCGGAGAAGGACCTGGTCGCGGAATACGGCGGTTCCTGGACAGACGAAGACGCCCTGGAGCTGGTGGGTCAGGCGCTCAGCTATTCGGCGCGCCGACTGCAGCAGGCCGGCGTTCCGCTGCCGGTGGAAGACGTCATCGCTGCCCTGACGGAAAAGGTCGCCGCCCGGATTAGGGTGCAGGTGCCCTGGCGTCCCGGAGCACGCGAACTCCTGGAGGAACTCGCCGGGGCGAGCGTTCCCTGTGCAATGGTCACAATGTCCACCGGCCCGCTGGCACGCCTGGTGGCGGACCAGCTCCCGGCGGGAACGTTCCGTCTGCTCGTGACCGGAGAAATGGTCCAGCGCGGCAAACCGCACCCGGAGCCCTACCAGCTGGCTTTCGAGCAGCTGGCCGCCGGGTTCCCGGGCCTTTCCAAGACCCGCTGCGCGGCGCTGGAGGACTCCTATCCCGGCTACACCTCGGCGCGCGCCGCCGGACTGGCGGCCGTTGCCATCCCGCATCTTATTGAACTTCCAGCCGACCCGCAGCGAATCCAGTGGAGCACCCTCGCGGGGCGCACGCTCCAGGACCTCCAGGACCTGGTCACGGCCGGGGAAGGAGCCGCCCGGTGACCCAGGATCCAACACGCACCAAGCGCAGCGAGGGTATTCCACTTGGCCGGATCGGCGGGGTTCCGGTCACCCTGGCCTGGTCCTGGTTCATCATCGCTGCCGTTATCGTTTTCCTTTTTGGGCCCCGCGTTGCCGGGGCGGTCCCCGGGCTGGGCACCGCCGCGGCCTACGCCGTCGCGCTGGGTTATGCCCTGCTCCTGCTGCTTTCAGTCCTTGTGCACGAACTCGCACACGCACTGACAGCCAAGGCCTGGAACTGGCCTACACCCAGGATTGTCCTGACACTCTGGGGAGGGCACACCCAGTTCGGTGATGTCCGCGCCACCCCGGGCAAATCCCTTGCTGTGGCGCTGGCCGGACCGGCTGCCAACTTCCTCCTGGCCCTGGCGGGGCTGGGGCTCCTGGTCTTCCTGGAACCGGGCACCGTTGGCCGGCTCCTGGCTGACATCTTTGTCTGGGCGAACCTCCTGGTCGCCATTTTCAACGTCCTGCCGGGACTTCCGCTGGACGGCGGCAGAATCGTGGAGACCATCGTCTGGAAGACCACCGGCAGCCAGGACCGCGGCACCCTCGCCGCCGGCTGGGCCGGACGCCTCATTGCCGCAGCACTTGCTGCGGCAATCATTCTTCCGCCGTTCCTGCAGGGCAGGACTCCTGATTTCAGCCTGCTGCTGATCACCGCCCTGGTCTCCGGGTTCCTCTGGATGGGTGCCGGCGCCTCCATTGCCAATGCGCGCATGCGGCTGCGGCTGCCGGCGGTTTCCGCCGCAGCGCTGATGGAACCGGCCATCCAGCTTCCCGCCGGAACGCCCGTCGCCGAAGTGCGGCGCGCTGCAGCAGCGGCCGGTCCCGGGACAACACTGGTCCTGACTGCTCCCACCGGCCAGCCGGAAGCCATCGTTGACCCCGGTGCCCTTGCAGCCGTACCCGCAGACTTTGCGGCACAGACCCCGGCATCTGCGGTCGCCCGCGCCCTCGCACCGGGTGCCTACATCCCCGATGCAGCCAACGGCCAGGAACTCATCGCTTACCTCTCCAAACTCGAGGGCAGCGAATACGCCGTCATCAACCGGGAAGGCACGGTGGTAGGCCTGCTGCGGCAGAGGACCGTCGTTGCCGCGATCACCGGCCGGCGGCCGCAGACCCCCCGTTCCTGACCAAACCCCTAGCACCACTGCTCAGAGCCCCACAAGCACGTAAAGCCAGAGATTGCCGAACAAGCCCGCAGATACAAAGGACAGCCACTTATGAACAACCCGGGTACCTCCGAAACACCAGCTGCGCACGGCGCGGACATGCGCCGCGGACCGCTGCGGCCCGGCGAACGCGTCCAGCTCACCGATGAAAAGGGACGCCGGAACACCATCACCCTCACCGAGGGCGGCGCGTTCCACACCCACCGCGGCTACCTGCCCCACGAGGCGGTCATCGGCGTACCCGAAGGCACGATCGTCACCAACACCACCGGACACCAGTACCAGGTGCTCCGGCCGCTGCTCTCCGACTTTGTTCTCTCGATGCCGCGTGGAGCAGCCGTGGTGTACCCCAAGGATGCCGGCCAGATCGTAACGATGGCGGACATTTACCCCGGAGCCCGCGTGGTTGAGGCCGGCGTAGGCTCCGGCGCCCTGAGCATCTCCCTGCTTCGCGCCGTCGGCGACAACGGCTCGCTGCACTCTTACGAGCGCCGGGAAGAGTTCGCTGACATCGCCCGCGGCAACGTTGAAACGTTCTTTGGCGGACCGCACCCCGCCTGGGACATCACCCTGGGTGACTTCCAGGACGAGGTTGTCCGCAATCAGGAGCCGGGCAGCGTCGACCGGGTAGTACTGGACATGCTCGCGCCCTGGGAGTGCACCGACGCCGTGGCCACGGTCCTGGCACCCGGAGGCGTGTGGATCTCCTACGTTGCAACCGTGACCCAGCTTTCGCGCACCGCGGAGGCCATCCGTGCCGACGGCCGCTTCACCGAACCCGAGGGCTGGGAATCCATGGTCCGCGGCTGGCACCTTGAAGGCCTCGCCGTCCGGCCTGACCACCGCATGGTGGCCCACACCGGGTTCCTGCTCTCCGCCCGCCGGCTGGCAGAAGGTGCCACCGGCCTGGTTGCCAAGCGCCGGGCCTCCAAGACGGACTTCAGCCAGGAAGACCTCAATGCCTGGACTCCGGCGGCCGTGGGGGAGCGCGAAGTCTCCGACAAGAAGCTGCGGCGCGCGGCCAAGGACGCCAGCTCAACCATCCAGCGCGGCGCCCTCGCCAAGGCTGAACGGTTCCAGGAGGAGCACGGCAGCACGGGCAGCGAGGACTAAACCGGACCACCGGCCAGCCCCATATCCGGGACGCGGAGAAACACAAGACTCCGCGCCCGGTGTATTGCGTGCGTCACTGCGTTATCGTCAAACGAAGGGACGAAAGCTATGAAGGCGGTCGGAACATGGTTGATGAGGAAAACACCGGCGGGGCCCCCATGGGCGGCGCGATGGACGGCGGATACGGCACGGACGGTACTGAATCCCGGCAACTGAATGTCCTCCGGGACAAGCTGCGGAACCTGGACCGCCAGCTCGCGGCGCTGACCCATAACAACGCCCGCCTGGTGGCGATGCTGGAAACGGCCAGGGCGGAGATCGTCCGGCTCAAGGACGCCCTCGAAAAAGAGGGGGCCACTCCGTTCAGCTTCGGAACAGTTATAGCCGTCAATCAGCGGACGGAACCGGCGCCCGGGGTCACCACCACGGCCACCGTGCAGGAAAGCGTGGATATCATCCAGTCAGGGCGCAAACTGCGGGTGGCCGTGAGCCCCCTGCTGGACCTTGGCCAGATTGTTCCCGGCCAGGAAGTGCTGCTCAACGAGTCGCTGACCGTTGTTGCGGGACTCGGGTTCGAAAAGGCCGGTGAACTGTTCACCGTCCAGGAACTGCTTGAGGGTGACCGTGCGCTGGTGGTCGGCCGGGCCGACGACGAACGGGTGGTCCGGCTCAACGGCCCGCTGGTGAAGGAAAAGGTTCGCGTTGGGGATGCGCTGACCGTGGACACACGGATCGGCTACGCACTGGAGAAGATTCCCCGCAGCGAAGTGGAAAACCTGGTCCTGGAAGAGGTGCCGGATATCTCCTACTCGGACATCGGCGGCCTCGGCCCCCAGATCGAACAGATCCGGGACGCGGTGGAGCTTCCCTTTATGCACCCGGACCTTTACCGCGAGCACGGGCTCAAGGCGCCAAAGGGCATCCTGCTGTACGGGCCTCCCGGCTGCGGCAAGACCCTGATCGCCAAGGCGGTGGCCCATTCGCTCGCCGCCCGTGTGATGGAACAGACCGGGATGCCCGGAACCCGCAGCTACTTCCTGAACATCAAGGGCCCGGAGCTGCTGGACAAGTACGTGGGGGAGACCGAGCGGCATATCCGCCTGATCTTCTCCCGCGCCAGGGAGAAGGCCTCGGACGGAAGCCCCGTGGTGGTGTTCTTCGATGAGATGGATTCACTGTTCCGCACCCGCGGCACCGGCGTTTCCTCCGACGTCGAAACTACGATTGTTCCCCAGCTGCTCAGCGAGATCGACGGCGTGGAGAAGCTCGAGAACGTGATTGTGATCGGTGCCTCCAACCGCGAAGACATGATCGATCCCGCGATCCTCCGGCCCGGCCGGCTGGACGTGAAGATCAAGATCATGCGCCCCGATGCCGAAGGCGCCGGGGAGATCTTCGCCAAGTACCTCACCCCGGACCTGCCGCTGCACCGCGACGACCTCGCCGAGCACGGCTATGACCCGGTGGCCACGGTCAAGGAGATGATCCGCCGGACCGTGGAAAAGATGTACGCCGAGGACAAGTCCAACGAGTACCTGGAAGTCACCTACGCCAACGGCGACACCGAGATGCTCTACTTCAAGGACTTTAACTCCGGGGCAGTGATCCAGAACGTTGTGGACCGGGCCAAGAAGTACGCCATCAAGGACTTTTTGACCCTGCACCAGCGCGGCCTGCGCATCGAACACCTGATGCGCGCCGTCGTTGATGAGTTCCGTGAGCACGAAGACATGCCCAACACCACCAACCCGGACGACTGGGCACGCATCTCCGGCAAAAAGGGCGAACGGATCACCTACATCCGCACGATCATCCAAGGCAAGGCAGGGCAGGAACCCGGCCGCACCATTGAAACGACCGCCAACCCGGGACAGTATCTGTGACGGTCCGCAGGGTGATGGGCACGGAAACCGAGTACGGCGTACTGGCTCCGGCCCTGCCGAACGCGAACGCCACCGTGCTCTCCAGCCAGGTTGTCAACGCCTACGCTGCCAGCGTCCGTGCCGGTCTGGGAAACCTCTCCGGAACGCGCTGGGACTACACCGACGAGGCACCGCTGAACGATGCCCGCGGCTACACGGTTCCCCGCACTGCCGCTGATCCCACGCAGCTGACGGACGCCCCTCCGGTGCTGGACGCTGAGCAGATTGCCATGGAGGGCGGGGGACCGTCCGCCCTGTACGGGGAGTCGGAGGACAACTCCGTGCTGATGAACATGGTGCTGGGAAACGGCGCCAGGCTCTACGTCGACCACGCCCACCCGGAATACTCCTCACCGGAGACCACCAATCCGCATGACGCGGTGCTCTGGGACAAGGCGGGGGATGCGGTGGTCCTGACGGCGATGCGGCATATTGCCGCCACCCCGGGCTTCGCGCCCGTCCATCTGTACAAGAACAACACCGACAACAAGGGCGTCTCCTACGGCGCGCATGAAAACTACCTGGTCCCGCGCAGTGTGCCCTTCACCCGGCTGGTTGCCGGTCTGCTGCCGTTCTTTGTCTCCCGCCAGGTGATCTGCGGCTCCGGCCGGGTCGGGATCGGCACCAGCAACCAGCGCCAGGGCTACCAGCTCAGCCAGCGGGCGGATTTCTTCGAAACCGAGGTGGGCCTGGAAACCACCATCCGCCGCCCCATCATCAACACCCGCGACGAGCCGCACGCCGTCGCGGAAAAGTACCGTCGGCTGCACGTGATCATCGGCGACGCGAACCTCAGTGAGGTTTCTGCCCTGCTCAAACTGGGAACAACGTCGGCGGTCCTGTCCATGATCGAGGACGCCGCGGCACCGCAGGTCGAGCTCCGGGACCCCGTGGGAGCCCTCCAGGCCATCAGCCATGACCCGTCACTGACCGTCCTGGTGGAGCTGAAGGACGGGCGAAGCGTCACCGGCCTGGACCTTCAGGAAATGTACCTGGAAGCTGCGGCCGCGCATGCCCGGCGGGAAGGGGGAGCCGACGCCGCCACGGAGGACATCCTGACCCGCTGGACTTCGGTGGTGGGAACCCTCAAGCGGGACCCGATGTCAGCCTCTGCGCAGGTGGACTGGGTGGCCAAGCTTCGGCTGCTGCAGGCCTACCGGGACAGGGATGGACTGGCCTGGAACGATGCCCGGCTGAACCTCATCGACTTGCAGTATTCGGACATGCGTCCGGAGAAGGGTTTGTACTACCGGCTGGCCGCCCGCGGGCAGATGGAACGGATCCTGACCGACCGGCAGATTGCCGCAGCCGTGGCACAGCCCCCTGAAGACACCCGGGCCTACTTCCGCGGCCGCTGCATCACCCGTTTCCCGTCCGAAGTCATCGGTGCCAGCTGGGACTCGATCATCTTTGAGCTGCCGTCCCGGCGGAGACTGCAGCGGATCCCCACCCGGGAACCGCTGCGCGGAACCAAGGAGCTCACGGGAGAGCTGTTCGACGTTTCAGCCGACGCGGAAGATTTTGTGACCCGTCTCCTGACCGGTCCGGAACCTACCGTGGCACCATAGGACCTAGGACACATTCCTCAGCAACGCGTCAGCAGGAAAGGGCAGGCATCATGGCAACCCAGGACCGCAGGAATACCGGATCACGTCCCCAGGAAGTGGAGGAGACCGACGAGACACTGCCTCCCGCCGCAGAGCCTGCGGAGCAGTCCACAGCCCAGACCGAAGGTGTAGACGACCTGCTGGATGAGATTGACGGCGTGCTGGAGAACAACGCCGAAGAGTTCGTCCGCGGTTTCATCCAGAAGGGCGGTCAGTAGCGGATGGTGCCAACGGATCCTGCACACACGGTGGCCGCTGAAGCGGGGTCATCATTCAGCGAACACCTCAGCCGCCACCACCCGGAGCTGCTGCCCTCGGCCCGCCGGCTTGGCACAGCTCCTGCAGGATCGGCAGCGGCAGCAGCGCCGCAGGCCACCACCATTGTTTCCCTCACGTATGCCGGCGGTGTGCTGATGGCGGGGGACCGGCGGGCGACGATGGGAAACATGATCGCCAGCCGGCACATCCGGAAGGTCTTTCCGGCAGACAGCTACTCCGTGCTGGGCATCGCCGGTACCGCCGGCCTCGCACTGGACATGATCCGGCTTTTCCAGGTGGAGCTGGAGCATTACGAGAAAATCGAAGGCACCCCGATGAGCCTGGACGGCAAGTCCAACCGGCTTGCGGCCATGGTGCGCCAGAATCTGCCGCTGGCCCTCCAGGGCCTGGCCGTGATTCCGCTCTTCGCCGGGTTCGACACTGAGCGGCACGCCGGGAGGATGTTCTCCTATGACGTGACCGGCGGGCGGTACGAGGAGTACGAGCACCACAGTGTGGGCTCGGGATCCGTTTTTGCCCGCGGAGCCCTGAAGAAACTCTGGCGTCCCGGACTGGACCAGGACGAGGCCGTCCGGATAGCCGTTGAATCGCTTTACGACGCCGCCGACGACGACTCCGCCACGGGCGGCCCGGACCTGGTCCGCCAGCTGTGGCCTGTGGTCTACGTGGTCAACTCCGCAGGCATGCGCGAGATCCCCGAACGTGAGCTGCACCAGCTCGCCGAGGACCTGGTAGCCCGCCGGTCCATCGCCGGACGGGAGGCATAGGAGATGACGCAGCAGTTCTACGTCTCGCCCGAACAGCTGATGAAGGACCGGGCTGACTTTGCCCGGAAAGGTATAGCCCGCGGCCGCTCGGTTGTTGTGCTGACCTGCCGCGACGGCATTGCGTTCGTCGCGGAGAACCCTTCGCCTTCGCTCCACAAGCTCGGCGAGATTTATGACCGGATAGGGTTCGCCGCGGTGGGGAAGTACAACGAGTTCGAGAGCCTCCGGCAGGCCGGCGTACGGTACGCCGACGTCCGCGGCTACTCCTACGCCCGGGAAGACGTCTCGGCCCGCGGGCTGGCCAGCGTCTACGCGCAGAGCCTGGGCTCCGTATTCACCGCTGAGGGCAAGCCGTTCGAGGTCGAGCTTGCCGTGGCTGAAGTCGGCAAGGAACCCTATGCGGACCATCTGTACCGGCTGACCTACGACGGCTCGATAGCCGACGAGAGCAACTACGTGGTGATGGGCGGACAGGCGGAAACCGTCAATGATTCCCTCGCCCGCACCTGGTCACCGGACACCACGTTTAATGAGGCCATCAGGGTTGCAGTCCAGGCCCTCGCCACTACCCGGCGGCCGCAGGAAGCTGCGGCAGGACAGTCAGGCCAGGACCCTGAACCCCCGCAGGGCACCGAACTGCTCGGAGCAGGACTCCTGGAGGTGGCGGTCCTGGACCGGGATCCGCTTTCCACCCGGGGCACGGTCCGGGCGTTCCGCAGGATAGGAACCGTTGAGCTGGACCGCGTGCTTTCCAGCCCGGAAGGAGACTGATGGAACGCAGGATCTTTGGTGTTGAGACAGAATTCGGCATCGCCTACTCGGGACCGGACTCACGCCCGCTCTCCCCGGAGGAGGTGGCCCGCTACCTCTTCCGGAAGGTGGTGAGCTGGGGACGCTCCTCCAACGTTTTTCTCACCAACGGCTCGAGGCTTTACCTGGATGTGGGCTCGCATCCCGAGTATGCGACCGCTGAATGCGACGACCTGGCCCAGCTCATAGCCCATGACCGGGCAGGGGAACTGATCCTTGACGACCTCGTGGACGAGGCCGAGGAACGCCTGGCAGCTGAGGGTTTCAACGGAAGTGTCTACCTGTTCAAGAACAACACTGACTCGGCAGGAAACTCCTACGGCAGCCATGAGAACTATCTGATCCCGCGCCGGCTTGAGTTTTCCCGGCTGGCGGACATCCTGATTCCGTTCCTAGTCACCCGGCAGCTTCTCGTGGGCGCCGGCAAGGTCCTGCGCACCCAGTCCGGTTCGCTGTACGCGTTTTCCCAGCGGGCCGATCACATCTGGGAGGGCGTCTCCTCTGCCACCACCCGGTCCCGGCCCATCATCAACACCCGGGACGAGCCGCATGCCGACGCCGAGCACTACCGCCGCCTGCACGTCATAGCCGGCGACTCCAACATGTCCGAGACCACCTCCATGCTCAAGATCGGTTCTGTGGACCTGATGCTGCGGATGATCGAAGCCGGGGTGATCATGCGGGACCTGCGGCTGGAGAACCCCATCCGCAGCATCCGTGAGATCTCGCACGACCTCACCGGCTCCGCCCCGCTCAAGCTGGCCAACGGATCCACCATGACAGCCCTGGAGCTCCAGCGCATCTACCTTGACCGGGTGCAGGACTTCGTCACGGACAACGGTCCGCACAACCGCCACGTGCCGCGCATCCTGGATCTCTGGGAGCGGACACTGGACGCGGTCGAGTCCGGGGACACTTCCGGCATAGACACGGAAATCGACTGGGCGATCAAGAAAAAACTCGTGGACCGGTACGCGGAGCGCGGCGGCCTGGACATGGGTTCGCCCCGGCTCGCCCAGATCGACCTCACGTACCACGACATCAGCCGCAGGCGCGGGCTCTTCTACCTGCTGCAGTCGCGGGGCGAAACGGCACGCGTGGTTGATGACAGCGCCGTCAAAGAAGCCGTGGACGTTCCGCCGCAGAGCACCCGGGCCAAGCTCCGCGGCGACTTTGTGCGCCGCGCCAAGGCTGCCAACCGGGACTTCACCGTGGACTGGGTGCACCTGAAGCTCAACGACCGGGCCCAGCAGACCGTTCTGTGCAAGGATCCGTTTGCTGCTGTTGATGAACGCGTGGAGGCTCTGCTTTCCACGCTCTGACCAAAGCGCAGGAATCCCGGGCCGCGGCTGATCTAGGAACCTTTCAGGTGAAGGCGTTAGGGTTGGTCTTGCTGCCCGGAGAGGGTGCGGGCATGCCCCTGCACTCTGCTGACGGGCAGAGACATTTGTCCGCCACTGAAAGAAGTACTGTGCGAAAAGTACTAGCCCTGCTCCTGCCCGCCCTCCTGCTGCTTACCGCATGCTCCGGAGACGGCAGCAGCGAACCGCTCTCCTCCGTCAAGGTCAGTTCCAACGGTGAAGGTGCCGTCCCCACAGTGGAGTTTGACACTCCGCTGACGGCCGAAGAACCGACCCTCGTGCGGGTGAACGACGGCGACGGCGCAGAGCTCACCGAAGGCCAGACCGCTTCAGTCCGGCTTGTTGTCATGGACCCCGAAAGCGGCGAAGCGGGCCAGGAAACCTACACGGCGGAAACCGCCGAAGACATTGCCGTGGATGACACCCTCAAGCAGGGTAACGAGCAGATGTACAGCGCCCTCGTCGGCGCTCCCGTCGGCTCGGACTTCGCCTACTACGTTCCCGGCAACGAAGAGGCAGGCACTGCTACGCAGTTCATCGTCTTCACGCTGACCGGCGCCCGCGACATTCCGACGCGGGCCTGGGGCACCGACGTCGAGCCGGTCGAAGGCCAGCCCACCGTGACCCTTGACGACGACGGCAAGCCCTCCATCACTGTTCCGGAAGGCGAGGCGCCTACCGAGCTGATCGCCCAGGAGCTGAAGAAGGGCGACGGAGCGGTAGTTGAAGCCGATGACACCGTCACCGTGCAGTACCACGGCGTCAAGTGGTCTGACGGCTCCGTGTTCGACTCCAGCTGGGAGCGCGGCGCGCCCACGTCCTTCGGACTGAACCAGGTCATTTCGGCCTGGACCGACGGCCTTGCCGGCAAGACCGTGGGATCCCAGGTCCTGATCGTGGCTCCTCCTGCCACGGCCTACGGCTCCAGTGAAGGCAATGAACTCCAGAACGAAACCCTGGTGTTCGTCGTCGACATCCTTGAGACCAAGTAGCCGCCGGGTCCGGATAAGATAGCAGGCAGTCCCAAAACGAAGGAGTCCCATGTCATTCGGAAAGCGCGAATACGACCGCCAGAAGCCGGAAATCGATTTCCCGGAGCACGATGCCCCGACCGACCTCGTCATCGAAGACATCATTGTCGGTGACGGAGCCGAAGCGAAAGCCGGGGACACCGTCTCCACCCACTACGTGGGCGTGGCTTTCTCCACCGGTGAAGAGTTCGATGCCTCGTGGAACCGCGGCGCGCCGCTGGACTTCACGGTTGGCATCGGCCAGGTCATCCAGGGCTGGGACCAGGGCCTGCTGGGCATGAAGGTCGGCGGACGCCGCCGCCTGGAAATCCCGGCCCACATGGCCTACGGCGACCGCGGCGCCGGCTCGGCGATCGCACCGGGGGAGTCCCTCATCTTTGTCGTGGACCTGCTCGGGGTCCGCTAAGCCTGCTGTTCCGCAAAGGGCGGCCCGCCGGTCATCTGTGACCGGC